>CAZRMQ010000007.1:7958-37159 GCA_964601185.1 uncultured Pirellulales bacterium
GGTCGGTTTTTCGCAGAGTAAAGATAATCCGTTTACCATCCGGCGAGACTTGTAGATCGGAGATTCTATCCATCGCTAATATATCATGGACAGAGAAAGGATGGGATACTCGATGCTGGATACTCGATGCTTGTTGAGAATCGAGTGGTAAAGAGACAATTAAAATTAAAGACAAAAACATAAGACACATGATTTTCTCCGTAAAATTTTTCGTTTAGTCGCCGCCGGCACGGCGACGTTTTAATCGTGCCGCAGCGCCACGACAGGGTCAACACGTGCCGCACGCATCGTAGGATAAATACCAGCGGCAAGACTAACAAAAACCGAAAAAACAACCGCTCCCAAGCACAACCACCACGGAAAACTAAAGTAATTCACGTACGGAACTCCCTGTCTGGATGCAATCGAATTGACAATCAGATTTATAATCATGCTAACTACCCAACCCAGGATAAGACCGAAGACACCGCCTAAAAAGCCAATCATCCCAGACTCAAAGAAAAATATCTTTTTCACATCCCTGTCACTGGCTCCAACCGCTTTGGCGATGCCTATCTCTTTGTATCTTTCCAGAATCGACATCACCATCGTATTGATAATTCCCAGAGACGCTACAACAATCGCTATCATCCCTACTGCGAATAGAAACATATCCATAAATATAAAGGCCTTCTTCATTTCTTCGAGCTGGTCCAAAAGAACGAAGGTCTTAAAGCCCCAGTTCTGAATTTGTTTTTTAACAGGCTCAATATATTTCGCAGAAGATACTCTCACGCTCACCGAGGAATAACCCTTAATCCGTCCCGGCGATTGAAAGAAGTCCCATATACTCGTCAGTGACAGTTTTTCCATCCGCTGTGAAGGCCCGGGCGGAATATAAACATCGCTTCGTAAAGGTATAGCCCCACCGAAACCCATCCGCTCCGCCACACCGACAATAGTAAAGGTGTACTTCTTGCCGGCAAAAGGCAGCTTATTAACTAATCTGCTGTTTGGGTCACTCCTGCCCACAGTTAGAGATGCAATATTGGCAAGATTTAAAAAGTTAAAGTTAAGGGTCAACGTCGACAGCTCAACCTCCTGACCTATCACGTCCTGGTGGTTTTTAATCCTCATTCGGCGCAGCATGGAGTCACTTATAATAATAGAGTTTGCATCATCAGACGTATAAGATTCGCCCGCTCGCAGCTTCATTAATTCTGATTGGCAAATATAAGCCGGCAGAACCTGAATGAACGTGAACTCCTCTTTCCCCTTAAATCTAATCATAGCTGGAAAACGAACCTCCGGAAAGGCAGACTCGACGCCTTTTAATTGAGTTACTTTCCGAATGAAGGTGTCGTCAAGAATATTTGGCTCTGACACCCCAATAGATTGTGGAGCTAAATATTCGTCCTCTGCAGAAGGCTGTTCGTCGGGGTCGTGGTGATTTCCCCTCGAGGACGATGATGCAGAAACACTAATATAATTAAAAAGCTCCATCTCCTTAAACTGGTCGGTGATGTTTTTCTGTACACCTTTGCCGAAGGAAATCATGGATACAAGCGCTCCAATTCCTATTACCACGCCGAACGTGGTGAGAAAGGTACGAAGCTTTTTCCTCCATAGATTGGCGAAAGACTGCTCGATATAGTCGGAAATCTTCATCCCTTTTCCTGTCAAACGACTCTTCCGTCACAAAGGCCAATAACTTTATCCGCAAACTCTGCTAATAAAGACTCCTCATGGGATATCATAATCACGGTCAAGCCCTGATTTTTGTTCAAGTCCGACAACGTCTGTACAATCGCCCGTGACGTCTTGCTGTCTAAATTTCCGGTCGGCTCATCCGCCAACAAAATCTTCGGCTGGTTTATCAGAGCACGAGCGACAGCCACTCGTTGCTGCTCTCCGCCGGACAGCTCTGCCGGCAGATGTCCCTTACGATTGCCCAATCCTACCTTCGTCAGCACCTGCTCGGCTTGAATTTTTCTTTCTTTTTTGGCAACGCCTGCAAAAAGCAATGGAAAAGCCACATTTTCGAGAGCAGTGTAGGATGAAATAAGGTTGAATGACTGGAATATCATGCCGACCTGGCAGCGACGATAAATAGCCAATTCTTCCTTGTTTAAATCTGAAATGTATTTGCCATCAACTCTGATGCAACCGGCTGATGGTGTATCGAGGCCGCCCAAGAGGTTCATCAAAGTGGATTTGCCTGAACCGGAAGGTCCTGTTACACCAAGAAATTCGCCCCTCCTGACGGATAAAGTGACATCCTTCAGCGCGACGACCTCGATCCTGCCGGTCGAGTAAACCCTGGTCAAATCTTCGGTTTCGATAAAATTGTTCAAATTCATGTTTTTAATTGTTTAAAATTTATTTAGCCCCACGTTTTACGTGGAGTTATTTGATGTTTCCTTTGTTAGTGTCACTGGAATGTCAAGCCAGAATGTTGAGCCTTTGCCAACCTCGCTTTCCAAGCCGATACTTCCCGCTAACAAAACGGCCAACTCCCTGCATATAGTAAGTCCCAAGCCGCTGCCGGCAGTCTCGCGCGTCAGAGAGCCATCGATCTGCCGGAACTTTTCAAAAATCTTTTCCCTGTTACCCTCCGCAATACCACTGCCGGTATCGCTTACCGCAATCCGAACGAAACGTGGCCCAAGCTCCGGCTCAACTAAGCCCCCCGAAGTCACCTCGACCGAGCCGCCTCTTGCAGAAGCAATGTTACTTGCCACCGGCGATGAACCAGCCCAAATTTCAATCCTGCCGTTCTCAGGCGTGAATTTCGACGCGTTACTTATAAAATTATACACTATCTGCTGAACCTTACCGGCATCAGTCATAAGAGTCGGCAGGTTTGGCTCAATCACCACTTTGACCTTGATTTTCTTTTTCTTCGTTTGCAGAGAAAAGGATGCCACTGCTACGTCGATAATTTCCGGTAAAGACGTCTTTTCTATATGCAGCTCCACTTTCCCGGCTCTGGTCTTGGCCAGCTCCAACAGGTCACTAATCATGCCCAGCAGTCTATTTCCGCTACTGATGATATTCTCTGCGTACCTTCTGGTCTTGTCTTTGTGCAGTATGCCGGGCTTTTCACGCAACATCTGCGCAAAGCCGAGTATCGCATTAAGTGGTGTTCTAAACTCATGCGAAATATTAGCTAAGAATTCGCCCTTTAATTTATTAGCCTTAAAAAGCTCAATATTTCGCTCCGAAAGCTCTGCTATTTTTGCATCGAGCTGCTGGTTTGCCTGCCGTAGTTTTTCCTGTGCCGCCTGCAGGCCGTCCAGCATGTGATTGAAAGCACTGGCGAGTTTCTCATATTCGTCACCGGTTTGTATGGCGCTTCTTATATTGAGGTTGCCATCCGCAACATTATTTGCCAAAGCTCGAAGCTGCCGTATTGGGCTGAGGATCACTCGCTGCGTGATCCAGTAAAACGCGATGATTGCGCCGGTGCCGGCTATAAGTCCGGCTACGCTCACCCAGACCCAATTTAAGAGTGTTGCTTTACTGACTTCGCTAGCTGGGCTTTGAATAATTACCACACCGATCAGCTCATTCGGCGAAAAAGCACTCGCTGAACCCTGGGGATTGTGACAGCCTATGCAGTTATCGTTTGCTCTGATGATTCTTATATATTCGCTATAGTAGATATCTTTTCTTTTCTCAAAACTGATCGTGTCGTTTCTACTCTCTTCGTCTTTTAACGATTCGATTATCCTTTGCTGCTTGTCTGTTAATTGCTGAAGCTGTTTTTGGGCCTCTCCACTTTCTCTGGCAAAGCGAATCCAGTTTATACGAGGATTGTTAGGGTCCAGTATATGACCGGCTTTACCCAGAGGAGCAAGGGAATCACCGCTTTTGTCTTTTAGCTGAAAGTGTTGCCTTAACAGCAGCGTTTCAACTCTGGCTCGCTCAGTATCAAGGTAATCCGTTTTTATCAATTGTCGCATCCAGATATAGGGCAGAATAAGAGCAAGCACTAAGGTAAAGACCACCGCTAAGCCGAACATCAGTTGACACTTTACCGCCAGCGAAAGAGGCTGCAATCGCAGACTTCGTAGCAATCTACTCCAAGTATTTTTAAGATTAATTCGCATTGTATATTGTAACAATCCTGCGATAAACCCGTCCTGAGCAGGGTCGAAAGATCACAGGGCTAAATATTTAGCCCCCCAATTTATTGGGGGTCTTTTCGCGTTTTACACAGGATTCGTTATCCTTAATCTCGGCAGAGCTTGTGGATACTTCTCTCCGATATACTCTATCAGTTTCTCTCTTACCTCACATCGCAGGCTCCACGCGCTCGATGCGTCCGCAGCGCTCATAAGCGCCCTTAACTCAACCGTACGCTCAGTCGCATTAGTTACTTGCAGCACGCAAACCTTACTGTCCCAAAGCTGCGATTGTTTCAAAATGCGGCCAAGCTCTTCTCTGACTTCGTCGATGGGAACTGTGTAATCAACGTAGATAAATACTGTCCCCAAGATATCCGCTGTGACGCGAGTCCAGTTTTGGAACGGCTTTTCAATAAAGTACGTAATAGGGACTATCAGCCTTCGCAGGTCCCAAATCTTAACTACTACGTATGTCAAGGTAATCTCTTCGATTCTGCCCCATTCGTTTTCCACGATAACGACATCGTCAACGCGGATCGGCTGAGCAAAAGCTATCTGAAGGCCCGCAATAAATGTCCCTATAGTCCGCTGAGCAGCCATACCCACAACGATACCGATTATCCCAGCGGAAGCTAAAATAGTGGTGCCTAACTGTCGGACCTTTGGAATAGTCATCAGCATCGTGGACATCGCTATAATTCCGACCAGAATGATAACTATTCGCTTGAGGACCTTTAACTGGGTATGAATCTTGCGAGCTCTTAGATTGTCTTTAACTTCAACTTCAAACCTGCTGATGACGTAATCTTCCAGTACGTACATAGTTTTAATCAACAGCCACGACACTAAAGCGATAAGCAACAGACTAAGGATGTGATTTATATCCGTTCGTGTTTGTTCCGGTAGCGCAGAGGGCAGAATTAGACGAATCACAAAGACTATGACAATCCACTGTAATGGCCGATAGCAACGTCTGACCAATGAGTCATCGACGGCGCTACTGGAGCGCTTTGCTATATTATGCAACACTTTGAAGACCAAGAAATGGCCTGCGAGGCCAAGCAATATAGGCACGCCTACAAGGTAAGCCACTGTCGTCCAGTTTTGTACCTGTTCCGGCATTTTATCTCTCCTGATAATCACAACCCCGCGATAAATCGCAGGGCTAAATATATTTAGTCACCGGTACGGCAACGGTCAATAATACCGCCCCGGCGACGATTTTTTTCACTCCTGCGTTGACAATCTTTTTTCCTGCTCAATCGCGCGCAGATGCTTTTGCGTCCGTAAGTTTAGCTCGTCAAGCTGCTTTTGGTCCACCTCGCTGGGTGCATCAGTCAAAAGACATTGGCCGCTCTGAGTCTTGGGAAACGCTATTACGTCCCTGATATTGTCTGTGCCGGTCAGTAGCATGATGAGCCTGTCTAAACCGAAGGCTATGCCGCCGTGCGGCGGAGCGCCGTATTCCAAAGCACGTAAAAAGAAGCCGAATTGCCGCTCCGCCTGCTCCTGAGAGATATTGAGCAGCTTAAAAACCTTGGCCTGAACCTTTGGATTATGAATACGAATACTGCCGCCGCCGATCTCTGAGCCGTTGACCACGATGTCGTAGGCCTGCGAGCAGATTCCGGCCGGGTCGGTATCGAGCTTATCCAAATCCGAAGGCTCTGGAGCAGTAAACGGATGGTGCAGAGAATCATAGCGTTTTTCCTGCTCATTCCATTCAAAAAGCGGAAAGCCGACCACCCAGACGAACTGGAAGCTATCCTCATCATAAAGCTTCAGTTCCCGGCCAAGTTTGCATCGCAAAGGAGCCAGAGCCTTATTGACGATTTGCTCTTTATCAGCGACTAACAAAATCAGGTCGCCGTCCTTTGCTCCGAACTGCTGGATTATCTGCCGCTGCTGCTCTGGGTTAAAGTATTTACCGAGACCACCGATGAATGTGAGGTTTCCACCTTCATTTTTGAGCCTGACCCAGCTCAAACCCCTGGCACCGTAATCAGCAACAAATTCGGTCAGCGTCTTTTCGATGTCGCTTCTGGAATATTTCTCGCCAGCTGGTGCACAGAGACCTTTAACAATGCCACCATCTTCGATGGCCGAGGTAAACACCTTGAATGTGCTCTGTTTGGCAATATCGGATATGTCATGCAGCTTCATACCGAAGCGCAGGTCCGGTCTATCGATCCCATAGTCAGCCATAGCCTCCTGGTAGGTCATCCGCTGCATAGGTATAGTGACATCCACATTCAGGATTTCCTTCCAGATCTTGGCGACGAGATTTTCATGGACTCTGATTACGTCATCGCTATCAACAAAGCTCATCTCTACATCTATCTGTGTAAATTCGGCCTGCCGGTCTGCCCTTGGGTCTTCGTCACGGAAACAACGGACAATCTGGAAATATTTGTCAATGCCGCTTACCATCAGAATTTGCTTGAATAGCTGCGGCGACTGCGGCAAAGCATAAAAACAGTTTTTAAGCAACCTGCTGGGGACAAGAAAGTCCCTTGCACCTTCCGGCGTGCTTTTAGCTAACATGGGCGTTTCGATCTCCCAAAAACCGAGTTGGTCGAAGTAGTGCCGGACAACCTGACTAACACGGTGGCGTATCTGCAGCTTCCTTTGCATCTGTGGACGACGCAGGTCGATGAATCGGTTGGTTAAGCGAAGCTCTTCGCCGACCTTGTCTGCACTATCAATTTCAAAGGGCGGAGTTTTTGCGATGTTGAGGATTTCCAGTTGGTATACAAGGACTTCGATTTGGCCGGTTGGCAGCTTCGGATTTTCCATACCGGCGCTTCTGGGCCGAACGGTGCCTTGTGCAGCTATGACCCATTCACAGCGGACGGACCTGGCTAACTTATGGGCTTCCGGCTGGGTGTCGGGATTGAAGACAAGCTGTGTTAGGCCTTCTCTGTCGCGAAGGTCGATAAAGACAAGGTTGCCATGGTCGCGGTAGGAGTTGACCCAGCCGGCCAACATTACTCTTTTACAGGCATCTTCCAGTCGAAGCTGGCCACAATTATGTGTTCTTTTAAGCATAATTTTTCTTTCAAAATCACTATCTATACTTTAGGTCTTTTTTTACAACATAACACCAAGATAAACTTGTCTCCTCGGCTATGCTCAGGGCAGACCTAAGCCATCCCTTACGGGAGGCCGAAGGATCGCAGGGCTAAATATCTTTGTTTAGCCGCCACTCTTATGGTGCCGGTTTTTTCTCATCTCACTATCACATTGTTAATTTTACGTAGCCGTTGTGCACAACGTAAGATAGTCGAAAAGCGTTATCTCGTCAATAATGCAGCATAAAAACCCTATATAAACATCTTCCTGCGATGCTTAGTTGCTTTGCAAAAAAAGAAAGAAAAATATTTCAAATTTGTTATCAAATTTGACTTGTTATTCCTGAATCAGTGTATATAATGGTTATTGGTTATATTTCAACTTGCGTAGTTTTTAATTTAGGTTTTTTATCGGACTTGAGTTGTGCAGTTGAACTTACGAACAATTATTGTCAAAAACTGTATAGTTTGCGAATAAGATTAGTTAAATAAGCATACAACAGGGCTGAGGTTATCTCGCTTTTCCTCTCCCTCCGCACCTCGGCCCTGTCTTTTTTTATGCGCAAATTTTACTCCCTCATTTATTTACATATTTACTATTAATACCTTCTGCTTGTGATCTCTCTTGGGTGTTTGTAATTGACGAAAAAGTATCGCAGGGCATCGATAGGATGGTCGTAAACACAATTATTCAAAAGTAACTCAAAAATGACAATAATTAATCCAAAATCAAAATAAATTAAATTGATTCTTCCTCATCACGATGTAAAATATATATTAAATATGTCTAAAACCCTAAAAGACACGAGTGGGAGAGCCTAGTGATTGGCGAAGATGATATTCTTCAAATAACAGATCAATCATGTGCACTTTTTGAACTTACGAGGAGGTTTGGTTCTGATCCTCCACTTAAACGTATTTTTCAAATTGTGTTATGCCAAGATTGCAGGACAATCTTATTAGAAAATAATTACGAGGATGATGAGTGGTTAAGTGAATACGACCTTTTTTATAGCAAGATCTTCAATAAACCGCCGAGAGTAGCCCAAAGAATCCACTTCTTTTCATGCCATTTAAAAAAAGAGAGCCTTTGTAATCTTTCTGATTACCAGGAATTCTACTTAGGTTATTGCGTATTACGTCCTCTTGAGAACCACAAAGTTTCTGCTGCTATTATCAGGCCAATTTTAGATAATAATAACCCGAAAAAGTCGTTCATTCTCTGCAAAGAGCGTTTTTCTGCTGATATAGAAATTGACAAGGATGATGTGCAGCACTTGGAAGTTATTGGATTTCCTTTCATCCAGCAAGACGGCCAGCTTGGTTGTTGTTCACATGTGGCACTTGCGATGGTGGACAGCTTTTTGTTTCAATCAGAATACAAACCAGTCAGGGAAACGAATAAAGACCAGCCCTATCTTGTAGCAAATATTGTTGAATCAGTCTCTTCTGTCCCTGAGCTACAAAGATTAATCCCATCCGAAGGTCTACTGCCCATTCAGATTTCTGAAGCACTAAAAAAGATGGGGTATTTCCCTTTAGTTTATGAGTATGGCAAAGGAAAAGAAAGACCCATTTCTGCAGATAAGATCATATATTATTACTTAGAATCCAAACTTCCAATTATAGTTGGAATACCTACGTCCACTGGCAAGCATGCTTTGACAGTAATTGGCCACTCTTTTGAACCTGAACTTTGGTGGGCAATTGCTCATAAACCTTATTATAATAGAAGACCTTCAGGTATTGACTATCATTGCAGCACGACTTGGCTTCAGAACTTCATAGTACAAGACGATAACTTTGGTCCATATTTAACTATTCCCAAAGAGATTATCTGGTCTCTTGAAAAAGATGGCCTGTTAGTAATTGTTCCTTTGCCTCCAAATACTAATATCAAGGGAGAGGATGCAGAAGCCATCGCTTATACTTTAATCCAAAGTGCAATGAAGGTGAGGAAGCAACGATTACGATATCTGGCCCACATAGAAGAACAAACGAAGGTCATTCATATAAAAGTTAGTGATTGGTTTGATATACTATGGGAGCATCTTGAAAATGACGATTTGGTTTTGAGGACTTGGTTGCTTCCTTCAAAAGAATTTAAGAAAAAATACGTTTCTTCTTCTGTTAAGGATATCTATAATAATCTCAAAATGCCTGACAAAATATGGCTGACAGAAGTCAGCATCCCGGAATTATTCTGTCAATCCCGTCTTCGATTGGGAGAGGTAGTAATCGATCCCACAAGTTCCAAGTTCCGTACCTCTTTCTTATCAATCCACTTACCAGGCTTTATAATTGCCAGAAACATATATGAAGACGAACAAAAATTATTTGAAATCACCAACGACATGCCTTTTACACATGTTATGAGAGAGTAAGTGTGGTCTTGTATCTACTAAAAGCGGAAGGATGAGGATAGGGATTCACTCCGCCACGTTTCAAGAGATTCAAGCAAGCCCCTGACACGCTTTAGAGCCTTTTCCGTAAGTTCTTTTTTTTCTTCTGAATTAAGAGGTCTGGATTCTTTAATATCTTCTTTTTTTTGTTTTTTATTATTAGCCATTATTCCACACCCCTTTCCTACTTTGGGCTTCATTATTCCTTACGTTATGCGAATAAAGAGGTTCGAGAGCTGCACGAATAGTCCAAAACCTCCTCCCTATATCGGAGATTTAAGCGTCCTTGCTTCATATAAAGTATACCAATTTTATCATCAATTATGCAACCTATTTTGCCTGGTTTCCCTAAATTTCGCAAGCAATTTATCGTTAGATTGCCCCATTGCGACCTAAGTCCTTGCCAATAAGCAAGTTATACATCTTGCAATAGTAGCGCTATGTACTTTGTATACAAAGATTCTGACTCTATTGATAAAAAACTATTGGTATCACTTAGCCGCCGAAACTTATATATTCCACTTCTTCCAGAATTTTTGTCAATAGTTTTCTTAAGATTTTTCCGGGATTTTTCAACATTTTTTCTCGAATATTTCCCTTAAATTTCATTGATTTTTCCAAGTATTTTTCAATACCGTCTGGATATTGTCTTTGCTGGGTTCTTGTAGTTGACGAAAAAGTACCGCAGAGCATCTATAGGATGGTCGTAAACACCATCTTTCAACGGCAGCTCCCGGCTACCTGCAGATTCAGGATAGTGATAGCACTGTAAAGCCTCTATCAAACGCACACACCGCGGTGAAATGATCAGCGAACTTTTGCCACTTCCATCGCGAATAGCCCTGCGAATGAGCTCAATACCCTCCAAAATGCTGCTCCGCCTATATCGTATAGCTATCCCCATCGCCCGCAGCTCCCGCACCGCGCTCGTGCCAGTGACATCATTGACGCCAGCTCCAGCCGGGTCACAAAAAGTCCCAGCGACCTCCTCGTCGTCGCACGGCGTTCGGCTCTTAATCTCGCCAGCGTGCACATCAACAGTCGCCCTGCTGCGAACATACTCATCTATCACCCGCACCAAACCATCCACATCGACCTGTATCCATAAACACACGAAAGGATTGACAAAACCAAAATCAAGCGACCGGTACAACGGCAGATTCGGATCGTAATCGATCGGCTTAACATACTCATCCGGCTCGAATTCATCAAAGACCATGTTATCAAGCATTGGTTTTCTGCATAGCATTTCGGCCTCCCAGCCAGCTCGGCTGGCCCGCCGCATCTGCGTTATGCAATCGTCAACCTTCAAATATCCCCCTGCTTTTTTCGCTTTGCCCCGGCAATCTATCCATAAGGGACATTGCGAGCAGCTCCGGTTGATGCACTGCTCTATTACCTCCCACAAGCACCACTTAAATACTGGTGTCCCCTGCTGTGGAGCCGAGGACACTACCTTTTGCATCAGGCCGAACGGACGATGTATAGTGCTAATCATCTCCATAGCCGCAACGAGATTTTTCGTGCTGTGTGTGGTAAATTTCACTGCTGCGAACACGTCCTCATCAAAAAGCTCGACCTCATCACAGCGGAGCTTCTGAATGTGCTGGCCGCGGACGCTGGCCGGCGATTGCGTTAGCACCTCGACTGCTGAGCCGTTGACGAAATGACATCTCTCTTTACGTATCTGACCAGCGAGAAACTCTTCGTAGCCTCGATGAAGGAAATTTGTCAAGTATTGATACATTCTGCCTGCCTGCTCGCCCGAGCCAGCTAAGATTCTGACCTGGCAGTTAGGCTTAAAGATACAATCTAAAAGTGTGGCGACTGCGGCCAGTTCCGTTTTTCCGCCAGCTCGGTTGGCCCAGACGACGCAATCGGCGTTTTTCGTCACTCGTGGCTCGTCACTCGTCGCCCGTGAAGACCCTGCAATAAATTGCGGGGCTAAATATTTTGGAAAGTCGGCGGAGAAGCTATGCCAAAGGTAATCCATAGGGCTATTGTGTTCGGGACAGATGTTCCTATCGGGGACATCGATGCCCAAAAAGACCTTGACGTAGTTTTTCAGATCTGTTTTCGTTTGCGGCCGAGTCCGCCGAAGTGCGGAAAGCACGTGTGCTGCTTTGGTAATGTCATACATGGTTTTATCTCCACATATTTGTTGTGAACCCCTCAATGAGTTGAGGGGCTAAATACATAAAATATTTACCCCCCAGCTTACTGGGGGATTATAATATCATGTATGTTACACATACTCTTTCAGGACGATAATATTATCGCAATTGATAAGCCATCGGGCTTGGCCTGTATAGTCGAGCGGGACAGGGAAAAAGATAACCTGCACGCGCTACTCTCGTTGATATGCCCCCAAAAAATCTATATTGTGCATCGTCTCGATAAAGAGGCAAGCGGCGTAGTCCTTTTCGCTAAGAACGCCGACACACATCGCTGTCTGTGCCGACAATTCACAGGGCACACCGTCCGAAAAACTTATCTTGCTCTGCTGCATGGCAGTGTCGCAGGTGACAGCGGCACTATAGATAAGCCGATTCGGCAATTCGGCTCCGGCCGAGTGGCAGTAGATATGGAACATGGCAAGCCAAGTGTCACCGAATATGAGGTCATCGAACGGTTCCGTGATTATACGCTTGTTCGTACACATCCTGTCACAGGTCGTCGGCATCAGCTTCGTGTGCATTTTTACAGTATCGGCCATCCGATAGTTGGCGACCCGCTTTATGGCCTAAGAGATACGAGCAACAAGAGACAAGCGACGAGTAAGCGTTTGATGTTGCACGCTGAAAAAATTTCTTTTTCTTTGCCGACCGGTGAACAGATGATAATTGAATCCCCATCACCGGAAGCCTTCACACAGTTTATCACGTCTCTGAGAAGGACTTGTTTATAACATCCAGGACCTCATCGGCTACATAAACTTTATTTCGATCCTGCTCGATACTATCCTTCTTTTCATATAATACCCTAATCTGCAAATGCTTACGTCTTATTATATTTTCGTTTAATATTGGGTGTCCTTATTTTACTTTTGGGCCGAAAAGTATAATAAGGATGTTTAACCCTCTTCCTCGGCCAGAGTAGCAAGGATTTTGCTGGCGGTCTCGGGGGATAACTGCGGCTGCCCCTCCATCGATGATGAACCGACATCGACCGGCACCACAGGTCTGTCCTGAGCCAAGTCGAAGGATGCGCCGGCTAAACCAGGCGAACCCATTGAAATAATGTCTAAACACGCCTTGCGAGCAGTCTCTTCTTTATCCGAAGCGGTAAGCTCCACTAATTTAGCTGCTGCCAACGGCGCATACCGTGCAATTATAAACCGACTCCGGCGAAAACTTCTTTCGATACGCTCATTGAATTGTTCGATAAAATGTTCATTAGCCAGCCATCTGCCGAAGACGGCTCTGCTAATATTGTTTTTATCCAACACCATCTGCTCGTCAAGCTCACCAGCGAACAAATCATCAATCACCGCCAACTGTTTTTTACTCAATCCCGTCTCTGCAGATCTGCGACTTTTTACTCTGCTCATTTATTATTTCCATCTTTAACCGGCAATCCTGCAGTGCCGATTTAGAGTTGAGTAGGCACAGCCCACCGTTACATTAACTGCTCGATTCCAAAATCATGTAAAAGATTACGTAAAATAGCTCCAAATAAAACTGGGGGCTGAATATTTTCATATACATTTATTTAACCTCATGTTTTACCAAGGATTTTCCCCCTTCCAGCTAAATAAACTTCTGCGATTTCCGTCAACGCGGCAGCATTTGTGGCAGCCTTGGTTTTTAATTCTTTCGCTTGTCCGGCAAACGACAGCGCGCTTTCGATTACCTTTTGCTGCTTGTCATTTACGAAAAAAACCAGCGGATTCGCAAAGCTCAATTCTCGATGCTCAATTCTCGATGCTCGCTGTAAAGAATCTTTAAGATTAGTTAGCCGCTCGATCTGCTTAGCATTCATTGGTAGAAGCTTAGCCAGCTCGCGGGACTGCATATTATCATTCAGCCGAGCCAATAACGCGATCTTCCTGTCGAGGACGTCCGAGCCAGCGAGGCGATTGAGCGTGGCTAAAAGAACATCCGTTTGCTGGTCGTCGATTTCCCAAACAACCGTGTCGACTTGCTCATAGCCGAGCTGCACCAGAGCCTGCCAACGGTGGTGACCATTGATTATCTGAAAATAGTCCGGCTTATCAGGGCAAGGCCGAACCACCAATGGTTCATATCGGCCGGAGAGCTTAATGTTACGAATCAGCTTGGTAAAGTTGGCCTTACTCATCCGGTTAGGATTATCTGGATGGGGAACAAGTCTGTCGATGATGATTGATTGTATCTCGTTATTCATTGTCATTTTTGTTGAATCCCCTAATAAACCTGTCCTGGGCATTGTTGAAGGATTGGGGGGCTAAACGTGGATTGAACCAAATATAATAAACGGGTCTTTCAGTCAGTTTAGTAAGAATGAATCTTGTTCGCTCAAGGCCGGGCTGCATATTACGGCGTCTACCATAACTCTGCAGAAACAATTGAATCTGCCGTTCAATTAAGTTTGCCTTTTGCCACCGCAACTGTTTGATCTTTCGATGCACCCGATTTTCATCGATAAACTCTGTCTGTTCGATACCGACCAAGCTTAGGGCTTCTACGAACTGAACGCACCGGGCCGGTAGCTTTGCAGTATAGGCCGTCATTCCTGCCTTTTCAAAAAACGGATTTACCAATCCCATTACCGCCAGAGCCTCGATAATAGGCATCTGCATCTGCGGCATTGTGTCACGCACCAATTGGCTGGCCAAACCCAAACCGCGAAACCTCGGCTCGATAATGACCCTGCCAATACAGCGGATGTATTTATTGACCAACGCAAGCTGAGTGCTTCTGTCGAAACCGACGAACATATTGTCCGTGGCTATGTTACGAAGTTCCAAAGCCGGACGGGGTATTGTATAGACGATAACACCAACCGTTTTACTGATATCGCCCTTTAAAGTGAAAATATTTGTGAAAGGCCCGATTCTACTGTCACGATAATGGTAGGACGCAAGAGCCTTGTAATCACCGAGACTGCCTTCGACAATATGTAATTTCTTACAGACCGAACATTTTGTTTCGTTGGTTTGGTTTCTGGTCATTTGAGTTTGTTCATGATTTAGGATTTTTTATATTTTTAACCTTCGTTTTGTGTCTTTATATATTACCTGCGTTTCGCCCGACAATTCCTTCGTTACAATAATATCGGGTTGCAGATCCAGCAGAAAATCGCCATGACTGGAGGCGAGGACAAATATGGTTCCGTTCCGCTTTGCAAACCTATGAACATTGAACGCTATAACCGTTGCGGTCAGGCGGTCGAGGTTCGAGCAGAATTCGTCTGCAAATATAAATTTCTTTTCTGCAGCTAAAGCCATTGCAAGGCGGAACCGGTATTTCTGTCCGTCACTGAGGTTGGCAGGCCTATTAAGGATACAGAAGACATCGTTAAGACCCGCCAAGCTAAGAGTTTTGAGACTGGTGAGAAAATCTCCTTCAATGCAATCAATCAAAGTTCTATCGTTTGGCAGCTCTATCCGATCGAGATTTACCCTGTCCGACTCAGGGATGGACCGCTCCAACTCTTTTAGCAGCACGCTTTTGCCTGTGCCCGATGGCCCTGTAATGTACACGATGTTACCCTCGTTGATTTCTAACTTACAACTGTGGGTGATACTTCTTTTATCGAGTCTGTCAGCGGTTAAGCCGAACATACGGCAGACCTGAGCAGCTTTGCCCATTATTTGCCCATGTTTGTCTGCTGGGCTGGGCAAACAGAGCGTTTTCGAGACTGAGTATATAGGTATAGTTGACGTCCACTACTCAAATGCTACTCTGCGAATTGCTACGTAGCACGAGTTGCCGATTGGCAGAATTAATCTGCCGGATTTTTCTTAGAATTTTACGAACTTGGTAGTATGTAATTTGTCGTTTCCTGGCGATTTCCCTCATAGACAAGCCGATCAAAAAATATTCTCTTGCGATAGCCAATTCGATTGCGCTAAATTTGTTTTCGTTTCGCAGGCATGTTATATATTCGCCCTTGAGCAGGCGCGTGGTGATTTTATGTATTCTTCTGGCGATAATTGTTTCATGGACGCCAGCAAGTTTTGCCATTTGTCGGAAGCTGTTACCTTTTTCTAAGTGCATTACCATCAATAACTTATCTTCTCCGCTGAGAAGCTTTATCCTATGTCGTAGCAGGTCGGCAATATCATAACATTCATTATTATTAACATTGGAAGTTTGATAACAATCTAACATAATAGTAATATTAACTACACACTAAACTTTTGTCAAGAATAAATTTAATAATTTACGAAAATTATTTGTTTTTCGTAGATTATAGAACTATTTTATTTGTATTAACAGCACTCCCTCATACCGAGTTAACCATCGTTAATAGACAAAGCCGTCAGAGACGGATAAATGTTTGAAGATGAACAATTTCTATAAAAAAATTGCATTAGGTAGTTTAGCGGTTATACTCGTGTAGCGATTTTGAACCCCGAGTAAAATCGGGTCTAAAATAGTATTTAGCCCCAAATCTTGACCGTCGTCAGACAAGTTTATTTGTGGGTAATAAAAAGGGGATAAGCAAGAAATATAATGACGGCAAGAACTCCGAAGGTAGTTGTAATCGGTGGTACTTACGTTGATATGGCGATAAAGTGCCCACAAATACCCACGCCTGGCCAAAGCGTCAACGGCTTCGCTCTTTCGTATACACCTACCGGCCCCGGCCCCAATCAGGCTGTGCAGGCCGCTCTGTGTGGCTGCGATGTGTATCTGGTCAGCAAAGTCGGTGGTGATCCATTCGCACACCATGCAAAGACAATCCTGGCCGACTTTGGAGTCAACACCGACTTCATCTACACTGTCAAGGCTAAGAATACCGGCGTAGTCGTTACGCTGGTTAACGCAAAGGGTGAAAATGCCACCTGCACATACCCCGGTGCGAACTGCGCATTTCAGCCGGAGGACATTGAAACCGCTGAGCAGATTATCTCCGATGCAGACGTGTGCCTGATTCACGGCCAACTACCCCAGGATGCAATCGTAGCCGCCATTCGCTGTGCGGAACTACACGGGGTAAAACTGATTCTCAATCCTGCTAAACCGATAGATCGGAATCCGTCCATGGTTGAACTGGAAGGTGACCTACCGATCGAGTATTTTTCGGCTGATGTTTTGATACCGAATCTTGATGAAGCTGCCGACATTGCCGAACAATCCGCCGACATTCACGCTGCCAAGCTCATCGGCTCCGAATTAGTTGCACGTGGCGCCGGTTCAGCCGTGATAACTATGGGCAAACGCGGCTGTATGGTTATTAATAGGTTTAGTGCCTATCATATACCAGCTTTTGAGGTTGACCTTGTTGACCAGACCGGAAGAGGCGACGCCTTCGCCGGCGCGCTGGCTGCATATTGTGCCGTGAAGGCTGAAAGTCCACAGTGGCGAGACGACATAAAAGAAGCAGCCAAGTTCGCCTCGGCGGCGGGTGCTTTAGCCTGCACGAAATTCGGCTCTATCGAGTCCTTGCCCACAAAGGCCGAAATTATCGAGCTTCTACAAAAAGAAGATACGGAATAAAAAGGAACGAGGGATGGTATTTTTCCCGTCGCTGTCGCGGCGACGGCTAAACGTCGAAATATATGTTCTCCACCCCAAATTTTCAACCAAATGAGCAGGTAGTTTAAAACAAAAATCCCTTTTTTGAAAAAATTTTTTATTCCCTTACCCGCAACTACTTAGCTCGAAACCCATTTCGAAAAAAACCATTTTTTTCGCATCAATCGTGCAGGTTCAGCCCAATTATGGAAGGCGATTGAAATCGCCACGGTTGAAAAAACCATTGCTACTCTGCGAAGTAGCTTCGCTACGTAGCACGAGCTCAAAAACAGGAGAAAAACGAATGAGTTTTGACCTGCGAATCTTCAACGACCAACAAATAAAGGCTGATTACATCGAGTGGCTTATTGATGAACAATCGCCGAATATTCAGACACAGTTCAGCAAACTCTGGCAGTACTACGCAAATCCCACATATGATGTAACCGGCCTAAGTGCCTACGACAGAAAGGTCAGCGAAGCGGGCCGATGCTATGTACAGGCACAGGAATACGGCCTACCCGCCAGAATAACGGGGCTTGTACATACCGCAAATGGTGACATCTTCGGTGCAAAAGCCGTCAAGGATGTGCAGCGAAAAGAGGTCGTCATCGAAAACGACATCGCCTGGCGAATAAACGCCGGCGTGGATTTTCTGTTTGGAAAACCGGTCAGTTTCATTTCCAAATCGCCGGACAGCCGTAAACGTGCAGAAATTGAAACCATCTTAAAGGCTGTGTTCGCGGCTAACGGCGCTATCGGCTTTTTCCAGGATATGGCGGTGCTCGGAAGCGTCTATGGCTTTGTCGATTGTCTCGTCAGGCCTGGCGACCAAATTCTACAGCAAACCTTCTCCACCTCCAATCCGCTCACAGCGGACTCCTTCGAAGACGTACTGCAATCGGCACAAACAATCGAACTGGAGCTGATTGAGGCGCCGAGGGCACTGCCTGTCCTGGATGAAGACGACTACAAAAAGATAAAATATTACGTCCAGCACTTCTATCAAAAGAAAAACGATCTGAACAAAAGCAGTTCTTTTCTTTCGAGGATCTTCTCGTGGGGCAGCACCGGCGGTGATACACGCCAGGTCGTAGCGGTGACAGAGATCATTTCAAACTCAGCCTGGCAAAGATATGAGGATGGAAACCTTACCGCTCAGGGTGAGATTAAGTGGGGATTTCTGCCGGTCGTCCACATTCAGAACATCGCTCAACCATATTATTACGAGGGACTAAGTGACGTTGAACCTTTGATACCTCTACAGGATGAACTGAATACCCGCCTCAGTGACAGAGCCAATAGAATTACTTTTCAGTCATTCAAAATGTATTTAGGCAAAGGCATAGAAGGCTTCGAGGATAGGCCCGTCTCACCAGGTCGGATGTGGCACACCGACAATCCGGATGCAACTATTGAGGAGTTCGGCGGAGAGGCGGAAGTGCCCAGCGAAAACATGCATATCACCGAAATCAGAGAGGCAATGGATAAGGTCAGCGGTGTCACGCCTGTGGTAGCGGGTGTTTTGAAGGACAAAATCGGCAACCTTACAAGCGCTGTGGCCCTGAAGCTGACGCTTATGGGAATGCTTTCGAAGAATGAGCGAAAAAGGTTTACCTACAGCGAAGGCCTGAAACGCATCTGTCGAATGCTTCTTTCGATACTCGATACGGCCGGCATCTATGCCACCGACAGAGCCGACAGAGAGATCGATGTTCTTTTTCCGAGCCCACTGCCGGAGAATATGACCGAGAAGCTCAACGAAGCCAAAATCAAGAAGGAACTTGGCGTGCCAACTGAGCAAGTGTTAAGAGAACTGGGATACGAGAATTAAAACCGTCGCCGTTCCGGCAAAGGCTAAACAGAATATTTAGCCCCGCAATTTATTGCGGGGTTCAAATAACAAGGAGTTCTTTATGAAAGCGACTGATTCGCAAGAATTTGTGTCGGATAACACAGAGCAATCAACTGACAACACAAAACTTGTTCCGGTAGCGGAGTCTATCCGTTATCGAAGAAGGGCGCAGAGTGCCGAGAAGCAGGTCGAAGATTTAAGTGAGCAGCTTTCACAGGCTAAGTCTGATGCTGCCCGGATATCAGAGCAGCTAAACGAGATTCAGCTTGAGCAGAACCTGATACGCAAATTAACTGCTGCCGGTACCGTGGATTTGGAGACGGCGGTATTGACTGTCAAAGCAAGAATTGAAAGTGACAACGGAGCGGACATCGATGATATCATAGAGCAACTGAAGAAGGAAAAGCAATATCTGTTTCATCATAAAGACACTTATGCGCCAGCGATTAAAAAGACCGCAGGCGCAAAAGAGCGAGTGCAAAACAGCCATACGGTTCTTGAAAGAGCGGCTAAGAAAGCCGCAATGACCGGTAGCAGAACGGATTTACAAGAGTATCTGAAACTTCGAAGAAATTATTTGTAAGTGAAAAACAGTTTAGCCCTACAGTTTACTGGGGGGATCACCAAAGAAAAGGAGATATATCATGTCCTTTACAGGAAAAGCAACCTATTCAGCGGGTACGACCCTGCCGGAGTTGGCTGAGGACGTATCGGATTTGATTGGAATAATTTCGCCTTACGAGACGCCGCTGTTGGACGCTCTGGGAGACCCGATGAGAGAGACGACCAGCACACATCACGAGTGGCTGGAGGATGAGCTTCTGCCCAATAAAGACGCCATCAACGACAGCAGCTGGACCGATCCGGCTGGTGATACCGAGTTTGATGTAGATCATGGAAGCCGTTTCCGCGTCGGCGACCAGATACAGGTCGAAGGCTCAGAGGAATTGATGTTAGTAACGGGCGTTGACAGCGACACGATGACAGTGGTTCGCGGCTATGCGGGAACAACGCCTGAAAATCTGGCCGACAACCAGGTAATCAACATCCTTGGAAACGCCGCTCTGGAAGGGTCGGATAAGCCCAGCGTACGGTTCACCAACCGTATCAGGTGCGGCAACTATACGCAGTTATTTACCGCCGCGGTGGAGGTCAGCGGTACTGATATGGCCGCAAGTCAACTGGGCCTTGCCGACGAGATGGATTGCCAAAAGCAGGAACGGCTGCGCGAGCTGCTCCGTGACTTAGAGAACACCGTGATTAACGGTGGCCAGCCAGCTACTAATCCACAGGGAAGCGCCAGCGTTAGACGCTCGATGAAAAGCATAATTCAACACTTGGCGACCAACGTCTTCCACACTGGGGACAGCGGCTTTCCCACTGGAACTGACCTCGATGAGGCCATGATTAATTATGTTCTGCGGGCAATCTGGGAAAACAGTAATGGCAACGTTGATCTGATTGTGGTTGGTGGCTTTCAGAAGCGAAGGATTAACGCCTTTTGCGCCAACAGCCGAAGCTACGCAGCCAACGATACTACTTTCACCAATATGGTGAGCATTTACGAAAGCGATTTTGGCGTTTGCAGGATTATAACCACGCGTTGGATGCCACAGGATGCTGTACTGCTTTTGGATTCGTCACGCATTAGTGTGCTGCCGTTAGCCGGTCGCAACTTTCACTTCAAACCTCTTGCCAGCGGCGGTGATTATGAGTGTGGCGAACTGATTGGCGAGTACACACTGGAGCTAAAGAATGAGGCGGCACACGGCTTTATTCGTGACCTGAGCACAAGTTAAACCTGTGAGATAAATACACACAGATTTTTTATACCCGTAAGATTTCTATCTCAACGAATTGAAGACTGGTTAAATGGTAACTGGTGATTGGTTAAATGTTATAGACAAATCTTAATTACCAATTACCAGTTACCAATAACTAAGGAGAAGACAAATGGTCACTTTCTCAAACGATGTTGATATCCTGAGATACGAGCCGATACTATTTGGAGAATTGCATCTACCGGGACAGGTTCTGGCGGCAGGTACGTCTGGAACACTTGCCAGCACGACATTTACCGCAAGCAACGCGGACTTTGTAAGCGCTCAAGTCTCGGCAGGTGGAGCCATATATCTTCAATCTTCTGATGGAATCTTGGATGGGGCTTATGAGATTGTTTCTGTGGACTCAACTACGCAGCTTACAATTTCCGTTATCAAGGCAGATTCGGACGGTGAACCGATAGCGCCACCGGCAGCTACCGATATAATCTATCGCATCAGCACATTTAATCCACAGGCCAATGAGGTTGCTTTTCAGTTGACAGAACACTTCGGTATCAGGCCAGGCAATCCTGCCAGCAGTATAGAGATACAGGATATTATGGATATCGATGTCTTAAAAAGGGCGTCGGTCTTTGCTGTTATCTCAAGTGTGTACGCGATGTTAGCTAACAAGGCCGATGATGAGAACTTCTGGAAAAAAAGCCAGCACTATCAAAAGCTTTTCGAGAAGGCAAAGCAACGGACTCGGTTGAGTATCGATGCTGGTAATGACGGCATAGCCGATGTCACCAGAATTGGCGGATCCACAAGATTGGTGCGGGATTAACTTACAAGGGTAAAACAAATGAGCATCACTTTAGATGGACAGATTCTATTTGATGAGCAGGATTTTCAAATCCAACAGGGCAGTTTCAGCAGGGCTTCAATGGAAAAGGCTGTGCCAGGACTGGATGGTGTACTAAATATTGACCTTGGTCAACGCAATAGAGTAATAACGCAAAAGGGTGTTCTGCAAACCAAAAGCAGGACTTCTCTGGATAAGAGAATTGCCAATATATCAGCCTTTATGGATGGTGACACTCATAAGCTCGTAACCAACCTCGGCCGTCAGTTAGATAATCTGAGGATGGATGTTTTCAAGATAAGCAACGAGCGCACTACTGGAGTTGGTGTTGCCGTCGATTACGAAATTGTTTATACGCAATTAACATAAGATATTTAGCCCCCCAATTTATTGGGGGATTAAACAAAAGAAAATGTAATGTCACTTACAAGCACAGGCATAGAATCGGTAAGAGCATTTGAGCTTCCCTGCGGTATCTGGGCCGACGGCAGATACGTCGCAGAACCAAAAATAGCACTTATAAAGTGGCACTCTAACCACAGCGATAAGCACCATCAGATTTATGTTAATGGGCGATACGCAGGTGCGACCGTCGATAGCCGGCAAAGGCAGGAGATTGTTCAAATTCCTGCTTCTCCTGAGTCGCCTGTCCGTATCGAGGTCTTTGCTGTTGAGCCAAAATATGCACACATTGATTTTAGTAGTGACATCAACATCCCTTATGTCCCAAGCAACCGAGTAAAGATAATTCTGCTGCGCGAACAGAATCTGCTGATCGGAGCAACGGCAGACATATTTTTCGACAACGGTACCGGCGAAATCGACTACGGCAGTGCACTCAACGAAATGCCTTTAAGAATCTGGCCGAGCTGGTTGGATAAGGCGGGCTTTGCAATGGCTGGCTTCGGCTTGAATGATTTCGGATACGACGGTGCAGCAGCGGTTGGGTTCGCAAAGGGAAGCTTCGGCAACAGCATGTTCGGCTTCGACGCCGATACGATTGAGTGGATAAGTCCGTCGCTGCCGGCGGGTATCTATAAATTCGCCGTCAGGATTACTGATCCTGCTGGCTGCTTGAGCATCAGCGAAACCAGGCAGGTCACGGTGACTCCACTTGCGAAACCTGTCGAGCATCTAAGTATCGCCTCGTTTAATAAACAAACAAATCAACTGGTGTTGAAAATAACGTAGTGAAAATCGTCACAATTTATCACGGAGTTCATAAAAGGAGAACATTATGGCCGAGGTATATCCGTCAGACAATGAATTATTGAATATTCAGTCCGACAGCGAGACTGGCGTTGAGTATATACCAACAGGAACATCGCCTTATTATCTTCACTTCAGGAAACTGCTGTATCGGTTGCTTCTGGCAACGCGACGGGCTAACGACCTGCGGGTCTTCGATGAGGGCGGTCTCGATATAGGCGTAAAGGCAGGCAAATTCTGGCTTGGCACACAACTTGTCAGCTATGAAGGTTCCACCGGTAATACTTTAGCCGACGACAAGGAAAATATTTATGTCTATCTGGATTCAACCGGCAATCTCGTCACCGACGAATATGACAGCTTCCCTGATATAGCGACAACACCTCATATTTGCCTTGCGGTGGTGACAACATCCGGAGGAGACATCATATCGATTACCGACAATCGGACCGGTTACAACTTTATGGTTCCAGGCGCTGCTGGCGGAACCGTCAGCGTAATTGTAGCGGCAGCCGACTCATCCGATAGACATAAGCTCCAGGCCGATTACGTCTGTGACGGCACAGCAGACGACGTCGAGATAAACGAAGCACTATCACAGGTAAAGGCCGCCGGCGGAGGGACGGTCTTCCTGTCGGCCGGCAGTTACACGCTCGCTGATACCATCAAAATCCCGTCGGACGTCACGCTCGCAGGCGAAGGAACCGCAACCAAGCTTGCCTTTGATACATCCGTCAGCGATAAGACTATGATTACCAATGACTGCAACTATACATTTGCCCAACGTCACCCAACAGGCAATAAAAATATTATCATCAGGAACATGTACATCGACGGCGATAAAGACAATAGGGGCAATGGCACCGATTCTATTTGGACTGTCGGATTCAATACCGTTGAGAATTTGAGCCTCGAAAACCTGACGATCGTGAACGGCTGGACAGTCGCCATCAGGACTGAGTTCTGTACGTATGTAACGATTGCGAACAATCGTATCCACAATTCCGGCGATGACGGCATCGGAATCAATGAAGAAACTTACAATTGTAGCTGCTACGGCAACTATATCACCGACTCCGGTAAGGGTGGCAAAAGCTACGGCGCACCAAACGGCATTGAAGTCCAGGATGGTGCCCGTGATGTCACGGTCAGCGGCAATTCAATCGAAAACTGTGATACCGACGGCATACAGGTCTCTACTCATACCGATAAGCTTGGTTGTATCAATGTATCTATTGATTCAAACACGGTGCGCAATTGCGAGAGCGGTGTGTTTGTAAAAGGTCTGGCTAACACTCCGCAAATCAACATTACCGTGGCCAATAATGCAATAATCGGAACGACCAATACGACTCTCTATGGGCTGCAGGCTGCTTATACCGAGGACGTGGTCTTTGTTGGTAACACGGTAAATAACCAAGTTAGCGCTGGACGATTGGCGAATTCCAATACCAGGGCGATAATCAGTGATAACATCTTCCACTGCACACTGGATGCCGGCAATGACGAGAAAGGATTTTTGTTTTCCGGAACCCTCACCAACATCCGTTTCGCCGCTAATATTCTGAATAACTATGGATGGAAGGGTCTGGAAATCTCTGGAACAGTTAACAACATGCACGTAATTAACAATCACATCGTCGGCTGTACGAACGGAAGCGGCGCTTGTGTTCGCTGGGACTCGCCAACATCAAGTTTGTGCGTACTGAACGGCAACCATCTACAAGGTACACACTGGTCTTATGACGCTGCTACTTCTACGTATGATGTGCTCGCATCCAATTGGACCGAAACCTGGAACACGAAGGATGTGTAAAAGTTGTATAGCCCCCAAATTTATTTGGGGATTTTAGGAGAATAGGAATCAATATGGCTTACGAAATACACATAGATTATGTTTCCGGCAATACGGTTTACGCTGTTATTCGCAATACTGCCGGGCAGGTTTGGAATCCATTGGCAGAGACGTTTGAGGACTGGGGGACGGACGGCCATAATGCTGATTATTACGACCTGTCTCTTACCGACAAAAACGGCAGCAGATATGTCGGTAGCTTTGATATCGATGTCCCTGCCGGTCGTTATACAATCCAGGCGTTTTTGCAGGCCGGTGACAATCCGGCTGATGGTGACACTCTTGTCGGAACAAGAGCAATAATCTGGCACGGCAGTGGTGAATTGACCGTCGACAAGATTCTTGTCAATAAAGCCGTCCAGAATAAATCAACCGGTGCGATCGATTATTACGATGATGATGGCCAGACGGTTCTTTTGACATTGGCGCCAAGTGAAGATGAATCGAGTATTACAAGGATGCCGGGTTAACTGGGTGAATTAGAGAATTAGCGAATGAATTACCAATTCGCTAATCAAATAATTAACTTCTTTATAATTAAGGAGTTATATGATGGGCAGTTTCAGTAATTACTGGGAGAACAAAATCCTGGAACATATCTTCAACAAAGGTGATTATACGCCGCCAACAATTTATGTGGGATTATCCACCGCCGATCCGCTCGATGACGCATCAGGTCTGGCTGAGCCGAGCGGCAACGGCTATGCACGTGTCGAGACAGAATCGGACGACTGGAGTACTGCTTCTGCTGGCTCTATTGACAACACCAATGAGCTCATTTTCCCTGAGGCTACCGGAGGTTGGGGCACGATAACTCACTTTGCTCTATTTGATACTGCAACCGGTGGTAACATGCTTTGTCACGGCTCATTGAGCCAATCCAGAGCGATTGTCAGCGGCGATAAGGCAAGATTCGCCGCAGGGGATTTGAATGTGTCACTTGATTAAGCATTTCGGTAGGGTGTGCATTGCACACCAACAAAAAGATGGTGAGCATAGCGAATCCTACGAAAAAGGAGTCAAAACATGGCAACGATTAAGAAAAATTGGCAGAGTGAAGAAACTATCATAAATGCAGCCAGCGTCACCACCGGCACATGGTCGAGCGATGTCGACCTTGAAACTGATGGAATGGAGGGTGCCCATGTTACGGTTGAGGCGGATTTTCCCGCCGGCCCCACAGATAATCTGGTAGTCGAGGTAAGAGGCTCTCTGGACGGAACTAACTATGATGATACGCCTCTGTATAGCTTCGAGATAGACAATGACAGCGACCCCAATCAAGTCAGCTTCATCGTCAAAGATGTGGCTCGCTTTAAGCTTTACTGCTACCGTTCCGGCAGTACGGACACGATAACCGTCACAGCCAAGTGTCAAAGGTGGAATTACATCACGGCATAGGTAAGAGAATAGATTATGCCTATACTTAAACCATTTCGTGGTATTCAGTTAAGCAAGAGCGGTCCTTTTGCTCGTGGTCTGATTAGTTGTTGGCCTTTCAATGAATTCGGAGGGGACTTAGTCGTTGATTTGGTAAATAGACTTACTTGCACATTCCACAATAGTCCGGCTTGGGCAGAAGGAAATTATGGCGGTTGCATATACTTTAATGATGGAGGCGACTATAGTCAATATGGCTCTGTACCTGCGAACAGTTTATTTGATTTCGAGACTGACAGTTTCTCTATTGTGTGGGCTGTGAAATACCCACTTGTTAAAGTATCAGGTCATCCCTATAGCGGGATAATCCTTGATGCCAACTGGAATAGCTCAGCAAGTAATCCAAATTGCTGGGCAATTGTAACGGGTAGTTCGTCACAGCCTGCAGCAGTTCGTTATTATGATGTAGGTGATGAGACTGGTTCTTTCGCTAACAATGCCTTATTAGAGAATGGTATATCGGATGGCTGGCATGTTTTTGTCTTCGTCCGAGACACCAAGAATCAAAGATTTAAGCTTTATCGAGACGGCAGGGAAGTTTACAATAACTCTTTTACAAATTTGTCTTCACTTACAAGTAGCGGTTTGCGAATAGCTACATCAGATGGCGAGGGGAGATACACTGGTGGGAAGTTTTCAAATGTTGTTATTTATGGTCGTTCGCTTACTGATGTAGAAGCATCTCTGTTATGCCGAGAGCCGTTCTGCATGTTTGAGCAAGAGACCAGACAAGCATTTCTTTTTGTGCCGACAATTAATCTAGCAGGGACATCAGGAGCTCAATCGAGCGCAGCTGCTGCTGCCAAACTTACCAGAAGAATCAAGGGCCTTTCGGCTGCTGCCACCGATGTCACGGCTATGATGAAAATAGTAGGAGAAGCCTTACTTAGCGGCTCAGCAGACGCATCATCAGTCTCATCAGGCAAATTGATGCTGAGTTATCGCGGTCCTTGGCTAAGTAAGATCCTGAAAATAGAGAGACAGTGGTTGACAGATGCTCTATTTAACGGCATTACCGCAAATGCGTTTAAGCTCGGTACAGTAATGAGCTGCGGATGGTTTTGGATGAGACCAAATGGCTGCACAGTGCTTTATCGCGGTACTGCCATGGAGAAGATAGATTTCACGAACATTCTGTCTGTATCTGAACAGAACGCCGAATCAATGTCACTACCCGACTATGTCCCGCAAAATAACAGTTCAACTTATTTTTATGTTGTTCGACGGCTCAATAATTGCGGCTACCAGGAACTAACTTTATATGCAGCTGTCAAGGTGGCAATAGATGCTGAAGGCAATTTAGCTGAACCTTTGCCTAATCATATATTTGCCTGGAGAGCTGGTCAGATGGACGGTAATAAAGTTCAGCTTGTCTGGTTCTACAGTCCTCTTGAACAAAAGTCGAAGCCTGAGTGTTTCAAAGTTTATTACGATGGTGGAATAGGACAGATCGACTATGAAAATCCTATCGCCACAATTAATTACCGAGGTCGGAAGTTTTACAGCTACCAAGGTGACGTACTGGCGGTAGGCAAG
Source organism: uncultured Pirellulales bacterium (assembly GCA_964601185.1). Lineage (GTDB taxonomy): Bacteria > Planctomycetota > Phycisphaerae > Sedimentisphaerales > Anaerobacaceae > CAZRMQ01. The sequence goes on from CAZRMQ010000007.1 coordinate 35,728, forward strand.
TATTTATTTGCTATAAGGGCTGAAGATGCCAGTGGTATCCAGAATAGCTCTTCGGCCCAATTGTCAATTCAGCTTGACGACACCAGCCCCGATGCGATCAACATTTTAAATGTCGAAACTATCTAATGCATTGGTGCTTGATACTCGTTGAGTATCGAGTAACGAGATACGAATTATGTCTAACAGAATTGACTTTTTCCAATCTGCTCAAACAAAATTGACGCTTCCTGGCGCCATGGTTTCAGTTTTGTTCGATGGAGCTTTGTGTCCGGAACTTGTGGTGATGGAGGTTGTACGCAGCGGTTGGCCGGAATTTAGCTGGGCCAGATTGGCTTATAATCCCGCTACCCAGCAAGACGCAAACTGGATGCCTGCCGAGCAGGTAGAAACCAAATTTGCTATGGGAAAATCCATTTGCATTCGACAGATTTACAACAGCACCCCACCCGGCGCAGCAACCTTTAGCCTGTCTATATTTGAAGGCCACATTGAAGGCATCGAGACAAGATTAGACTCCAACGGCGAAAATATAGAAATTATAGCTAAGGACTTCAGCGCGGCTCTTTCACGAATCACGGTCTACGGCCAGCGCATCACCGGTTCAGATGACACAACCTTGTTTTTAGCTGGTATGGATACGATATTTAATGCCGACGGTAAGGCCAACGCCAGTCTCTGCCCGGCGGAAGTCAATGGTAAAAGTTACACAGTCTTTTGTGCCGAGGCGTCGCAAAGCAGGTTCTTTAGCTTAGCAGAGATAATTGATTATCTGCTGTGCGAATATTTGCCTGTAGGCTGTTTGCAAACGCCCAAGATTGAGCAATTGCGGGCACTGACCGAGAACCAGAGCATTCGTGATCTTGATGTCACCGGGTTGAATTTATTAGAAGCTCTGCATCACTGCTGTGAGCGTGCTGGACTGAAGTTCAAGTTTGCCCCCAGACTTGATGAGACCGGTCCCAGACAGGCAATTATATTTTATAAAAACGACACCGGCAGGGTAGTTGAACTGGACTGTCAGCAAAGGGGCAAGCAGCTTAGCACCTCAATGACAAATATCGCTACCATTTCCAGCAAGAAAAACTTCTGGCCTGTAACGCACAAATATATAGGCCAGGGTGACTTCAAAGTCTACGAAGCAACTTTCGAGTTGGTTAAGGCCTGGGACCCCGCTGATGAGGACACGGATTATGAAAAATTCTCGCCTTCTACCAATCCTGATTTCTATAAGGTCAAGGATGTATATCGCAAATGGAGTCTAAACGAAGCTGGCGACTACAGCAATGCTCCATACAATCAGGGCGAGGCGTTCGGTTTTATAAAGATATTTCAGAGCAATAATTTCGTTCGACGACGACGTTTTTGGCCGAGCTTATCCACAGACAAGAACCGTAAGTCGCTGGGCTATTTTCTGCAGGTCTCATACGATGGC
>CAZRMQ010000008.1:0-36549 GCA_964601185.1 uncultured Pirellulales bacterium
AAGACGGTGTGACGCCCTGGACAAGGGACATCAGCCACGGAGAGCTGATTCGCGATGGATATGATGAAACGCTGACCATTGATCCCAGCAGCCTCCAACTCCTTTACCAGGGTCGTGATCCGGCGATTAACGGACGTTACGATCAGTTGCCCTATCGACTCGCTTTGCTGAAATTGGACTGTTCCAGCAAGTAGAGGGCTAATGAGGTTATCCCTGTTGAGGTTACTGATCGAATAAACAGGACTTTGCGGTAAGTTTGACCATGGGCATGTTCGCACACAATTGACAAAATGGAGAACCTATGAAGAAACCACAATTATGCAAAATCTTGTTTCTATGGGCCATGTTTCTGGTGTGCCCGTCTTATGCGGCATCCAATGAATTACGCGAAATTGTCAACTTCAATCGCGAGTGGACATTCCATCTCGGCGACGTCTCGGGCGCGGAGGCGGCGGCGTTTGATGATACAACGTGGGATAATGCGAATCTGCCGCACTCCTTTTCTACGCCCTATTTCGCGGCGGATAGGTTTTATGTCGGCTACGGCTGGTATCGCAAACATTTCGATGTGCCGGAGGCGTGGTCGGGCAAGCGTGTCAACCTGGAATTCGACGGTGTGTTTCAAGTCGCGGAAGTGTTCATAAACGGCCGGCGTATCGGCGAACACAAAGGTGGCTATATAGGCTTTACCTTCGACATCACCGATGCGGTGAAAACCGGCGACAATGTTGTGGCGGTTCGTGTGAACAACATTTGGGATCCCCGCTTAGCTCCGCGTGCCGGCGAGCATGTTTTTTCCGGCGGCATTTATCGCAATGTACGCCTCGTCGTTACCGCGCCGATACATGTTGCTTGGTATGGCACATTTGTAACCACGCCGCAAGTGTCAAAGAAATCCGCCACAGTGAACGTGAAAACCGAAGTGGTGAATGATTCCAAAACGGCAAAATCGGTCACCGTGAAAATCCATATTGAGGACGCGAACGGAAATACCGTCGCTCAAATGGACTCCACACAAACCATCGCGGCAAGTGCGACCGATGTATTTGATCAAACCAGCGAACCGGTAGCCAATCCAAATCTATGGTCGCCAGAACATCCAAATTTATATTCGGTGAAAACCGTCGTACTGGACGGCGGCAAGCCGGTGGACGATTACATTTCGCCGCTTGGCTTTCGCTGGTTCAAGTTCACCGCCGACCAGGGATTTTTCCTTAACGGCGAGCACTTTTATTTCAAAGGCGCGAATGTGCATCAGGACCACGCCGGCTGGGATGACACGGTGGTCCTGGAGGGCGATGTCGCCAAGTCCATCGTTATGGCCCGCCGATCGGGAAATCGTTGGTATCTGGCGGCGATGAACGGCGATGATGCGATGCAATTGCAGGCACCCCTGAAATTCCTTGGCAAAGGCAAATGGACTCTGCGCAGTTTCGCGGACAATACGGCTTCCTCCGATTATCAGGCCGTCGTCGAATCCACTCGCGCGGTGGACAACAAAACCGTTGTTCCGCTTTCACTTATGCCGGCCGGCGGGTTTGCCGGAATCATTAGTAAAGAGGATTGATTCATGAAAAGTCAACCACTCATCTGCTATAATAAAATCGGGAGAATCTAAGAGACATGAAACTTATTCTTAAAACATTGTTTATCTGCGCCATCTGTTACTCGGCGGCGCAAACATTTGCCGCCCCACCGGCTGGAGCACAGGACAAACTGCAATTCATTCCCCATGTCAAGCCCCGGCTGGTGGTCTTGACCGACCTTTCCAACGAACCGGACGATGAGGAGTCGTTTGTTCGCTTGCTGGTCTATGCGGATCAATTCGATATCGAAGGCCTAATCGCCACGACCTCGAACTGGCTGCGACAGAACCCGCGCGAGGATATCATCCGACGCGATCTCGCGGCCTACGCTGAGGTGCAAACGAATCTGTTGAGACACTCGACCGCTTTTCCGTCGGTGGAAAACCTGCTGGCGGTGACGCGAACAGGACAAACCGATTACGGCATGGCGGCCGTCGGTCCGGGGAAAAGCACGGGCGGCTCGCAGCGGATCATCGAGGCGGTTGACCGCCCAGATGACCGGCCCGTTTGGGTGGCGGTCTGGGGCGGGCCGAACACGTTGGCGCAGGCGCTCTGGGATGTGCGCGCTTCCCGTTCACCCGCTGAAGTGGATCGGTTTATTGCGAAGATGCGGGTTTATGCCATCTCGGATCAGGATGACTCGGGGGCATGGATTCGGCGCGAATTCACAAACCTGTTCTACATTGTCACGCCGTCCAACCCGACCAGCTATCAGGAATACTATCGCGCCACTTGGACGGGCATCTCTGGCGGGCGCGGCGACCAAGCCGCCCCCGGCTATTCTTTCGACATGGTGGATAATCCGTGGCTGGAAACCCATATTATCAAAAACCACGGCCCGCTCGGTGCGTTGTATCCGCGACTCCAATACATCATGGAAGGCGACACGCCGAGCTTTCTGGGGCTGATTGACCGCGGGCTGGGCTGGGAAATGAGTCCGGCCTACGGCGGTTGGGGCGGGCGTTACGCGCTGTACCGGCCAGCGGGCGAGACGCACCCCATCTGGACCGACAACGCCTCTACTCGCGACCGCGTCGAGGTCGAGAAAGACCGCACGGAAACGTCCAACCAGGCCACCATCTGGCGCTGGCGGGAACATTTCCAAAATGATTTCGCCGCACACATGGATTGGTGCGTGGCGGACGATTTCAATAAGGCAAACCACAACCCCCGTCCGGCGCTCAACGGCAATCGCTCCACCGACGTAGCCATGATTTCAACCCAACCCGGTTCGACCGTCAAACTGTCCGCCGCAGGAACCGACGCCGGCAATGACAGACAAAACGTCAAGGTCACTTGGTGGATCTACCGCGAAGCCGGAACTCTTGCTGGAGCAAACTTGAGCCGGACCAACGGGTTGAACACCGAAGTCGTGCTTCCGCCGGTGAAGAGTCCGGGCACGGTGCATGTTATTTTGCAGGCCGAGGACGACGGCACGCCGCATCTTTTTGCATATCGGCGTATCATTATCACGACAGGGACTTGAGTTCATGTCTCTGTTCAGCAAGGACTGATTCATGAAAAGTAAACTACTCATCGATTGTAATAAAATTAGGAGAATCTAAGACATGAAACTTATTTTTAACACATTGTTTATCTGTATCATCTGTTATTCGGCGGCTCCGGCATTTGCCACGCCACAGGACAATCCGCCCACAGAAGAAATCTGGCTGTCCACACTCGACGTTTCGCGTGTTGAGCAGGGGTGGGGTGAGGCCCATTCGAAGCCATTCTAAGACCGATAGTGAAAAGATTTGCAAGTCCCCGGGCTCCATAGGAATTCTACGAAGGACGAAATATTATCGCCCGTCACCACAGATTGTAGAAAGAAAAGCCCTGCCCACTCGTCTCGGCGAAGTGCCGAGCCGTAGCCGGCTGTCCTGCTGCAATTGATAGGCTCGGATGAAAGTTCTCAAAAAGAAGGCAAAAGCGCTGCTAAAAAAGCCGCCCAACCGGGACCGAACGCACTGTCAGTTTCACAGTGGCCGTTGAGGTCAGGCAGACAAAAGATACATCAACATCAAGGTGACGGGCTAAGCGCCAAAGCTGCACCACTCGCAAAAACTGCGATTTTGAGCTGAAAAATGGGTCTGGATGTTATTTGGAGGGGTCAATAGCGGGGGCATCATATGGGGGTCTATAGATGAAAAACAGCCTTAATGAATGTCAGAGTTGTCGGTCGGCAAGAGGTGTGAGTTTACATAACTCCTTATACACAAAAGACTTAGCTGTTGTCGGTCATACCGACCCCGACACAGGAATCTTATGCCGCCGGTGGCGGCTTTCCTCAAGAGAGTTTTGCTCTCTAATCACTTCGCTCCTTTGCCGAAGTCTATATGAAGAACAACTGCCACGTACCCTTCCGTATCTCCCATTGTTGTTAGCCTCTCGGCCCTGCAATTGACGACGCGGCCATGAATCGGCTCCAGCAAAGGCACAAGCCGGAATCTAACAATCCCAAACCCTATGTCTTGACAACGAAGCGCTCTTTGTTACAGTAAACCTACGGTCATTTACCTAAAGCTTATAAGCAGCGATTTGGTTCAGCAAGGTCGGGCTTGCCTGCAACTCTACTGAGCCAAGTCGCGCATTAAATGCAGGTGACAAGGATGGCACAAACAAAGAGCAGGCCTGTAACCGACGTCAAGGTGAAGAAACGCAGCAAGTCTATAGCCGAATTAATAAAGCAGTACACAGGCAAGGACCCAGCCAGGCTACCGGCCAACTTCAAGAAAATCCTTGCTGAAGAAATTAAAATTCTTCCCCTGCCAGTGTCAACGCCGAAGTACCCGTTTAAGTCGTTGCGTCCGCCGGCTGTGGAAAGTGAGTATATTCAAACGGGCCTTAGCAACTATCTGTTCAACGATGTAGATTATGCCATTGTCAGATTTCTTTTTGGTATTAACGACCCGAGTAAATTGAATAAGTCAAGATTGAAGGCTTGGTTAGTCAATAAATGCAACGTGCCGCATTCTGAATTAGGAAAGTGTTCTTGGCCCGACATCCGTGAGTTTTCGTTGTCCGGCATTGAAGCAGAATACGCCACGCAACAAAGCAGGAAAGCCAAACATCCCAAGAGAAAAGACGGACAGAGCAGAAGCGATGATGACCGCGAGATAGGCTCAAAAACACGAGAGCAAGCCTGGAGGGACGAAGCACCCGAATACGTAGCTAACGCAGCTGCAGTTAGAATGGCTAATGACAAAATATCTATGCCTGCCTTGAGCAAACTTCTGCGAAAGTCGGGCAACACTATCCGCTGGATGCAAAATAAAAAAATCCGCAGGTCTAAGGTTCACGCTCAGGATTTTGAGAAATTCGCAAGGAATCGGAAATCCCAGGACGGATTGACCGAAGCAGCGCTCAAACAAGTACTAGAGAGAAAAAAAGAAATAGACTCTCGCAAGAGAAAATTGGGCAAATAGCAACCAAAACAGCTCTTCTGATATTTGCCTCATATTTGCCAGCCACCTTTTTGTTGTCAATTCTTCCCCGTTTTTCAGCCGCAATCAGCGGTTTAAGAGCTTTTTTCCAAATTTCTTCAACGCTCATATTTGCCTCAATTTTGCATGCCGATTTGTTTGTTACGATGCTCGTATGAAATACAAAAAGACAAAACAAGAGGCCGTTGAAGCGATTGCACAGTTCGTCTTTAGGAACGCGCGCGTGCAAAAAAGCAGGACTCTATTGCCGAAAGGAATCGAAAATGATGATCAAAAAAATATCAGTCAATAAGATCAAGCCTGCTTCATATAACCCTCGAAAGAATCTCAAGCCGGGTGACCCGGAATATGAAAAGCTGCTAAAGTCAATCGATGAATTCGATTGCGTAGAGCCGTTGGTCTGGAACCGCCGAACAGGAAATTTAATCGGTGGTCATCAACGAGCGAAGATTCTTGTTGCCCGCGGCGATACGGAGGTCCTGTGCAGTGTAGTAGACCTATCACCGGAGCGCGAAAAGGCCCTCAATATCGCCCTAAATAAAATCCAGGGACATTGGGACGAACACAAACTCGCCCTGCTGCTCGATGAGCTTACAAAGCTGCCTGAATTCAATATTGGCCTTACCGGCTTTGAAACCGAGGAAATTAGTGACCTTCTCGACAGAGCTCTTAACGCCGACTCGCCTCAAACAAAAGAAGAAAACTTCGATGTAGAAGAAGCCCTCGACAGGGAAAACCCTGCCGTCACACAGCCGGGAGAGCTGATAGAGCTGGACAGCCATCGTCTTCTGTGCGGAGATTCCAGCAAACCCTCAGCCCTAAGGAAAATTATCGGGGACAACAAAGTCCACCTGCTTTTCACCGACCCGCCATACAACGTGGATTATTACGGTGGCAACCGTCCCCAGCCGGAAAGGGCCCGGCCAAAGCAATCGCGGCAATGGCAAAGGATTTATTCTGACAATTTAACTCAGGATGAATACACAAAGTGGCTCGGTGTAATCTTACGAAATGTCAGCAGGTTCCTCGCTGCCGGAGCACCTGTATATATCTGGAACGGCCACAGACAGTTCGGCCCCATGCACCAGCTATTAGAGTCTATTGGTATGAAGGTCTCCTGCGTAATCACCTGGGCCAAAGAATCCTTTGCCATCGGCTACGGTGACTATAACCAGCAGACGGAGTTTTGTCTCTACGGTTGGATGGAGGATAACGGCGCCCACAAATGGTATGGCCCTACTAATGAAAGCACACTCTGGCAGGTTCATCGTGATCCGACCAAGGAATACAAACACCCTACCCAGAAACCCCTGGAGCTTGCCGAACGGGCAATGCGCAACTCAAGCAGGCGTGGTCAAATAGTCCTAGATACCTTCCTCGGCAGCGGTACAACCCTGATTGCAGCGGAAAGACTGTCGCGCAAATGTTTCGGCATTGAGATTGACCCTCACTACTGTGACGTGGTTGTTCGACGATGGATTGCCTTTGTGGGTGTTGATAATGCCTCACAAAATCTCGTAGAAAAATACTGTGTAGGCAAATTTCAGGAGGTGAAAAAATGAAGTCAAACAAATCGTTCCAAACTCCGGAAAATCCTAAGCCTTCAAAGAATGGCGACGGTGATAGTGATGAGCGTACTGTAAGCCTTCTTCAGAAAATCCAGGCAGGTACTGTTGACCCAAAGTGTATAAGAACAGCTGAACGCCGTCTGATTGCCAGCTACCTGATGGCCGATGGCTATTCCGCTGCAGACATTGCCCAGATACTGAAGGTTTCAGACAGGTCCATCGAGCGGGACAAGAAGGCCATCCGTGAAGCAAACGCTCTATCCGCAGACCCGGAGCTGGTCGAACAGATGGTAGGCAGATTGGTCTGCGAGGCGGACTTGAGTATTCAGAGGATACGCAAGGCAGCACGTGATAAGGACACCCCACAAGCAGTAAAGGTAGATGCGGAGCACCGCTGCTACCAGATAGTAAGTGACATGATCGCCTCTCTGCAGCGCTTAGGGTATCTGCCGATAGCAGCTCAAAGGCTGCAGGCGGATTTCACGCACAGTATCGGCCAGATCCCAGACTTTGCACAGATGCAGGCGGAAGTGCAAAGACTGAGGCAGATTACCGGAGAAACTCAAGGAACCGACTCCACACTAACAGAGCAGCTTAACCAAATTGAAATCCAGCTCGTAAAAGTCAAGCTGGCAAACAAAATCGAGAACATATCCAATATTGTTGAAAGCGAGGAGATTCAAGATGAATCGGACCAATAATTACCTTGCTTTGATATCGGCAGAAATCATCCAGGCACGCAGAAATACCGGGTCACGATCTCCGCGGCAGTTTGCAGAGGCCTATCTACAATCCCACTGCAACCTGCCGTTCTCGAGGATGCACGAAGAAATCTTTTCTCTGCTCAAAGAGATCACCGAAAGACGCAATGCACGCGTGGCGATAGCGGCCCCACGAGGCTATGCAAAAAGCACGATAATTGCACTGGCCTATCCTTTATGGTGCGTGCTGTACGGCAAAGAGACCTTCGTGCTGATTGTCTCAAGTACCTCAGACCAGGCCATCCTGCGGCTGAACGACATCAAGAAGCAACTGGAGAGCAACACCCTGCTGTTAAGTGATTTTCCTGAAGTCTGCAGAAGCAAGAAGCAAGCACCCTGGCGAAGCAATCGAATCCTGCTGGCCAATGGCGCAATGATATCAGCATACGGTGCAGAACAACAGCTCCGTGGTGTCAAAAAAGGGCAAGGATAGGCCCGGCCTTATCATATGTGATGACCTTGAGAATCTTGAGCAGGTCAGGGAAGAGCAGCAGCGTGAAAAACTCAAATCGTGGTTTACCGGCACGCTCATTAATGCCGGTCATCCGGCGACCAATTTTGTCGTGACCGGTAATGTATTGCATTACGATTCGTTATTGGCCAACCTTCTTGACCCCATCCGCAGCCCGGGCTGGACTACTAAGAAATATAAGGCCATCGAAAGATTCAGCGACCGTCCCGAGCTATGGCAGCAATGGTCATCTGTCTTTCGGGGTCTTTCGGAGTTTGAAGGACAAACCGGTCCCAAAGCCGCAAAGGCCTACTTCCAAGCCAATTGCAGCATGATGCTGGAAGGTACCCAGGTGCTCTGGCCACAGCGAGAAGATTATCACAGCCTTATGGCCATGCTTGAATGCGATGGAACTAATACTTTTTACCGTGAGAAACAGAATGAGCCGCTCGACCCCGATACGTGCATTTTCAGAGAGGAAAACTTCCACTACTGGGACCATAAGTATGAAAGCTCACAACAGCTTATTCAATCTCTGGGTCAAGATGCCAGATTCTCTGCAGCATGTGACCCCAGTATGGGTAAAGGCAAAAGGGCTGATTATTCTGCAATTATAGTTATTGCAAAAGACAAGCGTGATGGTATCCACTATGTTATTGCTGCAGACATAGCCCGTCGAACACCGGATCAAACAATCGAAAAAATCATCGAGTACTGCAAGATATATCCCATCGCTAGATTTGCATTCGAAAAAACCAGTTCCAGGAGGTCATGCTGGACAACCTAACTAAGCGGGCCCAGCTCGCCGGCGTCGGTTTTAATCCCCGCCCGATTAACAGCCAGACAAATAAACAGGCACGGATTGCAGGTCTTGAGACCCTCGTAACGCAGGGCCTGATAGTTTTCAGCCGCCGCCACCAAATCCTGCTGGAACAGCTGCGCCAGTTTCCTCTCGGTAAACACGATGATGGCCCCGATGCGCTGGAAATGGCAATTCAATCGGCACGATATAATCCAGGCCGTGTCGTTGGTATTGTGTAGATTGCAACCAATGTAGATTGGTCGAGTTTGGAGGTAGAATGACTTAATAATTTAATAAGGGGAGACGTCATACTAGCAAGAAAAGCTAATAATTCGCAGTTCGCACAAATTCTGAACCTTTTCAGAATTATTCATAATTATATCAAGATTTCCATCAAAGGCAACTTAAATAATTGTCCCAAAGATTGTGGGGAATTTTTCAAAGTTATGCCTAACTGATGGCTGTCAAACCACTTTTCGCAAATCACACAGACCATCCCCACTCCGCAGAAATTCCGACAGTAACAATGGCACAGCACTTTCTCAATGTTCTTAAAGCCTCGCGTTGTCTTGGCTCTGATCTTGTAGTCCAGTCCAATAATCCATTCGGTCACGTTTTTCGTCCTATCATCTAAATAGTTGATGTCTGTATAAAAAATAGTGTAGTTTCTCAGCCTGTAAGGCGGGTGAGCCTGGAAATAAAAAACATACTGATACCATTATAAGAGCCGTCTTGTTAAATCGTTGTCTACGCATAGACTAATATTTTTTTGTAGATTTTATTTATCTTTGCAGCCGAATCTTCCCAGCGGAGATTTCCCGTTTCAGCAAAGCCATTTTCACGAAGCATTTTACTTAAAGCCGGATATCTTAAGACTGCTATTATATTGTTTGCCATTTGATTTATATCCCAGAAGTCCACCTTAAGCGCGTGCTTCAGAACTTCACAAATGCCGCTTTGTTTGCTGATCAAAACCGGCACGTTATGCCTGAGAGCTTCAAGCGGGGCGATGCCAAATGGTTCAGAAACAGACGGCATGACGTATAAATCAGCCATCTGATACGCTCTGTCAACATCGGCTCCCTGCAAAAACCATGTGAAGAAAATCTTGTGACCAATACCAAGATGCGCGGCATATTCAATCATGCGGTGCGTCATGTCTCCATCGCCAGCCATGACGAATTTAACATTGTCGATTTTCTCCAGAACCTTTTTAGCGGCGGCAATGAAATACTCCGGCCCTTTTTGCATTGTGATCCGTCCAAGGAACAGAACAATCTTATCAGATTTGTTTATCATCACCTGAGAACTATTACCATTATTACTTTCAATGCCATTGTAAACTACTTCCACCTTATCTGATAAAATTCCATACCGATTTATTATGATATTCTTTGTATAATTGCTGACTGCAATTACTCTGTTGGCGTGATACATACCATCTCGTTCGATATCATATATCGTTTGATTTATGTGTTCACCGCTACGGTCGAACTCTGTTGAATGGACATTTACAATTAACGGCTTGCCGCTAGCTCTTGCTACTGCTATTCCAGCCGGATATGTCATCCAATCATGGGCATGAATAATGTCGAAATCCTCTACAGAGGCTATTTCTTCGGCCTTCTTGGCATAGCGATGGACTTGTTCATATATATCACAACCATAGATTTGAGAATGTTTTGAGGGATTACTGTGCCATGTACGAACAAAATCGTTTTTCCTTTTTTTCTCAGAAGCTTCATACATTTTTGACGGAACATAGGGTTTTAATGGCGAAATAATTGTTTGAAAACGAACGTTTTTGAACTCATTTAGTTCTTCGGTTTTGATACATCCTTCGGCACTGAGTATTTTTATATGACTGCTATGGCTGGATTCGCTTGCTTTAGGCAGGACAAACGTAATTCCTGTCCCCATCCGACTCATGGCTTTGGTTAGACCATAACAAGCCGTACCTAATCCACCACTGATAAAAGGTGGAAACTCCCAGCCTAACATAAACACTTTCATGGCAATTTCCTATTCAATTGACTGCCCGAATTGCTTTGATATCAAGCCTATGTATGACTGCATCCATTGACCATCGCACTCTGCTCTAACGCACTCAAACCACACGTATGTAATTGTACCCTCTTTAAGTCTTTCCAGTTCTCTCATCCTGCCACCGCATTGTGGGCACAATGTATGATTTACCACTTGGTACAACTTTATGGGGAGTAAGCTTTGTTCCATGATATACTCCTTTAGTTTTAAACGTTAACCAGAACATTCTCCGGTGTCAGCAGCTAATAAATTATCAAGCTCACGTTTTGAAAATTTTTGAATTAGTTTCCTGCTGAGATAGATTTTTCCTGCAAGTACCTGCCTTATTGCATCTATAATTTTTTCAGAGAGCTCATCCTTAATAATATACCCTCTGGCACCTGCCTCTAAAGCATGTTTGATGTAGATCATTTCGTCACTCATAGAGAATACGAGGACAAGGATGTCTGGATTCCGTAATTTTATTTTTTGGGTAACCTGGACGCCGGTCGTGTTTTTCAGCAGCATATCCACCAACGCCAAATCAAGGGGTTGTTTTTCAATTGCCTTAAGGGCTTCTTTGGCGTCTCCTGCCTCGGCGCAAACAATAAGATCCGGTTGCTGATTGATAAGATGTGCCAAGCCTTCACGTACGATAGGATGGTCATCAATAACAAGTATCCGCGCTTTGTCTTTTTCATCATAGATACGCCCTTTTACGCTATTCATAAGTCCGCTATCTTAGAAAATCATTAAGGAGAAGCAGCCTTAAAACTCGACCATTCGTTCAACGTATTTTAGGAATTCGTCGCACTTATCGCCTGATAATAATGTAAATTCAAGCTGTGTAAATCAGAGTAAAATCTGTTTTTGCTGTCGGTGAAAATGCTTACCACTGTGTAAGGTGAGGTCTCGCCCTGATATAGGTCCAAGGTGGAGCGAAACCATTTTCTGGTTCTATTGATTAGGTGTGGAGGGTAGAAGCCTGCATAGGTAATTGCAAATGAAAAGAACTATTTTTTGTTTTCATTTTTTGCCCATTTTATAGCATACTGGAGTAATCCGGCGGCGCTATTGATATCTAATTTTTCTTTAAGCCTTGAGCGATAAGTTTCAATTGTTTTTATACTTAAATGGAGTTGCTTAGCAATCTGTGAGGCTTTATAACCTTCACCAATCAGATGGAAAATTTCAAATTCACGGTCGCTGAGATTTTCGATCGGTGTTTTTGTTGTGCCAGCCTTGTCCCCTGCAAATTTCTGGAGGAATTTTTTTGAAATTGTGTCACTAACGTATATCTCGCCTTTTAAAACTGTACGAATCGCCTTTGTAATATTTTCGGATACCACCTCCTTCATAAGATAAGCACGGGCGCCTGCTCGAAGGGCACGTTCGGCGTATACAGATTCGTCATGAACGGAAAGTACAATAACCGGTAGCTTAGAATATCGAAGCTTAATATCCTTGGTCAGATCAATGCCGTCTGAATCTTTTAGAGAAATATCCACGATGACAACATTGGGTTTCAATTCAGCGATGGCTTTAAGGGCCTGATTGTTATCATCAGCATAGCCGCATACCGTAAGGTCTCTTTCATGATTAATAATTGTTGTGAGCCCCTCTCTTACAACTGGGTGGTCATCAACAATCAAGACCTTTAACTTGCTTTCTTCGACTTTCTTTTGTTTTCTACCCGGTGCCATATTATTTTTTACTCTCAGGTTTTTGCCTTCGGAAATGCACAGGTTACAACCGTTCCACCTTTACCACCTTTATGAATATCAATTCGGCCTCCTATCATATTACTGCGGTATTCCATAATTTTCAACCCGAGCCCTTTTTTCTTAGTTAAGACCTTTGGAAAATCCTTTCCATCGTTTTTGACCGATAAGATATATTTGTCTTTGTCCGAGGTCAACTCTACACTAATTTTCTTTGCTTTACCATGTTTAATTGCATTGGTAATAGCTTCCTGAGTGATACGATAAACCTGCTTAGCTTCTACCGGGTCATTAAACACGACAGGTTCTTCACACTTAAATTGACACGATGATCCCAGTAGTTGTTCGGTATTAGAGACTAATGTTTGTAATGCCGAGGTTATGCCGCCGGTTTCAAGGTCAATAGGATGAATTGTTTTGACAATGCTGCGCATCTGGGTTATCAGCTTATTGGCAAGTTTTGATAATTTTGCTGCCTCTTTTACTCCGTCAAGCGATTTATCTTTTAGCTTCAGTTCCAATCCCTTGCTTTTTACAGCCAGACCCGTGAGTATTTGGCCCATACTGTCATGGAGCTCTCGCCCTATCTGCATTCGTTCTTTCTCTTTCACTCCAAGGATTTCTTGTTCAAGGTGTTTGCGCTCAGTGACATTAACAAGACATAGAAGAAGTCCATCTATTTTTCCGTGAGAATCCTTTACCGGATGAAGGGTCCAGTCCCAGTATGTTACGCCACGTTCAGGATGTCCGGCATATACAAATGGCTTTGCGTAAGCAACGTACGGCTCACCCGTCTCCACCACACGCTGAAAAATCGCTTCATTCTCCTCATTGGGATAAATGTCAAAATGGTTCTTGCCCATGAAAAACTTTTCATCGCGGCCGTCCGACTCCGCATAAGCACGGTTTACACGGATGAAGTTGAAATCGGTATCCATATAAGCTATACAAAGATGGGTGGTAGAGAACATCTTTTCCACAATCTCGCTTGTTTCCACCAGCACTTCTTCGGTTCTTTTTCGCTCAAAAACTTCTCGCTTTAGCAGTACGTTCGATTTGTTAAGCTCCGCGGTCCTTTCCTGAATTCGTATTTCCAGCTCATCGCGCGACTTGCGAAGTGCTTCCTGGGCACGCTTGTATTCTCTGTCCTTTCTATCTCTCTGCAATCTCGCATTTAGGACAGGTGCTATGTAGCCAGCGATACTTTCCAAGAATTCCCGCTCCTTCTCGGCATAGTCAGTTGCCTTGTTGGCGACTTCGAGAAGCCCAATAACCTCTCCACCATACATAATGGGGACAACTAAAATCCTTGTTATAGGAACGTGTCCCTCAGGCACACGTAGGCCTTCATTAGCATAAAGGCTCCTCTTCTCTATGAGGGCACGACCCCAGATGCCGCCCCATCTCTCGCGAGGGTATATAATTGTCTTATCAGCAACCTGGCACTGTTCCCACACGTCTCTGGTCAAGGAGGGGATAATTAAGACCCCCTGCTCGTCTATGTATCCAAAAATCCCATACTTGCTCTCCATGGCCTCCAGAAGCACCTCCAGCACTTCTCCATACATTTCATCATCGGCGGTGGTAAGGAAGATTTCTGCGATCCGGTTCCTTATGCTTAACCGTCGCTCTGACTCCCGCAGCGCCTCAGCGGCCCACTTGCGGTCGGTGATATCGCGCCATATACTCTGAATGAAGTATTTCCCACCTATAGAAATAGTCCTGCTGTCTACAAGAACGTCCCGTATCTCCCCGGCCTTTGTTCTGTGTTTCGTTTCAAAGGTATGGGTTCCTTTCCTGGTGATTCTGTCAATATGCTTTGCAACTTCCTCGGCAGACTCAATAACCTCAAAGTCGGATATCTTGAGCTTTTTGAATTCGTCACGGCTGTAGCCGAGGTTCTCGTGCGCCATGTCGTTGAACACCACCAGCTCTCCCGTCTCTGCATCAACAAGCACAATTGAGTCAGCCGCTTGCTCAAAGATAGCGCGATATTTATTCTCGCTTTCCTCCAAAGTTTGTTCTGCCTGCCGAATCTTCGCCGTTGCAGTTTTAAGCTCCTCAGCTTGCTTTTTAATCTGTTTTCTTTGTCTTCGACGACCTCTTTCATATCTCTTATGTTCTTCCTTATGCTCTGCGGAGACCTTTCTCCTATGTTTTCCTGAGCTTTCTGTTTCCATTTCCCAAGTTCCCTCCATTAGAACTTTTGAAAAGCGATAGGCTAATTGTGTTGTTTATTTTAATAAATGGGCTTAAATTGTCAATATTGCCAAACCAGATTTTGTGTAAAAACAACGAATATAGCCCCATTTTTTATCTGCAAGACCAAATCCGCTAACAAATTCCGATTTGCTAAAAACGACCTGCAGCCCCATTTGAATCTGCAATAATGTAGGGGATGTTTCTTACATACAAGTGGTGTATCTATCTTACATCAAAAACAGACTCAACTCCGATTTACAAATATACGCACCTTATTACTATTGAGCCATGAATTTTGAGAAACAGAAAATTGGGTTTCAGCCTGATAGATGTAAGCCAAGTTATGGATAGACTCAGAATGTTCCCTGGAAGTATGGGATTAAAAGTTTAATGGATTTTTGATTTTAGAAAGGATGGTGTGTTATGTATCGAAGAACTATTGGATCAGTGATTATTTTGATGGTGGCGGTTGTTTTCTGTGGTGTTGGCCTGAAGAGTTGTGAGAAGAAAGCCCAGGCCGCAGAAGCTGCCAAACCAGCACCAGAGGCGCCTGAAGGGTATGTTATTGTGAAGGAAGATATCTTGAATGCTTTCGCTGATTTACCCGGTGAACATTTCCACAAAGCCCGGCAAAGCTTTCTCAAAAAAGATTATAAAACTGCTGCAGAGGAGATCCGCAAGGGGATTGCCTTTTTGCGTCTGCAGGCTGCTCGCGCAACCCCCGAGGGCAAGAAGGGATTGATCGACTCTATCGCAGAACTCGAGAAGCTCGCGGTCGATGTGGAAAAAGGAACTGTGACTTCCGCGAAAACACTCAACCATGCCTTTGCCAGAGCGCAATACGCGCTCGCTCGGCACCATTATCTAAAGGCTATGGAATACAAGGCCAAAGGTGCAGGCTCAAAGCTTGGACATGCCCTGAAAGCTTCAGCTATACATCTGGAGGATGGCTTCGCATGGGCTGGACACACGTTAGAAGCTGCAACTGTAGCGGTTCTTAAAGATACTGGTCTTGTCGCAGGTAAGCTAATCGAAGGTGGAGGCTGGATTGGCAAAGAGACTGGTGACATTATTGACAAAATTGGAGTTGAGATCGAAAAGCTCGGCAAAATGCTTGAACCAGCTAAAAAGAGCAGCCCCCAAGCTCCAACTCCTGCTACAGCGCCTGCAGCTGAGCCAAGTAAGACTAAATAGCTTTAGCTTTGAAGTTGTGGTTTGACGTGCCAAACTGATGTCCGGTGAGGCACGTCAAACCGATACATTTAAAGACTCCATAGTCATTTTGCTATGGAGAATCATGACAAATTGGGAGAATTGTACAATGTCAAAGAAAAATGCAACCATAGCTATCTTTGAGGACCATACAGGTGCCGAGGATGCCGTTAAGGAACTCCAAAAGTCAGGTTTTGACGTAAAAAAATTGTCTATTGTAGGCAAAGATTTCACTCTGATGAGCATGTGGTAGGATATTACAATTCCGGCGACCGCATTAAGTATTGGGGAAAGCTTGGAGCTTTCTGGGGCGGACTATGGGGTTTACTTTTTGGCTCGGCATTCTTTTTTATTCCAGGTATAGGTCCGATTGTTGTAGGAGGTCCGTTAGTCACTTGGATCGTTGGAGCACTTGAGAGTGCTGCTGTTGTAGGCGGCCTTAGTGCCGTTGGGGCAGCGCTGTACAGTATCGGCATTCCAAAAGACAGTATCCTGAAATATGAGACTTCTCTTAAGGCTAACAAATTTCTATTAATAGTTCACGGTACAACTGAGGAGGTTGAAAAAGCCGGTCAGATACTGAAGAGCACCAACGCTACGGAGACAAATGTTCACAAAGTTTAAGGTTTTGTGTTAGTGGAATTAAAAACTGGAAGCGTTAACATTTTGTAGAAAGGAAATAAAATGGCTAAATCAATTTCATCAAAAATCAGCAGAGCAGCAAGATGGGCTGTGATAGGAGCTATCAAAGGTACTGAAGATACAGCCACAGCTATTGTAAAAGCGGCCTCGGATGTACTATTAGTCACGGTCGATGGTGTAGCTCAAGTAGCAGTTACCACTGAAAAAGCGGTCGGTCAGATACTGGTTGGTGCCACTCAGGCGGCTACTGAAACCGGCGAGGATGTTTTTCTTGCTATCAAATCGGCTGTCAAAGGATTAGTCAAAGGGGCTTCAGAGGTTGGAGCCGACGTTGGTAAAACAGCGGTTACAGCAGTTGATGGAGCTGTTAAGGCAGCCGGAGAAGTAGGTGCAGATACCTCGAAAGCAATAGAATACGCAACAACCGGCGCAATTGAAGCAGCAGAAGAGATAGGCAGTGACACTGCCCAAGCTGTACGGACGGTACTAAAGACCGTGGTCAAAGGTAAAGGTGACAAGGTTACTGCTAAATAGTAGCTCCAGACTTAGAGTATTAGAAAAAATCTCAATTTTAAAAAGATTGTACAAAATCAGAAGGAGTGAAAATGAAATTGGATGTGAAAGCCTTTGCAATTACATGTGGGCTGGTTTGGGGACTTGGACTTTTTTGTTTGACGTGGTGGATAATAGCCTTTGATGGAGTTACTGGTGAAGCTACATTGATTGGACAGGTCTATCGTGGATTTAACATAAGTCCAATAGGTAGTGTTATTGGTCTGATTTGGGCTTTTGCAGATGGTGCTATCGGAGGTGCGATATTTGCGTGGCTCTACAACTTAATCAGTAGCCGCTTTGTATGCAACTAATTTTACTTACTTTGCACAGAGTAGAGTAGAGAAGCTTATGTTTTCATAAACAGTTTCAAACTTTAAGTGAATTGTGAACACAGATAGGAGGTTTGTAAATGGCTATAACACAGGAAAAACTAATAGGGCTAATCAATAAGGACCTTGAGTTAGAATATTCTGCTGCGATTCAATATATAAACCATGCAGCGGTAATGACTGGTGCTGCTTATGGGGACATAATAAAGGAACTTAAGATTCATGCCAATGAAGAGATTCAGCATGCTATGACCCTTGCAGACCAGATTGATTATCTTGGCGGCTCCCCAAGTGTGAAAGTGGGCGAAATTCATACTTCGAAAGATAACGATAAGATGCTCCAGCAAGACCTTGATGGCGAAGAGGATGCCATAAGAAGGTACAAGGTCAGAGTGGAACAAGCGGAGCAGCTCAAGGAGTTTGCGCTGGCACAGCAGCTTCGCAATATCCTGGCAATGGAACAAGAGCATGCAATGGACCTCAAGCAGGCACTCGGCAAATGATTCTATAACCGTAGATGCAAAATAGGGACAAGGCTTCTGAGGGAACGGATGGGTTCGGTAAGTAACAGGAAGATATTAGCCGAACTCAATGAGATGATCACCTCAGAAGTTTTAGATGACAAAAAAAAACGTAAATGTTTAACATAATATGAGATTAAAGGAGGTTATTACTATGGCGGGTAATCCAAATTGTAAAAAGCCGGAACACAAAATGCACATCTGTGCAATGAAAGAGAGTGGATTCGATAAGAAAAATCCCGATAAGTTTAAAGCGATTATCGAAAACCCAGAGTACAAATGTGCCACCTGTGGCGCGAAAGCTAAGAAAAGTGAAAATCTTTGTAAGCCGGTTAAACTTTAGAAATCTATTAACCGGATGAAACAGTTTTACAATTTTTTAAAAAACATTAAATAAGGAAAGGAGATTTATCATGACATTATTACCTGTAAAAAAAACTGAAAGAGGCAGAAGTGAGTTAGCGAGACTTCACGATGAGATGGACAATTTAATCGGCGGCTTCTTTGGAGACTGGGACTGGCCTGTCTGGGGTCGCGGCCGTTGGCCGGCAATTGATATTGCTGAAAAAGACAACGAATTTGTAGTAAAGGCCGAGGTTCCAGGCTGCAAGGCTGATGATATTGATATTTCCGTACACGGGAATATGCTAACCATCAGCGGTGAAAAGAAACAGGAGGAAGAGAAAAAGGAAAAAGGCTATTACCACATGGAAAGGTCCTATGGCAGTTTCAGACGCGATCTGAATCTGGCAAGCGAAGTTGACCCGGCCAAGATCGAGGCTACTTGCAAAGACGGCGTACTTACCATAACAGTGCCAAAGAATGAAAAAGCAAAACCCGTCAAAGTAAAAGTAAAAGGCCAGTAAGAATCGCATACTAACGTGATATTGATGTATATGCCGATCGGTTCATATCCACCGGTCGGCATGTGCTGATAGTTTTTTCTGGGTATTCACTGTCAAAAGAGGGAAGCTACCCTGCTTTCAATGCCTGAAAAGTCTGTATATCTATACTTTGATTTGAATATGGTGCCATGAGGTAATTAAGAAGTGAAAGGTACATTATGAAGAAAGCAAAAATAATTACTATAGTTGTTATTTTACTGCTGGTTCTAATAGTTTTCCTTCAGAACACACAAGCAGTTGAGACCAAATTTCTCTTTTTGACCGTAACAATGCCAAGAGTTCTACTGCTTTTGGTGACATTCGTACTGGGTTTTGTCGGGGGGCTTATTACTGCCGGTTATGTTTTGCGAAAACCAGCTAAATCAGAAGAAAATGGTTAAAAGACTCGATTCCTGGATGTTTCCATGATGTTTTCTACGGTTAATAAATCGTATTTGGTGAAATAAGAAATGAAAGTTCTGGTATTGTATGATTATCCGCCCTCACCCGGAGGAATAGCAACTCAGGGCGCTTTACTTCATAGGGGATTAAGCGAACTTGGTGTTGATGTCCAACCTGTAAATTTTGAATCTGCACAAGAAAAAGAATGGTACTATCGTTGGTTTGAACCGGATGTAGTCGTGGGCATTGGGTATTGGGGTCATACACCACACTTGGTTCTTCACCCTCAGCGTTATGGAGTACAACCCGTCCCGTGGCTAATTGCAGATGGTTACATGGCCAATTATAATGAGGTACTGGATGCGCTGCCACTTATCCTTGTTACGTCTAACTGGGTAAAGAAGGTCTATATAAGAGATGGTCTAAACGGTAAGAATATAGAGGTTCTTCCTGTAGGTTGTGACACAGATTCATTTGTTCCACGTGATAGAAGTGATCCAAAGGTTAAGGCGGTACGCGAGGCTCTTGGTGTTGCCGATGACCAGATAATGATTCTCACCGTAGGCGGGGATGCGGCTTCCAAAGGTGCCCAGGAGGTGATGCAGGCTTTGGCAATTATTGACCACAAGGCACCTGATTGGAAATATGTGTGCAAGGTTTGGCCTCAGCCGCGAACAGATGAGCAGAATATTTCGGATCTTCGACTGGCGGGACACCTCGGCATCGACAAAAACGTGGTTTACACCACTGGCAGAATATCACGAAACTTCATGCCTTATCTCATAGCCGCCTGTGACATATATGCTGCTCCCTCACGGCTGGAAGGGTTCGGAATGGTCCAGGTCGAAGCGGGAGCATGTGGTAAGCCAGTAATTGGCATAAAAGCGATGGCCATGATGGATACTTTAGTACATGGTAAGACCGCTTTTTTGGCTTCAGTTGCCCAGGAGGTCAGAATAAAAGAGACAATGCTCGGAGAAGAATCCGGCTATGAACAACAGCACCGCGTGGTTTTCAAGCGACCACGTACTGTCGATTATAGAGCCAGTGTGTATGACATTGCAAATTATCTTATGGATTTAATGCAGGATGCCAAATTACGGCAGCGTATGGGCGAGCAAGGCCGAATCCGGGTAGTTGAGAATTATGACTACCGTATTGTTGCTAAAAGGTTCATAGAGCTTGTTTCAGAATACCTGGGAATATCTTAAATAGACAAACGAATTCTTTTACGAAAAAAGTGGGCAAAATAACAATTTGCAAGGGACAAGAAAGGATATTTTTATCTGGAGTGATGTTATGTCAAAGAATATCTCGCTTATTGTGGCAGGGGCTATTTTCATCATTGTAGCAATATTGCACCTAGTCAGATTGATCGTAAAGCTTCATATAACTGTCGGACAGTGGGAGGTGCCAATGTTTATCAGTATGGTTGGTCTGATTTTAGCAGGTGTGCTTGGTATGTGGATGTTTATATCGGCAGCGAAGAAATAAACTAAACCAGGAAGTACATCGGTGAGTTGTGTAATCATCCTGCAAATTGGGAATTTGTAATGGTTAAGCAAGCATCCAAAATCCTCTTAAAAATAAAGCATAAATCAATTTGATAGAAAGGGATGTGATGCTGGCTGGAGCGAATGGGCGGCGAAACAAGAACTTCCTATAGAAAAATAAGAAAATGCCATCTCGTTATGATATTTATGTGTGAAATGTTAAGTATTACTGAACATCTGTTTTTTGCAAAAACCACGTTAATATTAAGGAGACAATAAAAATGAACAAGCAATTACACTCATGCCTAACCAAGAATATATACTCTATGGTACTGTCCGTTGTTTTATGCATTGGGTTTGTCACGCCAGTACTTTCTGCACAGGGACAGAACAGCCTACAGACGCTTCGTGATATCGGAGACACTTTTACCCAGATAGCTGAGAAAGCGTCGCCGGCAGTAGTTGGTATCAAGGTGGAAGTTGAAAGCCAAGGGCAAATCTTTGAAGGCATACCGGGGTCACCATTTGGCTCACCCTTCGATCCCTTTGGGGACGACTTCTTTGATTTCTTTTTCCGTGGTCGTCCTCCTGGAGGTACAAGACCACAGTCTGGGCAACAACCGAGCTTCAAACAGATGGCACAGGGATCGGGCTTTATCATTTCAAAAGATGGTTATATCCTTACAAATGATCATGTAGTAGGCAAGGCTAGCAAAATAACGGTCAAACTCAGTGAACATCAGGAAGTCGAAGCGAAGCTTATTGGATCTGACCCTGAAACAGATCTGGCTGTAATCAAGGTCGATTCAAGTAAGGATTTACCAACAATTCAGTTAGGTGACTCAGACAAACTCAAAGTGGGTCAGTGGGTGTTAGCAATCGGCAGTCCATTTGGTTTATCACATACCGTGACGGCTGGCATTATCAGTGCAAAAGGCAGAAGCGATATTCACCTGACGACCTATGAGGATTTCATTCAGACTGATGCAGCCATCAATCCCGGTAATTCTGGCGGTCCTTTAATAAATCTGGATGGTGAGGCGGTCGGGATTAATACGGCGATCATTGGATCAACCGGAAATGTCGGAATAGGGCTGGCTATCCCGGTGAATATGGCAAAAGCCGTTTATGAACAACTTGTCAAAGGTGGTAAAGTAGTACGCGGATTTCTTGGCGTCAGTATCCAGGACCTTACACCCGATTTAGCTAAATCATTTGGGATAAAAGAGGAAACTCGCGGTGTGCTGGTCTCAGAAGTGACAAAAAACTCACCGGCCGACACTGCTGGCATAAAACAAGGCGATATAGTAACCGAGCTGAATGGACAGACCGTCCAAAAAGCCTCTGAATTACAATATCGCGTCTCTGTACTCAAACCTGGCACAGAAGCCAATTTGATTGTGCTTCGCGAAAACAAGCAGAAGCGCATCACCGTTGTTCTTGGAGAAAGGCCGGAAAGGCGTCCGGCGGTAGCCAGTTCGGTATCGGAGCCTGAGCCAGCTACCAAGCTGGGGGTTGAGGTTCAGGACCTGACAGAAGATTTAGCTCAGCGGTTTGGTTATAAAGGTCAAAGCGGTGTCATTGTTTCCCAAGTTACTCCAGGGTCGGTTGCAGCGGAAAATGGAATCACTCCAGGAACACTTATAATGGAAGTTAACCGCAAGGCTGTTGCGAACACAAGGGATTTCCAAAACAAAATCAATGAAGCAGCCAAAGGAGAGAGTGTCCTGTTGTTAGTCAATATACAGGGGCACAGTCGATATGTAGTACTCAAGCTTCCAAAAAACTGAGATCCCATTAGCGGCTTTGGATAAGTAATTTTGGTGTAAAGATTGAACAAATAAGAAAAGGAGTTGTTAATGGGTTGGTCTATAAATATCGGGAAAATCTTCGGGATTAACTTTCGTATTCATGTGACGTTCTTTTTGCTTCTGTTCTTCATATTCATGTCTGTGTTGCCACAGCATGGATTCCAACGAGCCTTGCTGGCAATGCTATTTATATGCGCAGTGTTCGTTTGTGTGTTGATTCATGAAATAGGCCATAGTCTGATTGCCCGCCATTTCGGCAAAGAAGCAAAGAGTATTACGCTCTTGCCCATAGGTGGTGTGGCAATGATGGAAGAAATGCCTGAAAAACCGGTCCAGGAGATAGCGATGTCCATCATCGGACCCTTCATAAATCTCATAATAGCGGCAATACTTTATATGTTTGTCGGTCACTGGACCGGTATAGGTGCGCCGAATCTTACTCCGGATTCGGCCAGGGCATTTTTTGCCGGGTTGATAGGTGTCAATATCATGCTCGCCATATTCAACCTCATACCAGCCTTTCCCATGGACGGAGGCAGAGTTCTGCGGGGAGTTCTTGCGCTAAGATTCGATTTTGTGCAGGCCACTACGACTGCCGTGTTTATAGGCCAGGCGATTGCTATGTTTTTCATATTCTTCGGAATATTTTTCAACTGGTGGTTGGCCATCATCGGTTTATTCCTTTATATAGGAGCTGGTACCGAGAAACAACAAGTTATACTAAAATCCCTGCTTAACAATGTACCTGCCAGTGAAGCTATGGTACGGGAGTTTCAAACCTTGGCCCCGGATGAACCTCTTTCTCGTGCCCTTGAGCATTTCTACCACGGCTGTCAGGATGATTTTCCAGTTATCGGGAAAGACGGTTTCGAGGGTATCTTGACTCGAGATCGCATTCTGGCGAGCATACATGGCAAGGGTTTGGAGACTTGGGTTTCAGAGGTCATGGATACTAATCCTGCATCGATCACTCCGACAATGTCACTTGAGGATGTCTACAAACAGCTTCTATCAGCTCATAAAACCGCTGTAGTTGTTATGGACAAAGGACATATTGAGGGAATAGTCTGCCTTGATAGTATCAGTCGATATTTTATGATTAAATCAGCTATGAAAACAGCGGGTTAAAAAAGGGATTAA
Source organism: uncultured Pirellulales bacterium (assembly GCA_964601185.1). Classification (GTDB taxonomy): domain Bacteria; phylum Planctomycetota; class Phycisphaerae; order Sedimentisphaerales; family Anaerobacaceae; genus CAZRMQ01. The sequence continues at coordinate 23,549 of CAZRMQ010000008.1, forward strand.
GATGAAAATAATTCTCGGTGCAATTATCGGGGGAATCATAGGTTTTGCAATTGGCTACTTCGGAAAATGCACCTCCGGTACATGCCCTTTGACGGGTAATCCGATTATAAGCACTATAATCGGGACTTTGTTAGGTGCGTTAATAGCTGCTGGAAAATAACATGATGCGTGTTGGAATTGCCGCTGACCACGGAGGTTTTGAGCTAAAGGAACTTTTGGCAAAGGCCCTGCGTGATTTAGGTTATGAAGTCATGGATTTTGGTGCCTCTGGCCTAAACCCAGAAGATGATTACCCTGATTTTGTCGTTCCGCTGGCTAAAGCAGTATCCGATGGCAAGGTTGACCGTGGAGTGGCGATTTGCGGCAGTGGTGTTGGTGCTTGCGTTGTCGCCAACAAAGTGGCAGGTGTACGTGCGAGCTTGATTCATGAAACTTTTTCGGCTCATCAAGGAGTTGAGGACGACGACATGAACATGATCTGCCTTGGCGGCCTCGTGGTCGGCCATGCGTTAGCATGGGAATTGGTCAAAACATTTCTTCAGGCTAAATTCAGCGGCGCCGAGCGATTCCAACGCCGCCTGGCGAAAGTTTCGGCACTGGAAAATAAGGAGGCAAAATCATAAAAGACAATCCTTTGAAAAAATTGGGAACGCTCGGTCAGTCAATTTGGCTCGACTACATCCGACGTGATCTGATCGCAAGCGGTGAGCTTCGACGTTTGATCGAGGAGGATGGACTACGAGGGATGACCTCGAACCCATCCATCTTTGAGAAGGCGATAGCGGAAAGCCATATTTACGACCAGGACATTCGTGACATAGCCCTCAAGAAAAAAGATGTTAAAGCAATCTATGAAGCTCTCAGCCAGCGCGACGTACAGAACGCTGCTGACGAGTTCAGGTCTGTGTATGAAAAGACTGACGGCAAGGACGGATATGTCAGCCTGGAGGTCAACCCTCATCTGGCGCATGACACCAAAGGTACAATTGAGGAAGCCCGCCGATTGTGGACTGCACTGAACAGACCCAACGTTTTCATCAAAGTCCCGGCGACGTCCGATGGTCTGCCTGCTATCCAGCAACTCATCAGCGAAGGAATCAATGTCAACGTGACGTTGCTCTTTGGGTTGCCTCGTTATCGACAGGTTGCGGAAGCCTACATTGCAGGTCTCGAAGCGCGCGCAGCCCAAGGCAAGCCAGTGAAACATATAGCCTCGGTGGCTAGCTTCTTTTTAAGCCGTATTGACACCATGGTGGACCTCCTGGTGGAGAAATTCCTCGAGCCAGGCGGCAAGAAGACGGAAATTGCAAAGAAGGTGCGTGGGCAAGTGGCCATCTCGAGTGCTAAGGTGGCTTATCAAATCTACAAGGAGATTTTCGGCAGTAATAGATTTAAGAAACTGGCTGATAAGGGTGCTCGTGTACAGCGGTTGCTCTGGGCCAGCACAAGTACCAAGAACCCGGACTACAGCGATGTAAAATACATTGAACCGCTAATCGGCCCGGACACCGTAAACACGGTCCCGCTTGAAACCATCGACGCCTACCGTGATCACGGCGATCCGAAATCACGCCTCGAACAAGATGTCAAGGAAGCCAACTGGATAATGGCACGATTGCCGGAACTCGGGATCAGCATCGACAAGGTGACTGGGCAGCTTGAAGACGAAGGCGTCAAGAAATTCGACGAGCCGTTCGACAAGCTGATGGAGACCTTAACAAAAAAGTCAACAGAGTAAGTAAAGAGAAAACATGAACAAACAAACACGTGTGAGCAAGCTAAACTCTTTTCTACCGACAGAAGTTGATGGATTTGATTCTCTTGCCGAGCTTGCTCTGGATATGCGCTGGTCGTGGAGTCATTACGCTGACGAAATCTGGATGCAGCTTGACCCTTCGCTATGGGACTTTACTCAAAATCCATGGGTAGTCCTTCAGACTGTCTCACGGGACAAGCTTGAGCACCTGTTAGCCGATCAATCGTTTCGCAAGGAAGTAGATAACCTCATCCAAATAAAGAATCAGGCGGCAGAATCGCCCGCGTGGTTTCAGCAAAATCATCCACAAACTCCTTTAACCTGCATCGCTTATTTCAGTATGGAATTCATGTTGAGTGAAGCTCTGCCCATATATTCAGGCGGCCTCGGCAATGTTGCCGGCGACCAGCTTAAAGCCGCCAGTGATCTGGGCGTTCCTGTGATCGGTGTGGGATTGCTTTATCAGCAAGGCTATTTTCGCCAGGTGATTGATAAAGATGGCGCACAGCAGACCCTTTTTCCTTACAACGACCCCGGGCAATTGCCGATTACGCCCCTGCGAAAACCAAACGGGGAGTGGTTGCGGCTGGAAGTTGTGCTTCCCGGTTATTCGGTGTGGTTGCGTGCCTGGCATGTCCAGGTCGGCAGAGTAAAGCTGTACCTGCTAGACAGCAATGACGCGGCGAACTTTCCTGCTCATCGGGGGATTACCAGCGAGCTTTACGGGGGCGGGCCGGAGTTGCGCCTCAAGCAAGAACTGCTTCTCGGGATTGGCGGATGGAGGCTGCTCGTTGCACTCGGCATCCAACCGGAAGTATGTCACCTGAATGAAGGGCATGCGGCCTTCGTGGTGCTGGAACGCGCCAGGAGTTTTATGAAGGAGACAGGGCAGCCCTTCCAAATTGCACTGGCCGTTACGCGAGCGGGCAATCTCTTCACTACCCACACGGCGGTGGCCGCCGGCTTTGACCGTTTTGCGCCAGCCCTCATCGAGCAATATCTCGGTGGTTATGCCAAGAAGCAACTCGACATAACAGTCCACGATTTGTTGGCCCTGGGCCGCCAGAACCCGGACGATTCGTCTGAGAGTTTCAACATGGCCTATCTGGCGATCCATGGGAGCGGAGCGGTCAATGGAGTGAGTTGTTTGCACGGAAAGGTGAGCAGGCACCTCTTTGAGCCTCTCTTTCCTCGCTGGCCGCAGGACGAAATCCCGGTCGGACATGTGACCAACGGAGTCCACATGCCGACCTGGGACTCGGCCCCGGCCGATGATCTTTGGACGGAGGCCTGTGGAAAGGATCGCTGGCTGGGGACTACGAATACCCTGGAGCAGGACATTCGCCGCATCTCCGACGCCAGGCTCTGGCAATTTCGTATCGCAGCCAGCAAGTCTCTTGTTGAATACGCTCGCGAACGATTGTCTCGACAATTGACCTCCTCAGGCGCGTCGCCCGAGGCGGTTGACGGGGCGAAACATCTATTTGACCCCAACACGTTGACCCTGGGTTTTGCTCGCCGCTTCGCGATCTACAAGAGACCGAACCTGCTGTTGCATGATCCGGAGCGACTGCTTCGCCTGTTGACCCATACACAGCGCCCGGTGCAACTCGTCCTTGCCGGCAAGGCCCATCCGGAAGACCAGGCAGGCCAGGCCCTGATACAGGAGTGGACGTACTTCATCCGGCGGCCCGAGGCTCGCCCCCATGTGATCTTCCTCAGCGACTACGATATGCTTTTAACTGAGCACCTCGTGCAGGGGGTGGATGTCTGGCTCAACACGCCAAGGCGGCCGTGGGAGGCGAGTGGGACCAGCGGCATGAAGGTACTAGTCAACGGGGGCCTCAATCTATCGGAGTTGGATGGCTGGTGGGCGGAGGCCTACACGCCTGAAGTGGGGTGGGCATTGGGTGACGGCCAGGAACATGGCGACGATCCCGCTTGGGACGCTGTCGAAGCCGAGACACTCTACGACCTGCTTGAACGCGAAGTGATCCCGGAGTTTTATACCCGCAACAAGAAGGGTATCCCCACTGCCTGGGTAGCGCGTATGCGTGAAAGCATGGCGCGGTTGACCCCGCGCTTTTCCGCCAACCGAACAGTGCGCGAATACACCGAGCAGCATTATCTGCCATCGGCGTCAGCCTATCGTGAGCGCGCTGCCAATAAAGGCGCAATCGGCAGGCAAATGGTCGATTGGCAACACAGTCTGGAACAGAAATGGGCCGCTCTGCGTTTCGGCGAAGTGAAGGTTGAGACTCATGGCGAGCAGCACGTATTTGAGGTTCAGGTCTGTCTCAATGACCTCGACCCCAAGGCGGTGCGGGTGGAGCTTTATGCGGATGGGATAAATGGCAGTAGTCCGGTACGGCAGGAGATGAAGCGAGGCCGACAACTGGTGGGCGCGGTCAGAGGTTACATCTACAGCGTAACGGTATCAGCGACCCGACCTGCGACAGATTATACGGCGAGGGTAATACCTAACTACGATAGTGTTGCCGTTCCTCTGGAAGCCGCTCAAATCCTGTGGCAGCGATGATCCGATCGACGGAAGGAAAGACGATGAAAAAAGCGACTGCAATCACCTGCGTGTTTCTTGATATCGGCGGTGTTTTGCTCACCGACGGATGGGGTCACGTGTCCCGCAAACTGGCGGCCAAGGCGTTCGACCTGAATCCGGAAGAGATGGAAAGCCGGCATAACCAGGCCTTCGACACTTACGAGTTGGGCAAGCTCACTATTGAGGAATACTTGAGCCGGGTGGTGTTCTACGAGGAGCGGCCGTTTACTCCGGCTCAGTTTCGGAAATTCATGTTCGCCCAGTCGAAGCCATATCCCAAAATGATCGAGTTGGTCCGCAAGCTCAAAGCACGGCATGGATTAAAGGTGGCGGTGGTCAGCAACGAAGCACGGGAGCTCAATTCGTATCGGATTCGAAAGTTCAAGCTTGATGGTTTTGTGGATTTTTTCATTTCCTCCTGTTTCGTCCACTTGCGAAAGCCTGATGCGGACATCTTTCGTGTTGCGCTCGATATCGCGCAGGTTCCGGCCAATCAGGTAGTCTATATTGAGAACCTCCTGATGTTCGTCCAAGTCGCGGAAGGCTTGGGAATTCGAGGTATTTGTCACACGGATTACAAGTCCACGTGTGCGAAACTGGCTTCGTTTGGATTGGAGGTTGCAGAATGACAAACCAGTCATCCGCAAAACCGACTCACGCTGGCGTGCTGACAATCAATGGCGGCTCATCGAGCATCAAGTTCGCATTGTATCAGACAGGCGAACCGCTGGAACAAAGTTTTCATGGAAGCGTTGACCGTATCGGTTTGCCAGGTACGAATTTAACTTTCAGCGACTCAACAGGAAACCAGAAAGGTAGTCTCATTCTTGAATCCTCTGATACCAGGTCGGCATCAAATTTCCTGATTGATTGGCTCGAAGAACAGATTGATTTTTCTTTGATCAGTGGCGTCGGACATCGAGTGGTTTTCGGCATGAAACACACGGACCCCGAGCGCATCACACAGGAATTGCTGAATGAACTACACCGCATCAGCCCGTACGATACGGATCATCTGCCTGCTGAGGTTGAATTGATCGAGGCGTTACGGCAACGTTATCCTAAACTGCCTCAAGTAGCTTGCTTTGATACGGCGTTTCACCGTACTATGCCGCGTGTGGCCCGGCTTTTGCCTATCCCGCGCCGTTTCGACGCAATCGGGATCCAACGATATGGTTTCCACGGATTATCGTATGCCTATCTAATAGAAGAACTCGCCCGTGTCGCTGGTGCGAAGGCAGCACAAGGGCGGGTGATACTGGCTCATCTGGGTAATGGCGCAAGCTTGACTGCTGTCCATGGTGGCAAAAGCATTGACACCAGTATGGGATTCACGCCGACCTCCGGATTACCGATGAGCACTCGGCCGGGTGACTTGGATCCCGGCGTGGCATGGTACCTGATGCGGGCGGAGAATCTGACACCCAAACAGTTTAATAATCTCATCAATCATGAATCCGGTCTGCTCGGAATTTCTGAAACCAGTTCCGACATGCGTGACTTGCTCGACCGTGAACTGCAGGACGTACGGGCGGCCGAGGCGGTCGCGCTGTTTTGCTACCAGGTCAAGAAATGGATCGGCGCGTTCGCAGCAGTACTGGGAGGAGTGGAAACATTAGTATTCAGTGGCGGAATTGGTGAGAATGCTCCAGAGGTCCGCGCTCGGATTTGCGACGGGCTGGGATTTCTTGGAATCGAACTCGAAGAAAGGCGAAACGCGGCGAATGAGGGCGTGATTTCCGCGGCGGCCGGCCGGGTGGCGGTTCGCGTCATTCGCACGGACGAAGAACTTATGATCGCCAAGACGGTTTGCCGCGTGCTCGGCCTTGACTGAAATAAGGAGAATAAAACCATGAAGACAAACACACTTTCCCAAAAGAAGACAAATACGCTTTCCCCGGAATTGCTGTACAAGATGGATGCTTACTGGCGCGCAGCCAACTATCTGTCGGTCGGCCAGATTTATCTTTACGACAATCCGCTGCTGAAGCGGCCGCTGACGCTCGCGGATGTGAAGCACATGCTGCTGGGACACTGGGGCACGACCCCCGGGCAGAACTTCATTTACGTGCACTTGAACCGGGTCATCAAAAAATACGACCTCGACATGATTTACGTCTCCGGCCCCGGGCACGGCGGCCCGGCCGTCGTGGGCAACACTTATCTCGAGGGCACTTACAGCGAGATATATCCCAATATCAGCCAGGATGAGGCCGGGCTTCGGAAGCTCTTTATTCAGTTTTCGTTTCCCGGAGGAATTCCAAGCCACGCATCGCCGGAGTGCCCGGGCTCGATCCACGAGGGCGGCGAGCTGGGCTATTCGCTCAGCCATTCGTTCGGGGCGGTGTTCGACAATCCCGATCTCGTCGTCGCCTGCGTCGTCGGCGATGGCGAGGCGGAAACCGGACCGCTGGCCACGGCGTGGCATTCCAACAAGTTTCTCAATCCGGCCACCGACGGCGCGGTGCTGCCGATCCTGCATCTCAACGGCTACAAGATCAGCAACCCGACCGTCCTAGCCCGCATCACCCGCGAGGAATTGGAGCAATTTCTACGAGGCTGCGGCTGGACGCCCCACTTTGTGGAAGGTGATGAGCCGGAAGAGATGCATCAGCTCATGGCCGGTACTTTGGACAAGGCCATCAAGGGCATTCGGCAAATCCAAAGCAATGCACGGAACAAGAACGACACCACTCGGCCGCGCTGGCCGATGATCGTCCTCAATTCACCCAAGGGCTGGACGGGGCCGAAGATGATTGATGGCCTGCAGGTTGAAGGCACCTTCCGTTCGCACCAGGTGCCGCTCTCCGACCCGGCCACCCATCCCGAACACCTCAAGCTGTTGGAAGACTGGCTGAGGAGCTACCGGCCGGAGGAACTCTTCGATGAGCAGGGCCGCCTGAAACCGGAACTGGCCGAACTTGCGCCCAAGGGCGAACGACGCATGGGCGCGAATCCCCACGCCAACGGCGGCATTCTGCTCCGCGACCTGCGGATGCCGGATTTCCGCGACTACGCAGAGGACGTGCCCTCGCCGGGGGTGCGCGGTATCGGCGACACGCATGTACTCGGGCCTTTCCTGCGCGATGTGGCGAAGCTGAACAGTGAACAGCGGAATTTCCGGGTCTTTGGCCCTGACGAAACGCTCTCCAATGGCCTGGAAGCCCTCTTTGAAGTAACCCAGCGTCAATGGGAAGGCGCGACCGTGCCCAACGACGAATTCCTCGCGCCCACCGGGCGCGTGATGGAAATGCTCAGCGAGCACCAATGCGAGGGCTGGCTCGAGGGCTACCTGCTCACCGGGCGGCATGGACTCTTCAACTGCTACGAGGCGTTCATCCACATCGTCGATTCGATGTTCAACCAGCACGCCAAGTGGCTGAAGGTCACGTCGCACCTGCCGTGGCGGCGGAAGATCGCCTCGTTAAACTACCTGCTGGCCTCGCATGTCTGGCGCCAGGATCACAACGGCTTCACGCACCAGGATCCCGGTTTCATCGACCACGTCATGAACAAGAAGGCCGAGGTCGTGCGTGTTTACCTTCCGCCGGATGCAAACTGCCTGCTGTCGGTGATGGACCACTGCCTGCGCAGCCGCCATTACGTCAACGTGGTGATCGCGGGCAAACACCCGGCGCCGCAGTGGCTGACGATGGACGCCGCCGTCAAGCACTGCACCGAGGGCATCGGCATCTGGCAGTGGGCCAGCAACGACCAAAGCGTTGCGCCCGACGTGGTCATGGCCTGCTGTGGCGATGTGCCCACGCTGGAGACGCTCGCCGCCGTCTCCATTCTGCGCGAGCATCTGCCCGACCTGAAAATCCGCGTGGTCAACGTCGTCGACCTCATGAAGCTGGAGCCGCAAACCGAGCACCCGCACGGGTTGAGCGACACGGATTTCGACGAGCTCTTCACCAAGGACAAGCCGGTGATCTTCGCCTACCACGCCTACCCGTGGCTGATCCACCGGCTGACCTACCGCCGCACCAACCACAACCACATCCACGTACGCGGCTACAAGGAAGAGGGCACTATCACCACGCCCTTCGACATGACGGTGATGAACGAGCTGGACCGCTTCCACCTCGTGATGGATACCATCGACCGCCTGCCGCAGACCGGCGACAAGGGCGTCTACCTGAAGCAGCAGCTCAAGGACAAGCTCATCGAGCACAAGCAATACATCGACAAATACGGCCAAGATATGCCTGAGATTCGGAATTGGAAGTGGATGAAGCCAGGCAATGACAACGCCGGACCGAAATCATTCGGGATGGCATCGAGAAAGCAGGGAACCAATGAATGAGCTAAAGCACAGTCACCACCGGCACGAAGGTTCGAATGGCAACGGTACTCATCATGGCCACCGGCCTTACTGGAAACGCGCGCATCGTGATTGGCGCCTTTATGTCGCGGTGTTTTTGATGCTTGCGGCCATGATAGTCTATCTGATGACCAATGACTTGGCGTGGGGGCCTCGCAGCCAACCGCAGCCGCCGGTTTCAGGCGACGTCGGAGAATAGCGGGAACCCGGCAGACTTTCGCAACCAAAGGATGATCACAAATGAACACGCATAATCTTATAGACACTGCAAGGACGCTGGTTGCCGGCGACAAAGGCCTGCTGGCGATGGATGAAAGCAATCCCACCTGCAACAAACGATTTGCCCGATTGGGGATTCCCCAGACCGCGGAGGCCCGGCGCGCTTATCGAGAACTAATAGTGACGACGCCCGGTCTCGGTGACTGCATTAGCGGCGCGATCCTCTACGACGAGACGATCCGCCAACAGAAGAAAGATGGCACTCCCTTTGTCAAAGCTCTCACCGATGCGGGAATCATTCCCGGCATCAAAGTTGACACCGGTGCAAAAGACATGGCAGGTCATCCCAAAGAGAAAATAACCGAAGGTCTGGACGGATTGCGCGACCGCCTGGCTGAATACTCTGAAATGGGTGCCCGTTTTGCCAAGTGGCGCGCGGTGATTACCGTGGATGATGGTATTCCCAGCCGGGGTTGCATTGAGGCCAACGCGCAGGCGTTGGCTCGCTATGCCGCGTTGTGCCAGGAAGCTGGACTGGTCCCCGTCGTCGAGCCGGAAGTGCTCATGGATGGCGAACATACCCTGGAGCGGTGCTGGGAGGTAACAGAGGAAGTCCTGCGAACGGTTTTTAACCAGCTTTACACACAACGGGTGACGCTGGAGGATATGATCCTGAAGCCCAACATGGTGCTTCCGGGATTGACCTGCCCCAAGCAAGCAGCGGTGGACGAGGTGGCCGACGCCACGGTGGGGTGTCTCTTGCGATCTGTTCCCGCTGCCGTTCCGGGGATTGCTTTCTTGTCGGGCGGCCAATCCGCTGAACTGGCCTCGGTCCGTTTGAATGCCATGAATGTCAGATTCAAGTCGCGACTGCCTTGGGCGTTGGCGTTTTCGTTTGCCCGCGCCATCCAGCAACCAGCTTTGGAGATTTGGCGAGGCGAGGAGGCCCACCTGTTGGCGGCACAGCAAGCTCTGTATCATCGAGCCAGGTGCAACCGGGCTGCGCGCCGTGGCGAATACAATGCCGCGATGGAAAAAACTTGAGTGCGAGAACAAAGATACATACCATTTGAGATCACAAGAATTCTGAGGTGGAAGGACAATGAAAAAGCTAATTGTTTTTGATCTGGACGGTACACTTGCCGAAAGTAAATCGTCTCTTGATACCGAAATGTCGGCACTGCTGCATGACCTTCTCGGTATCGTCAAAGTGGCCGTGATTTCCGGAGGCGATTGGCCACAGTTTGAAAAACAACTGCTCTCCAATCTTCCCCATGACGAACGCCTGGTGAACCTATCCCTCCTTCCGACATGTGGAACAAAGTTCTTCCAATACGCAGGGGATTGGAAAAAGATCTACTCGGAAGATTTCACCGCGGATGAAAAAGAAAAAATCGTAAGTTCTCTAAAGAAGGCGCTGGGAGAAGCGGGCTTCAAGGTCGAAAAGGTCTGGGGAGAGGTCATCGAAGACCGGGGAAGCCAGATAACATATTCCGCCTTAGGTCAGCAGGCCCCCTTGGAAGAAAAGAACAAATGGGACCCTGATTTCGCCAAGCGGAAGAAGATCAAGGCAATCCTTGACGCTTTTATTCCCGAGTTTTCGGTTCGACTGGGTGGCGCGACATCCATTGATGTCACCAAACCTGGCATTGACAAAGCATACGGAATAAGAAAACTGCGAGACCTCCTTGGTATTTCATTGAAAGAGATGATTTTCATAGGTGATGCCTTGTTCGTGGGAGGGAACGACTATCCGGCTGAAGAAGCAGGTGTTGTTTCTATCCCGGTTCGAGGTCCCAATGAGACTAAACGGGTTACCGAAGCAATTATTGCCTGTTTAGATCGCGATTAGCAAGCGTGACGCTGTGGGGCAATTACTCGTGTATCAGAAAGGATACCCATTATGAAACCCAATGCTGACCAGCCCAAGGCTCCCGAATCGAATTCGGGACCGAAGCCCAGTGCGAAGGATGATTTGAAATCCCTGCCCATGCCGGAATTGGAGAAAAAATTGGCGTCGTCGCCGGAAGGCCTTAGTCAAGCTGAGGCACAGAAACGGCTGACCCAATATGGGCCTAACGAGATTGAAGAAAAGAAGACCAATCCGTTCCTGAAATTCCTCACCTATTTTTGGGGTCCCATCCCGTGGATGATCGAAGCGGCCGTGATCCTTTCGGCGGTAGCCCGGCACTGGCCGGACTTTGCCATCATCCTCCTTCTGCTTCTGGCCAACGCCGTGGTCGGATTCTGGGAAGAACACCAGGCGGGCAACGCCATCGCCGCGCTGAAGGCCAAGCTGGCGATCAAGGCCCGGGTGAAACGTGATGGGAAGTGGACCACCCCGGAGGCACGCGAGCTTGTGCCGGGCGACGTCATCCGCGTGCGTCTGGGCGACATCGTGCCAGCGGATGCGCGCTTGCTGGAGGGTGACCCGATAGAAGTAGATCAGTCCGCGCTGACGGGAGAGTCGTTGCCCGCCACGCGAAAACCTAGCGAAGCGGTGTTTTCGGGGTCGATTATCCGCCAGGGCGAAATCGGCGCGATGGTGTACGCCACCGGTGCAAACACCTACTTCGGCAAGACCGCGCAACTGGTGCAGGAGGCGCACACCGTCAGCCATTTCCAACGCGCGGTGTTGAAGATCGGCAATTACTTGATCATCCTCGCAGTGACCCTGGTGGTGTTGATTCTGGGCGTCGCGCTCTTCCGCGGCGACCGCATGCTCACCACGCTTCAGTTCGCATTGGTGTTGACGGTGGCCGCGATTCCCGTGGCGATGCCCACGGTGCTGTCTGTAACCATGGCGATCGGCGCGCGCCTGCTGGCCAAAAAAGAGGCGATTGTGACACGGCTGGCGGCCATCGAGGAATTGGCGGGCGTAGATATGCTGTGCGCGGATAAGACCGGCACCCTAACCCAGAACAAGCTGACGCTGGGCGATCCCTTCGGCGTGAACAATGTTTCCGCCGAGCAAGTCATCCTCAACGCCGCGTTGGCGTCGCGCGCGGACAATAAGGATACCATCGACCTGGCCGTGCTGGGCGGCCTGAAAAATGATCAGGCCTTGAAAGGCTACCAAGTGGTTCACTTCCAGCCGTTTGACCCGGTGCATAAGCGCACCGAAGCCACCGTCAAGGACACGGACGGGAAGGAGTTCAAGGTGACCAAGGGGGCGCCGCAGGTGATTTTGGAATTGTCGGCCAATGCCGGGCAGGTCAAGCCCGCCATCGAGAAAGCCGTCAACGAATTTGCGGCGCGCGGCTTCCGCTCGTTGGGCGTGGCTCGGGCGGACGCGCAAGGCCCATGGCAGTTTCTAGGCGTGTTGCCCCTGTTCGACCCGCCCCGGGAAGAAGCCAGAGCGACCATCGCGACAGCGCGGCAGATGGGCGTGAAGGTCAAGATGGTTACTGGCGATCAAATGGCCATCGCCCAGGAAACCGCCAAGAAATTAGGGATGGGTACAGCCATTCTCGATGCCAGCGGCTTCGGTGACACGAAGCATCACGAGACGGCACAGTTGGCGGAGTCCATCGAGAAAGCGGACGGCTTCGCCCAGGTGTTCCCCGAACACAAGTTTCACATTGTGGACGTCCTGCAGCAACGCGGCCACATCGTAGGCATGACGGGCGACGGGGTGAACGACGCCCCCGCGCTGAAGAAGGCCGACTGCGGCATCGCCGTTTCGGGTGCGACGGACGCGGCGCGCGCGGCGGCGTCCATCGTGCTGTTGACGACCGGCCTGTCGGTGATCATAGACGCGATCAAGGAGAGCCGGAAAATCTTCCAGCGGATGAACAGCTATGCGATCTACCGCATCGCCGAGACGCTACGTGTGTTGTTTTTCATGACGCTGGCGATCCTGATCTTTAACTTTTATCCATTGACGGCGGTAATGATCGTGATGCTGGCGTTGCTTAACGACGGCGCCATCCTGTCCATCGCCTATGACAACGTTCATTACAAGGACAAGCCCGAGGCCTGGAACATGCGCATGGTGCTCGGGGTCGCCACGCTGCTGGGCATCATCGGGGTCGTCGCCGCCTTCGGCTTGTTTTATCTCGGTGAGCGCGTCTTTCATCTCGACCGGGCGCACATCCAGACGCTGATGTATTTGAAGCTGTCCGTGGCGGGACATCTGACGA
>CAZRMQ010000009.1:0-34446 GCA_964601185.1 uncultured Pirellulales bacterium
TTTTGCAGATATGCGCGCGAGAACAACATTCCCATAGGTGCCAGGGGAAGCGCCGTAGGGACACTTGCTGGATACTGCCTGGGTCTGTGTGATGTTGACCCCATAAGATACAATCTGCTTTTTGAGCGATTCATGGATCCGCAGCGCAATGAAATGCCTGACATCGATATCGATATCTGTCAGGCTCATCGAGTAAGTATCATCGACTATGTTCGCCAAAAATACGGCCACGTCGCGCAAATCATAACCTTTGGAACAATGAAGGCCCGCGCGGTTATCCGTGACATTTGCAGGGTGCTCGGCGTGCCGTTGTCTGAAGCTGATAGATTGGCAAAGCTGGTTCCCTTCTCGCTTAATATGACACTGGATAAGGCGTTAAAGACCGAGCCGCAGTTAAAAGAAGCTTACGAGCAAAATGAGCAGACCAGAAAAGTAATTGATATATGTAAAAAGCTGGAAGGTCTCGCACGTCACGCATCGGTCCACGCAGCCGGCGTGGTCATTGCCGATGAGCCACTCACAAATTTCGTGCCGCTATATAAAGCATCCGGCTCCGATGACATAATAACTCAGTATGAAGGCCCGATCGTCGAGAAGGTGGGCCTATTGAAGATGGACTTTCTGGGTCTAAAGACCCTCAGCGTATTAGAGCGTGCCCGGCAGTTAGTCAAGGATATTCATGGCGTGGACCTCGACCTGGAAAAGCTCGACCTCACCGATAAGAAGGTATTTCAGCTATTTTCAGCAGGCAAAACAAAAGGTGTTTTCCAGTTCGAATCTGACGGCATGCAAAGCATGTTGGTAAAAATGAAGCCGGACAGGCTCGAAGACCTCATAGCAGCTAATGCTCTATATCGGCCGGGGCCTATGATACTAATCCCGGATTATATCGACCGTAAACACGGTGCAAAATGGCAGCTGCCACACAACATTATGGCTGAAATACTCGATGAAACCTACGGCATTATGGTCTATCAGGAGCAGGTGATGCAAATCTGCAACCGACTCGGTGACATACCGCTGCGCGAGGCCTATGGCCTGATTAAAGCAATAAGTAAAAAGAAAGCCAAAATTATAGCTAAGGAAAGGGAAAGATTCATAACAGGCTGTGTCGATAAGGGACTAACCAGCCAGCAGGCTCAGCAGATTTTTGAGCTTATTGAACGTTTCGCCGGCTATGGTTTTAATAAAAGTCACTCGACCCGCTATGCCTTCATTGCCTATCAGACCGCCTACATGAAGACCCGCTGGCCGGTCGAATTTATGGCTGCGCTTTTAACATACGAAATGGGCAACACTGATAAAGTCGTTGCCTATATCAATGAATGTAATGAGATGGGCATTACTGTTTCAGCACCGGATATAAATGAAAGTGGTGTCGATTTTACGCCTGTTTATAAACACGGCGACAAAAAGGGAGTCATACGTTTCGGTCTTGCTGCGGTCAAGGGCGTCGGCGAAAAGGCGGTCGAACAAATAATTGTGGCCCGTGATAAGGTTGGCAGATTTGAGAGTCTTTTCCATTTCTGTGAGAATGTAGATTTGAGAGCAGCTAATAAACAGACTATCGAAGCCCTCATAAAAGCAGGTGCTTTTGACAGACTCGGTGGCAACCGTCATCAAATGATGGACGGCATGGAAAAAGCAATGGAAATTGGTTCGAGCCTGCAGGCGGACAGAAACACAGGCCAGATGAGTTTCTTTGGACAGGTAACAAGAGAAACCGACTATTCGCAAGACCATAAACAACTGCCCAGCGTCGCACCATGGCCCGAGCAGCAAATGTTGGCTTATGAAAAGGAGGTCCTCGGCTTCTATGTCACCAGCAATCCGCTCAGCCACCATGCTGAGGTAATAAGTCTTTATTCGACTCACAACAGCTCACAATTGGTTGAGGCTGATGAAGGCAAGGTTGTTATAATCGGTGGAATGATAGCCAAGATACGATACAACGTGACCAAGACAGGCCGGAACGCCGGCTCAAAAATGGCGGTCTTCATACTCGAAGACCTGCAGGGACAGGTCGATGTTGTGATGTTTCCCGATATTTTGAATAGATTCAGCGGGGTGCTGGTTCAGGATGCTGTCGTTTTTGTAAAGGGTAAGCTTGATTGGCGAAGAGAGAAGGCCAATATTTTGGCTCTTGAGCTGATAGCGCTGGATGAGGTGAGAAATAAGTTAGCTGCTATGGTGAGAATTCGACTGGATGCAACGGATGTCACAGAGGAAAAAGTGACTGCGATACGCAGTATATGCCAGCATCACAAAGGCAAAAGCCCTGTTTATGTGGCGGTTAAAACCGACAAAGGCAGGATTTATGCGGCAGCCGATAAGGAGCTTTCCGTTAATCCCGACCTGGACTTTTGCCGAAAGATGCGCCAGCTCGTCGGCGAAGAAAATTTCCAATTGGCAAGATAAATTCTCAAGAAAAATTATAAAAACTCAAAAATTATCTTGAATATTTTGTTTCGATAGGTATACTTGAAATTGCCCTGGTGGGTGAACGTCGGCTACAAGCCGTGTGTTTGAGTGGCTTGTCCACCTGAACCTAGCCTACTACGGGCTTTATTTTTTTGAGCTCCAATGGATTGGAATCACTGTACCATTCACCGTACGGCTTATTCCTTGTATCATCCAGGTCCATAATCAATCGATAACCAGGTCTAAGAAGGTCGAAAAACCTGTCTTCCTCTCTCTCAAACATCCTTCTCAAAGCCCATAGATAATAATCAACTACCTGCAATCCTGCGTATTGGGACGGATATCTTGGTGTTATGGTTGTTCTACTTCCAGACCTGATTCCTGTACTTCTCTCAAAATTCAATTTGGCTCTCCCGATCGCTCTCTCAAGCGCATGTTGACGAATTGATTTGCCACGACGAGCAAAAACAATATGATTCACATCTGCTTTATGCAGAAGAGTCTTAAAAAGTCGCTTTACAAGATCATCATAAATATCATCAGGATTAAGTTTTGCTCCTCTTTTGTAAAATAAGTGTGCAGCACTAACAAGATATTCTTTACGTCTAATTGCAACTAAAACCTTAGGTTCGAATTTAGGCAGCAGTTTAAAAACCTCACGTCTTACCTCTGGAGGATCATCTTTCGCATGAAAACAAATTGCCGTTTTCTTTGTTTCCGGTTGTATTGATGGAACGCCTTTGAAATAAGTATCAGCGAGTAGGTTCGCTCTCAACTGTTCAAGTTTCTCATGAGTTGACTTTGGATCCGGTAGATGAGCTACTCCGACCATGAAAATGCGTGAAACTCCTGGCTTTCCGATAATTACATGCCCCCGTTTGTTGAAAAGCGTCAGATCACCTGCTTCATCTACGTAGTAATTGTTTACTGGTCGTTTCTCTGTCATCTGTACAGGTTCAATAAAATATGCTTTGACGAATTATTAAAATTGTATTATCTATGATGAGGTTATAACCTGTCAATTTTTATTATCATAAGCGAAGTATCTAGCGCAGGTTTGAAAAAATTATGTGGCTGCCAAAAGATGAAAGATACTTACTCATGGTTTACTATGTTAGTACACCAGAGCTAAGAATTGAAGGACCGACGTTTTCGGTCGCTGATTTACAACCATTTGTAATTAAACCTCCCCGCATTCCAATTTTGGGACCAAGGAAAGTTGTCAAATTGGCTCGTGAACTGATCAAAAAAAAGCATAATACTGGATTAACTTGTAACCAACAACAAATGAATACAAATGTTGAAAATAATTTTGTGAACCAGCAGGAAACTAACAATAAATACAAAGTATGGTTTGAAGCTAAAATAAAAATCGAAACTGCTAATAAAATGCTCAAGGAAAGAGGTCTTTTAGATGTGAGCGAATGTGGTAGCTATTATTACAAAATAAATGAGGTGAAACTCGCAGGCTTGGATTTAGGCAGAAAATATTGTTCATGGTTTAAACGTAGTGGACTCTTATATGCAGAATATAAACATCATTGGTTTTGGCTTATAGTCAGTTTTCTTGTCGGAGTTATTGGAGCATTATTGGTAAACTGGTTGTCAAGGTGATTAAGTGAACAACAAATTTTCTGGTAAATTCATAGTTCTTGATGGGCCGGACGGCTGCGGAAAGACTACGCAGGCAAAACTGTTAGCCGAATGGCTACAAAAACAAGGCGTATCTACCGCCGTTTTCCGCGACCCAGGTGATACAGTTATCGGCGAAAAGATAAGACAGATTCTGCTCAGTCCCGAGCACGAAGCCATGAGCACAAGCACGGAACTGCTATTATATATGGCTGCAAGGGTACAGCTCTGGTCGGAAAAAATCGGCCCGGCTCAGAAAGAAAACAAGTGTGTTGTTCTCGATAGATGGCTCTCCAGCACGTGCGCTTATCAGGGTTATGCCGGTGGATTCGGAATAGCTAAAGTAATAGAAATTGCCGAAGACTCTCTCAAAAGAGTTTGGCCGGATTTGACAATTATCCTTGATGTCGATCCGGAAACAAGTGCAACAAGACTTTGCCGTCAGCTCGATAGAATGGAGGCAAAAAGCCGTGAATATCATAAAAAAGTTCGTGAAGGCTTCCTGCAACTCGCCAAAGAAAAGAAAAACTTTCTGGTAGTAGATGGCAGCGACAATGTTGAAAAAGTTCATCAAAAAATATTGCAGCTTATCTCAGAAGTGAGATTTACATAGATGTCATTAAGGGAAATTTTTTGTCAGGATAAAGCGATTGCGATTTTGCAAAGGGCATTTCTCTCCGGCAGGTGGGCCCACGCGTACATCTTCGCCGGACAGGAAGGTATCGGCAAATACAAGGCCGCTTGCGAATGGGCAAAGCTTCTGCTTTGCCAAAATCCCACCAAGGAAAATGACTTCACCGATAGTTGCGACTCATGCCGACCCTGCCGAGCTTTCCAGGCCGATTCGCACTCCGACTTCAATCACGTCTATAAGGAACTAATAGAATTCACTAAAAATGGTAAGGACAGAAAAACACCTGTCGATTTACCAATCGATGTCATTCGAGAATTTCTTGTTGAGAAAGTGGCAACTAAACCGACACTTTCGCAAAGAAAGGTTTTCGTAGTCAGCGAGGCGGAAAAGCTGAACGCCGCTTCGCAGAACGCGCTTTTGAAAGTTTTGGAGGAGCCGCCTTCATACTGCTGTATAATCCTGCTTTGCACCCGCCTTGAAAGGCTTCTGCCGACCACCAAATCAAGATGCCAAATAATCCGATTCGGCCCCATAGACGAAGACAGGATAATCGAAAAGCTAAAAGAAACAGGCCTTGAACAAAAACAAGCACAATATTTCGCCCGTTTATCGGCTGGCAGCTTAGGAACAGCTTGTCAGTGGGCGGAGCTTGAATTGGCTGATGCTAATCTTTACCAAACAAAGAAAAAACTGATAAGCTCTTTAGCTGGCTTTGAGTTTGCCGATGCGGTAGAGCAGGCCGAGAAGATTTTGGAAGACAGTAAAAGAATCGCTGCTGTCTGGCGCAACCTCGACAAGACCACCAGCAAAACCGATATCAATCGAAGAACTCAAAAAACTCTAATACAAATAATCATCTCAGCTCTGCACGATTCAATGAAACTGAATGCTGCATCAAAAAAAACTGAGATTAATTTCGACCAAAAAGAACAGATAAAAAAGTTGGCTGTTCGTTTCGATGTGGAACAAGCTGCAGAAAAAATATCTGACTGCTATAGGATGCTGCGCTGGATCGAGTCCGGAGTTAACGAGAAGCTTATTTTCGAGCAGCTATTGTTAAACCTCGCAGGTTCTGATATAATCCATACTTAATAATAATGATTGTGAATCCCGAATTTGTTGCGGGGTAATTATCTCTTTAAGGTGATTTGAATGCCGGAAGTCATGGAAGCAAAGTCCAAATGGGCAAAAAATAAAAAATATATGCTGGTTCGCTACAGCCGCATGAACACGCTTGGCTTCTTCGAGCACAACGAAAACAAAATACCGAAAGTCAACATGCGCGTCGTTGTAGAAACCGAAAAAGGCCTTGAATTAGGTTACTTAGTGGGTCAAATCAGCTCTTACAAGGCCGGACGATTTAGATTAAGTGACGATCAGATAAAGAAATATTTCGATGACAGCGGCGTTGAGCATTCGTGTGAACAGGCCGGCAAATTCGTCCGTTACGCAACCGCAGCGGATATAAATGAACAGCAGCACCTGGAAAAAATCGCAAAAGAAGAGATAGAGTGCTGCAAGCGTTTTGCCAAAGAAATGAACCTGCCGATGAAAATTGTTGACGCAGAACACATATTGGGCGGCGAACGGCTCATCTTCTACTTTATGGCTGACGGCCGAGTGGATTTCCGTGAGCTGGTAAAAAGACTCGCCCAGGAGTATCAGACGAGGATCGAAATGCGTCAAATCGGCTCACGTGACGAAGCCAAGCTGCTCGGAGATATGGAAAGCTGCGGGCAAGAATGCTGCTGCAGAAGGTTTCTTAAACTGCTCAAGCCCGTCAATATGCGAATGGCCAAGATGCAAAAGGCCACGCTTGACCCATCTAAGATATCCGGCTATTGCGGCAGATTAAAGTGCTGTCTGCGATACGAAGATAAAACGTACGTCGAGCTTCGCAAGCGACTGCCCAAGAAAAATACCAGGGTAAAAACCAAGCAAGGTGAAGCCAAAGTTGTCGATACTCATATCTTGACTCAGCTCGTGGCCGTTGAATATGAAGATGGTAGAAAAGAAGCCGTACCCGTCGATGAGATAGAATTAATCTCCGGCCCTGCTAACAGCAAAAAAGGAAAGGAAAACACCAAGCAAAACATCAATGAAGACAACGAAGAATTTGAGGAACAGTAGTCTTTAAGGAAGAAACATGCCTCGCAAAATCGTCGTAACATCAGCTTTGCCTTATGCTAACGGTCCCATACATATGGGACACCTCGTCGAGTATCTGCAAACCGATATCTGGGTGCGCTTTCAGAAATTGTGCGGAAACCAGTGTTTGTATTTTTGTGCCGATGACACACACGGCACGCCGGTGATGATAAGCGCACGCGCTGCAGGTATCAGACCGGAGCAGCTAATCGAGAAAATGCACAGGGAGCATATAGCCGATTTCGCCAGCTTTTATATAGTCTTCGATAATTATTACTCGACGCATTCACCTGAAAATAAACATTTCAGCGAGCTTATTTTCAATCGACTAAATGAAGCCGGCTCAATCATTAGGCGAGACGTTGAACAAACCTATTGCGAGAAATGCAGGATGTCACTGCCGGACAGATTCGTTCGTGGCACCTGCCCACGTTGCAAAGCGCAAGACCAGTATGGCGACTCGTGCGAGGTTTGCAGCGCTACCTATCGCCCTGCCGAACTGATCAATCCGTATTGTGCTACTTGTAGGACGCCACCGACTTTGAAAACATCTGAGCATTACTTTTTCAAGCTCGTTGACTATGAAAAACAATTAAAAGACCTTATCGCCGGCGGATATACCCAAAAATCGGTTGCAAACAAACTTGATGAATGGTTCAAAACAGGTCTGAAGGACTGGGACATCTCACGTGATGGGCCCTATTTCGGTTTTAAAATCCCCGGAGAGGAAAACAAATTCTTCTACGTCTGGCTGGATGCACCTATCGGGTACATGGCCTCGGCAAAAAACTACTGCGACAGGAACAATCTGGATTTCGACAAACTTTGGAACGGCAATGAATACGAGCTGTATCATTTTATAGGTAAGGACATAATGTATTTCCACGCTTTGTTCTGGCCTGCAATGCTTATCGGCACGGGCTTCAAAACCGCCGACAAACTTTTCGTTCATGGATTCCTTACTATTAACGGCGAAAAGATGAGTAAATCACGCGGAACCTTTATTAACGCCAAGACCTATCTGAAACACCTGAATCCTGAATTTTTACGATACTATTATGCAAGCAAGCTAACAGATACTATCGACGACATCGATCTGAATACCGAGGACTTCATAAACAAAACTAATTCCGACCTGGTCGGAAAGTTCGCAAATTTAGCCTCACGTTCCGGGCCGATGCTGACCAAAAAATTTAATGGCCGGCTTGGCCGATTAGACAAATCAGGTATAGAGTTAATCGGCAAGCTCACCGCTGCCAAAGAAGCTATTATTGAGAATTATGAGAATCTCAAATTTGCCGCCGCGGTCCGGACTATTGCTGCCTTAGCCGACGAAGCTAATCGATTTGTCGAACAAAATCAGCCCTGGGAAACTGTTAAAAATGATCCGGACAAAACACAAGCGACCTTAACCGCTGTGATAAACGCTGTCAAAATCCTGACTATTTATCTAAAACCTGTTCTGCCCAAATATGCTGAAAAAGTGGAAAGATTTCTTAATCTCAATGAATTAAGTTTCGCAGATGTGGATATAATATTGGAAAACCACGAAATAAATGATTTTCAAAGATTGTTTGAAAGGATTGATAAAAAACAGGTGATTACTATGATCGAAGAAAGCAAAGAAACACAAGGCGTCCGAGCATCCGGACCCGTGGCGGGCCAGCCACAAGCAGCCGAGCCATTTAAGCCGGAATGCTCCATCGAAGATTTTGCGAAGATTGATTTGCGAATTGCAAAGGTTGTAAAGGCCGAGCCGGTCGCTGGTGCCGACAAGCTGCTGCGCCTGGTCTTGGATGTAGGCGGCCCACAAAAAACCTGCATGGCCGCTATAGCCCAGGCCTATAAACCTGAGGAACTGGCCGACAAAACCGTAATATATTTTGCGAATCTAAAACCAAGACAGATGAAGTTTGGTCTGTCCGAAGGTATGATTCTGGCAGCCGGAACCGGCGGAAAAGACGTCTATATGCTCTCAGCAGACGCTGGTGCAAAACCCGGACAGAAAGTGCTTTAATAAAGAAGCTAAAATGAAAAAAACTCCTGAAGAAATTGCAAAAGAGGACAGCCGATACAACCCAAAGGCGATTAGGTTCGTATATGAGGGACTCGGCTATACGGCAAAAGAAGTTGCTGCCAAGCCCACCCACGTAAGCGGCCAAACACTATGTGAAGGGCTCAGAAAACTGGCTTTAGAAAAATGGGGCAGACTGGCTATGCTCGTTCTAAATACCTGGCAAGTCAAGACAACCCGCGATTTGGGTGAAATAGTTTACCTGATGATAAAACATGAGTGGATGAGCACACAGCCGACCGATTCTATTGATGATTTCAACGATGTTTATGATTTCAAAACCGTTTTTAAAGACCAGTTCCATTTCTAAATGACTAAGCTACTTTTTTACAATGTCCAAAGAAACTGACATAAACAAGGTTGTTCGTCAACATCTGGAAATGGAGCAATTTTTCACCGGCTTTTCTTTAAAGCGGGAAGGTAAAAAGTCTGAGCTCTCTCGAGGGCCTCGAGACGGGCCACCAGCCCGGCAGGATGATGCTTCTATTGCTGAAAAGGCCGCAGAGCTGGAGAAAATTGCCGAGGAGGTTCGTCAGTGCCGCCAATGCAGCCTGGGCTCGTCACGGACCAATGCCGTCCCCGGTGAGGGGCATCCGAACACACGCATATTGTTCGTTGGAGAAGCACCCGGAGCCGATGAAGATGCACAAGGCCGACCTTTTGTCGGAAGAGCCGGACGGCTATTGGATAAGGTAATCGAGGCTTGTGGGCTAAAACGAAGCGATGTTTTTATAGCCAATATTTTAAAATGTCGTCCGCCGGAAAATCGCGATCCACGTCCCGAAGAGATAATAAGCTGTTTACCGTATCTGCAAAGACAAATTGAGATAATAGACCCTGAGATTATAGTTGCTCTGGGTGCCCACGCCGCCAGGACATTGCTGAATACCAATAAAGCCATAGGCCAGATTCGCGGCCAATTCCACGAATACTATGCCGGCCTCGGCAGGCCGCCTATAAAAGTAATGGTCACATATCATACCGCATATTTGCTGCGGAATTATTCGCCGGAAAATCGCCGAAAGGTCTGGGAGGATATGAAAAAGGTCCTTGCTGAATTGGGCCTGCCGGTTCCATAACATTTAAAAGAAAATAATGGGGCCAAACCCCATTCTACGGTTAAACACATACAAATCTCAACAATCCCCGAAAAATAAAAGGTTGGAAATACTGCAAAAATCACAAAAAAAGAATAAAACCGTAATAAATTAGTAACATTTGGATTGTAAGCTGCCCCTATATAAAACGAAGATTTATTCATTATTCCTGATGAAATAATCTATGTCACTTTAAGCAAAAAAGTACAAAGTGTTTGTAATGAAGATTGCTTTTATTCGTCTTATTAAATGAACAACGAAACATTTTTGAAGATATGAACATGAAGGTAGGAGCTCGCTTTAGTGAGTGCGCGGGTCGCAGTCAGAGGCCAACTCGGAAAAGGACAAGGATTATCAAAAATTATTTGCAAAGGCAACCGATTTTGTGTAGAAAATGTATGTAGCTATAACCCGGAGGCAGGTTATTTCACTTCTTATCGTCCCTGCTTTCTAACCTTAGCAGCCGTATAGCTATGTTCAGGAGTTGTTAACAAAAAAATAGAGAGGGAAAAAAATGAGAAAGATAGTTATTTTAAGCCTTACACTATCGTTTGTTATAGGGGCATTAGCGCCAGCGGCAACTCGTCAAGTCCCAGAGCAGTACGAAACCATTCAGATGGCTATCGACGATGCTAATGACGGCGATATCGTGATCGTTAGTCCTGGCACATATTTGGGGAATATAAACTTCAATGGCAAAAATATTGTACTTACAAGTATTGATCCCAACGATCCAGGAGTTGTTTCCGCTACAATTATTCACGGTAAGAACCAGGGAAGCGTAGTAACCTTTGAAAATGGTGAAACTTCTAAAGCAGTGCTGACTGGTTTTACCATCACCGGTGGATACGGTACCTTGTTCGAGGAAGGAGAAATTTTTGAACGAGATGCTATAATCATCGGAGGGGGGATTTATTGCCTCAACGCTTCTCCAACAATCAAAAATAATGTAATTACCAACAATAGTAACGAAAATGCCGAACAATTGCTTGGTATAGAAGGTTGGGGGGGAGGAATCGGCTGTTTGGATTCAAGCCCAATAATTACTCACAATATAATAAAGGGCAATTCTGCGTACATCGGTGGAGGGATAGTCACAGCCCCCGGAGATGCCAAAATCACAAACAATTTAATATACGACAATTCGGCAACTGCCGGTGGTGGTGTTCTTATGGTGGCCGGTCGCTTAATCAACAATACCATCTTGAATAACTATGCTGAGTCAGGCGGTAATGTTTATCTTGTTTCTTATCCTGAGTTTGGTTCCTGCACAACAGTAAGTAATATAATCAGCAGCGCTCGCGGAAGTGGAGGTCTATCTGGGGAAGGTTCATCCCCCCAGGATCGACTTGAATCTAACAATATATGGGACAATACCGAAGATAGCTATATCACTGGCAGCGGAAATAAAGATCCCCGCGGTAATATTTCCCAGGACCCGATGTTTGTCAATCCGCAGGCTAATGATTATCGATTACAAATGGATTCGCCCTGCATCAACGCCGGCGATCCGAACTACAGCGTCGAGCCGGATGAAAAAGATATGTATGGAAATGACCGGGTAATCCACGGTCGAGTTGATATCGGAGCCGCTGAATTTAGTGGTAACCTAAGACCTTTCGCCAATGCCGGTGATGACCAATCAACAGCAGAACTTCCTGATTCTGTTCTACTGGATGGAAGTGATTCATACGACCCGGATGGTAATAGAAATCTTACTTATAGCTGGTCTCAGATAGCTGGGCCAGCAGTTACAATAGAAGATGCTGATACATCAATAGCTGAATTCTCGCCGGACGAGTTCGGAGCATATTCGTTTGAACTTGTTGTCAGTGATGGATTGATTGAGAGTTTCCCGGATAATGTACGTATTGTCATAGGCAGTGCCCACATTCCTGTTGCTGATGCCGGATTACCTTTATATACAGATGGGCATGATGTGGTTCTTGATGGTACAAAGTCGTACGATCCGGATAATTCAGGCGCTTTGCAATATCGCTGGCAGCAGATTTCCGGTCCAGAAGCAGAAATTGCCGATTCAAACATCGCAGCTCCAACAGTCAGTGGCTTTATTCAAACAGATTCGCTCCAGTTGTGCGAGTTCCAACTGGTTGTGAACGACGGTCAGAACGAAGGTCTGTCTGATACAGTCAAAGTTTGGATTGTTCCAGACTCAACTGGAACCAATTTGCGATTAGAAAATAATGTTCCTTTTGATCCCAATAAGCCGACCGTGGTTTTTTTCGGCGGAGGTGATTGTATAACTGGCGGAGGTGGTTGGAATTCCGACGCATGGGAAGAGAAAGCCAATATTATAAGTTTTAGTTATCAACCGGACGTGCCCGGGGCCGGGCCGACTTATTATAAATGCGGTGATTTGATTATTCATTATCTGTCATCTGTTGCACCAAACTATAATCAACCCATTCAGACAATGGGGCACAGTACAGGTGGACAACCTACCATAGATGCTGCAATTCGGCTGAACCTGACATACAAGGATGCTCGATATGCAGTAAACAGGGCTACATTGCTGGATGGCCGCTGCAGAGATTATTCTTTAAGTATTTCCGCATTTTTGGAAAGTTCCGTTGACTCAGAGCAATGTTGGATAGACACCTACGAGGGGACAGGGCCATATTTCTACCCGGGCATTTTGAATGTCCAGGTTGCCTTAGGCGATCACGGCGCCCCTCCGAGGTACTACAAAGCTTCACTAACGACTCCCGCGATGAATCAGTTCAATGGTGGTCTTGTTGCCGGTGCATACTGGTCTGTTATTGGTCCGGGCAAAAACCTTCAGTTGGCCTTTACACCTGATAGAGAAATCTACAAATTTAAAGGATTTGATGCAATCGCTTTTAACTATGGATATATGGAATTTTTCGATGAGCCTAACTTTCCCGCAAAGCTGCCTGAGCCTGTCACGCTCCTCGGCCCCGTAGATGTCGGAGACCCCAATGGCGCGATACTGACTTGCCTGGAAAGTGAAAATGCAGTAGGATACCAGCTCCTGTTTGGCTCCGACCCCTATCGTGTTATGGACTACAATATCATCTCTGATACACCAACACCGCCCAGCGAAGTCATAACCACACTGCCATACGAAGAAACCTGGTGGACAGTAAAGGTCCGTGACCAGTATGGCTCTACTATATATGCCGACCCAATCTGCATCACCGCCGTTAATTTGACACTGCCGGTTCAGAACATAAATACAGGAAAAAAATACGCTTTTATTCAGCAGGCCATCGACGAAGCCGAACTCGGCGATGAGATAATAATCCGCCCTGGGATTTATCGCGAAAACATCGATCTTAAAGGTAAAGGCTTGACAATCAAGTCAATCGACCCCAAAGACCCGGCTGTCGTAGCGGCCACAATTATCAGAGGAGGTCTCCAGGGCCCGTCAGTGACTTTCTCCCACGGTGAAAATGCAAACAGCGTTCTTACCGGCTTGACAATTACCAACGGTAATAACGGCGTTTATTGTTCCCAGGCGTATGCCACGATTACCAATAGCTTCATTATCGACAATAGAGGAGCTGGTATCAGGTTATGGAACCGCAGTAATCTAACAATAGCTAACTGCATTATCAGCGGAAACCAAGGGGCCGGCATTGAGATGATGGCAGAGCAAACAACTCGCTTTGCCGGTTACAACAACGCTACAATCTCGAATTGTACTATTGCCGGAAATCTAAAACACGGCATTTTTGGTGAAAATCCTACAATCAAAAACTCTATCATATACTACAACGGCAGCGACAGTAAGAACATTCAAATAGCAAGTAATCTGGTCACGGTGACATACAGTAATGTCCATGGCGACTGGCCGGGTGCCGGCAATATTGATGCTGATCCTTCTTTTGTCGATTGGATTGCGGGAGACTATCACTTGCTGCCACATTCGCTGTGCATTGATGCCGGTGACCCGAACTATATGCCGCAGGCAAATGAAACCGACCTCGATGGCAATAGACGCGTAATGGGCCAGGCGATTGATATGGGAGCTTTCGAGTTCCAACCGTAAGATATTATTGTGCAAATACACAAAAAAGAGCCGCGACCGTTAGGGAGCAATCCGCCTATGGTGGACTAAAGTTTGTCTTTTAGGATTTGCTTAAGCTTCTCAAGCTCCCCTGATTTTATATGGTAACTGTGCTCGGCATCGGGGAACTGATTGCCCTTTACGTCTTTGCTATAGCTGCTGAATGCCTCGATTGTGCTCTCTGCCAAATTACTGTAACTCTTTGCAAACTTTGGACTTGGCCCTTGTGTTAGCCCCAGAATATCATGTGCGATGAGGATTTGTCCATCACAGCCATGCCCGGAACCGCAGCCAATCACGGGCACATCACAGCGTTTTGTAATAATCTCCGCAACCTCCGCAGCAGCGCCTTCAATTAACAGTGAGTCGGCACCGCCAGCTTCCATTTGCTCAGCAAGATTTATTAATCCCACCGCCATCTCTGCCGTTGTGGCCTCGGCTTTAAATCGCCCAATCTTACTGATACTCTGTGGTCTTATACCAATATGTGCCATAACGGCAATACCGGCATCGCTCACCGCTTTAATAACATCGAGGTATGCACTGGTGACTTCAAGCTTGACCATCTGCGCGCCAGCCTCAGCAACAAATCGACCGGCATTTTTCACCGCCTCAGCTGTGCCAGCCTGATAAGATAGGAAAGGCATATCTGTAACAAGATATAAATTTGGAGCACCTCGGCGAACTGCGGAGGTTATGGCAACCATAAAATCCATTGTAGCCGGCAGTGTTGAATCGAAACCGAGCATTACCTGTGCCGCTGAATCGCCCACCAATATCATCTGGACATCGGTCTGTGAAACAAGTTTAGCTGTAGTATAATCGTAGCAACTGACTGCAACGATCTTCTGACCCTTGCGTTTGGCCGTTAGCAAATCAACAATTGTAATTTTAGTCTCCATATCCTTCTGTCCGGAAAAGATTAACCAAAGAAGTAACAGGTTTTCGGTTAGAATATGAGAACAAGGTTCACTAATCAAGCGTAAAATAAAATGGTAAAAGATTCTGTTTTTACACTTTTCAGAAAAAACTATAGAAAAAATAGGATTTTCAAAATTAAAGACTTGAATTGTGACAAAAATAATGTATTGGTTCTAAATCTGCCTTTTTTATTAAAGAAATGTTTATCGTTAGTTCGATTATAGTTTTAGAGGAATCATCAAGATTAATATTTAGGAATGTACAAATAGCTTTTCATCACCCTCCTCCGAAGCCAGATTCCATTTTTTTGAGAATCTGGCTTTTTTGTACAAATGCTTGTCAAAACAGGCAATCTGCAAAAGTGTCCCTAACGTTAATTCGGGAAGCAATTTGATTGGCATGGTCATTACGCTCGATTTATAACAATCCATAGGCAGCCATTTCATCCAAACCAAATTTATTTATCGTCACTGTATTAAGACGGTATGTCTAATACTACAGCACAATCTAACTTCGAAAATCAGTTTTTTCTTTGCTAAAATCCGAAGCACGAAACAATAAATGGAAATCCGAAATCCTAAATTCTAAATCCTAAACAAACTCAAATGTCTAAAATACAAAACGTTTTGGTTATTTGGATTTAGGATTTGTTTAGAATTTCGATGCCGTCCAGGTCCGGCTCCGACGGATTAGGATTTAGAATTTTAATCAATTGCCATAGCTGCTTCTACAGCAATGCTTTGAATAGTTATTGTTGGATACCTTGCGCTGTAGTATTAGGTGGCTTATTCGTTTGCTTTCGGACAAGACATGATATAGTCCAGGCAATCATTTAAGTTAGCTGTTGCGACTGCAATGGTACAGTCAGCAGCACCGTAATAGAGGCAGAGCTGATTTGTCTCTTTGTGAACAACAGCCCCGGTGGGGAACACTACACCACTGACGTCACCGACTCGTTCATAGTACGCCTCAGGTCCTAAGACCCATTCATCACTTCGGCGCAGGAGCTTCCATGGAGCATTCAGGTCCAAAAGCGCCAGGCCGACACGATATATTTGACCTGCAGTAGTGCTGCGGACGCCGTGGTAGAATATTAGCCAGCCTTGTGGTGTCTCTATGGGTTGGCAAGCCAATCCCACTCTGTGGCAGTCCCAGTAGGCCGCTCTTGTTCTAATCAGCAATTGATGGTCACCCCAATGCTTTAGATCCGGTGAAAAGCTCAGCCAGATATGCGCTTCGCCTCTGACTATAGGACGGTGTATCAAAGCAAATCGCCCATTAAATCTGCAAGGAAATAGACACGCATCTTTGTCCTCCGGCGGCAGAAGAGCTCCCAGCCGGGCAAAAGTTCTGAAATTTTTGGTAATTGCCAGCGAAACCACCGGCCCACCCTCGCTGAAAGAAATATAAGTAACAGCGAATTGCTTTTGCTCTTCAAGCCAGATAATACGAGGGTCTTCCAGACCCCACCTTTCCTCACGAGAGCTTTGGTCGGCCTCTAAAGTTGGTTGAGGATCGATATGCCAGTTTGTAAAGCCGTTGGCGCTGCGGGCAACAGTCAGGTGCGAAAAACCCCGCATGTCCTCTACACGAACAAGCAGAAGCGTCTCGGAATTTAGCTTTGCCGATCCCGGATTAAAGACCGCGTTCGCCGGGTAAGGCCAATCTTTCGGGGACAAGATCGGATTACCATCGAACTTCTTAAAAAGATCGTATGCTTTTTTTGCCCGTGAAAGTTCAGCCATAGTCTTGATACCTGAATTCAGAATTTAAAAGTAAGAATTAAGAATTCAACATTCTAAATTATGCTTTTATCAACTGTGTTTCATATAAACTTTGATACAATGGGCAGGTCTGGATTAGCTCGTTGTGCAGGCCTTGAGCGATAATTTGCCCATCATCCATTACTACTATCACGTCTGCGTTAATAACGGTGCTAAATCTGTGAGCGATTAAAAAAGTTGTTCTATCCTGCATAATCTCCTCTATGGCTCTGTGGATTTTGGCTTCGCTGTCTGCATCAACCTGGCTGGTTGCCTCATCGAAAATCAGGATGGAAGGATTCTTCAAGATCGCTCTGGCTATAATGATTCTTTGTAGCTGGCCGCCACTAAGGCCAACACCTTGCTCACCGATAATCGTATTATATCCGTTGGGCAGTGGTAAAATAAATTCGTGAGCAAATGCACGCTTAGCTGCAGCAATGATTTCATCTTCTGTGGCGTCGGATTTACCGTATGCGATATTTTCCGCTATAGTAGTGTTGAATGTTACCACATTTTGTGTGACCATTCCAATCTGGCTTCGCAGGCTGGGTAGTATCACATCCCGGATGTCATTTCCATCTATTAGAATCTGGCCGAAATCGGGGTCGTAAAACCTTGGTATTAGATTTGCCAGCGTTGTTTTACCTGAACCGTTAGGTCCAACGACAGCGACATTATGTCCTGCCGGCACTATAAGATTGACACCTTTTAAGACCGGTTCATACATGCCCGGATATGTAAATACCACATCTCTGAACTCTATCTGTTCTTTCAACAGCGGCAGTCCCGCCGCTCCTGGTTTGTCAAACTCGACCGGCGAATCTATTACTGCAAAAACCCTTTCAGCAGCGGCATTTGCCTCCTGTATCTTGTTCCAGATATCAGAAGTCTTTCTCGCCGATTCAGCAGCGACTCCCAGCATAATCAACAATCCAAAGAACTCCGAACCATCCATCTCACCGGTGGTAACCCACTGCGCCCCGACTACCAGCGCTGCTGAGCCTGCCGCCATTCCAAGGACTTCCATTATAGGCATTGTAGCGGAATCAACCTTTGAAATCTTCAGCAACTGTTTTAATAATCTGTTATTTATCGCTTTGAAACTGTCTCGTTCATATCCGTGACGGTTATAAACTTTAACCACTTTAAGCCCTGCCATTGCTTCCTGAAGTTTTGCCAGCATTTGCGAGCTTGCCACCAGCGATTTCCTTGTGGCTTTTTTCATTCTCTGACCGAAGACAACCACCAGCCACAGCACAAACGGTGCACCACACAGGAAAATCACCGTTAAATGCCAATTCAGCCACATTGCTGCTGCAGTCGCAAATAAGACGTTCAACGGTTCTCGAAGCGCTTTGCCAAGCATTATTTTAACTGCCTTGCCCATAACGATAGTATCGTTAATGATTCTGCTAACCGTATCGCTTGGCCTCTCATTGGTAAAGAATCCAATCGGCATCTCCAGGGCGTGTCCGAAGGTGTCCTCCCTCAAGTGATTTATCCCTATTTGCACAACTTTTTGAGCCATGTAATCTTGATAGAATTTTGCCAGACATCGAATGATTGTGAAAATACCCATCACCACTATTATAAAAATTACCGTTTGGGTTTTATTTTCCTTGGTTTGTCCTCTTGGCAAAAAGCTTAAAGCTTTTTCCACATAGTCCACATAAAAAGGCTTTGTACCGGTAGCCAGCGTCAGTATTTTCGTACCAATGACACCTTCTGCGTTGACTCGCTTTAGCTGAACAACAAGGTCGGTTTTTCCGGGTGCGGCTGCGAGTGCTTCAAGCAGTTTCGCGCCAGGGACATCCTGTTTGCCCTGTTCTGCCAAAAGGGTCCCTGCTCCAATAATTATATCCATTTTTTGCAGGCCTACTTTTTGCGCAGGACTGTCTTCTTCGATATCTGTTATCAGCAGATAAGAAAGATGTTCAGAAATAGTAAAGTCTGTCATTCCTGAAACAGAAAAATTTAATCCGTATCGATGTGCGCATATCTTTCTTTCAGCCCAGCCGTGAAGCCCTTCCTCGCCCATCATCACTTTCAAAAGCGGTATTACCGTTATAAAACTCAACGATAAAAGAGATGAGACTACCAATGCGCTAATGAGGACAACAATAATTCGCGGCCATTGCGGCCAGATATATTTGAATACACGTTTGAAATTTCCCATTCAACAGTTTCCTATACTACTCTGTGAAGCAGCGCTTCCGGCCTTCGTCCGTCTTAAGCCGGACTTTGGTGTAGCAGGCTCGCTGCGAAGTACGAGTTGTCTATAGCACACAGGGTTAAAATTTCCTTTTACTCTATGCGATAGCTTTCTATTTCGGCTTGAGCACACTACCAAAACCGACCTTGTCGGTCAAGTGCAAAAAGACCTCTAAAGTAAGCTAAAATTATATCCACTATTTTAGGCACTTTAGTCACTCCAAACTTTAGCTCACTTTGGTTTATATTTTGCGGTTCAGTAATTTCCAGCCTGAAGGTAAAAGCAATGCCGCCAGCGCTATCTTCAATAAATCACCTATAATGAAAGGATATAGTCCCATTACTAACACGGTCCTGCTGACGCCTACCAGGCAGCACAACCAGAGCAGGCCAAAAGCGTAAATCACCATGTTTCCAAAAACCATTGCCAAGATGGTGGTCTCGATTCGCCGGTCCCATCCTCTCTCAGCTAATAGTCCCGTGATGTAGGCGGCTGCGATAAAACCAAGCAGATATCCGCCGGTTGTTCCTAACAATACCGAAAAACCACCGCCTAAAGCGAATACACCTAGCCCAGACATTCCCATTATTATGTACAAAATCACGGATAAACCTCCCCGCCGAGCTCCATATAATGCACCTGTCATCAGCACTGCAAAAGTCTGGCCGGTAATGGGAACGGGGCTAAAGGGCAAGAAAATCTTCATCCGGGAACTAAAGGCAATGAATAAAGAGCCGCCAATAATCAAAGCAACATCATAAAACCAGGCGTATGCCTTGTTGGACGGCCGAAACAAACCCGCGTATGTCATATTTGTCAACATATCTACTTCACCGGTAAAAGCCACTGGGTTTAATTACTTCAATAATTTGCCAGAGATTATATCCAAACTTTTCACTGTGTCAAATTCTGTAACTGGGTTTCTTGATCTATTTACCTATGCAGAACCGGCTGAATATATTCTGCAGTACTTGTTCATCGATTCCGCTCATGGCGGATTGCTCGATGCCGGAAATTGCCTGATAAGCGGCCCGCAGCATCATCGCTGCAACCTCATCTCGGCCGGCTTTCAATTCTTCTAAAGCTAAGTCTATATTCTCAATTGACTCGTTGACGGCCTGTCTGTGCCGGGCGGTTAGTGCTACACCGCTGATTTGTGAAACTTCGTGATTTTTGATAAGTTTGTTATCGATGGTGTCACGCAAGCTCTCCAGGCCTGCGCCGGTTTTGGCTGAGGTTAGTAAGAACTCAGCGCCAAAAAGCCCATTTAACTTACGCAGTCTTTCAGCCAAATTATCTTTTGAAATAAGGTCACATTTTGTTGCAATCGGCACAATACCTCTCGGCTCAATAAACCGTCTAACTATGACATCTTCAACCCAATCTTCTTTGGATATATCAACACAAAATATAACCACGGCGCTGTTCCTCAATGCCTCAATTGCCGCCTGCTGCGCCAGCTGGTCAAGCACACTTTCATTGTGTCCCGTTAGAAAATTTTCTCTTTTTCCATCTTCTTTCCCACGTTCTGGAATTTCTAACGGGGCGTGTGTCAGCAATCCGGCGCAGTCGAACAGCACGCATCTGCTATGCCGCAGAGTCAACTCGCCGGTAAGAACGTCTCTGGTAGTTTTACGCTCGTGCGAGACGATACTTCTTTCTATGCCGAGCAGCCTGTTTAGCAGGCTGCTTTTTCCTGCATTTGTAGCACCGGCAATTCCGACCGACGGCAAATCAACCACAGATGCCAATCGCCTGCTTTCTGAGAGTAACCGTTGAGATTGGTCTTTAATGTCCATCAGTCTTTCAATGGCCTCATCTGTTGTTAAGAATTCGATTGTCTCCTCGCTGAAATCCAGTCCTGCTTCCAGTAAGCTCAGACAATCTAAAATCGCCGAACGCAGCTTTTTCGTGGTTTGGCCTAAGCGTCCACTAAGGAGCTCCCGTGCCGCGGCTAACTGAAATGTATTGGAGCTGACTATGACTTCATTTACCGCCTCAGCCTGAGCCAAATCGAGCTTGCCGTTCAGATATGCCCGAGCAGTAAATTCGCCGGGCCCAGCCAAGCGAACATTATGAAAGGTCAGCAGATTATCCATTAACGACTCGGTGACAGGAGCACCGGCAAAGATGTGAATCTCAGCAACGTCATCACCGGTGTAGGAACGAGGGGCGAAAAATAAGTATAGAATCGCATCAACCTTGAGCTCATGATCAATAGAAACACAGCCAGCTATCAGACGATAGGCGAGGGACGAAATGACCGGCTCAAATATCTGCTCGCAGATTTCTATTGTAGAAGGACCTGTAATACGGACAATCGACCTTGTGCCCAAACCTGGCGAACTAACTGCTACGATAGTATCATTAAGGTTGTACATTGTTGGTAATCAGTAACTGGTGATTGGTTATTGGTGATTGATAATCGATTTTACCATTTAACCAGTCCCTAAGGGACCAGTTACCAATTACCACTTACCAAATGCCTAAGTTTTGAAGAACGGTTTTGGCTTTTTCTTTTTGACTTTTCCGCCGGCTTTGCTCGTTGTGGCGACTAATCCTTTTGATTCATCCTCGTCTTTTTTGCGAATGTGTTTTCTGATAACGTGCTGCTCAAAAACGCCGGCAAAGGTGCTCGTCATAATATACAAATTCACTCCGGAAGGCAGATTGTAAAACATCAGCGGCAGCAAAAACGGAAACATAATCATCATCATTTTCTGCTGCTGAGCCATTTGCGGATTGGTAGATGCAGTCGGCTGAGTGGGCGTTAGCTTCTGCTGCAGATAAAATGCCACGCCCATCAATATCGGCAACAGATTAAACGTATCTATTTTCCATCCTAATAAAGGTATGGTCACCGTTGAAAATCTAATTAGGGCATCCGGAACCGAAAGGTCGGTAATCCAAACCGGCAGAAACGCAGCTCCTCGCAGGTCGATACTGGTGTTCACAGCGCTATACAAAGCGAACCATATCGGCATCTGCACAAACATCGGCAGCATACCCATAATAGGCGAGGCGCCGTGCTCTTTATAAAGAGCCATCATCTGTTTGTTCATCTCTTGTTTGTTATTGGCGTATTTTTTTCTTATTTCCTCCGTCTTGGGGGCGAGCCTGCTCATCCTGCTCATCGATACCTGGCTTCTCTTGGTGACCGGATGCAAAATCAAACGCATCAGAAACACCAGGATAATGATCACTATGCCGTAATTGCGGATGAAGCCGTACATCCACTTCATTATAATCAGTATCCCAAATGCCAGCGGACGTATAATGCTGTCCGGACAACAGCAGCAAGGCATAAAATCTATCGCCTGAATAAAGCCCAGCTTTTTGTATTGCGGATTTTTTTGGAAGAGGTCTCTGTCTTTCGGCCCGATATAAAGCTGGAAGCTATATGTTTTCGAGGCGCCCTGCTGGCCGGCCTTATCCAAGGTAACGGGCGCAATCTGCAGGTCCAGCCCTACAGTTTCATCACCGGTGTTACCACGCTGGTCGCCGTCCGGATTGTAGTACCAGGCGGTCTTGTCTGCGATCCAGTCGCAATAGTTTTTGCCCTCATCCGGCTGTGGCACCAGTATCGAAGCGAAATATTTATTTGTGACAGCCGCCCATAAAAAATTAGATTGACGATAGCGGTCGGCAAGATTGCTGCCTATTCGTAAATTTTCCCTGGCTGCCGCGATTTGCGCCTTATCACCGCCTCGTACAGCCCTTTCGTATTCGATGGTTGCATTCTTTAAGCCCGATTTTCTACTAAGAAATTGGCCGCTAATACTGTGTCGAGACGACACTATCTGCCCATCTGATGTCAGAAAAGCACCGACGACCTTTCTCCAATCAGATCTAAAGTCCTCTTTTTCCAGTCCGAGTGGTCCCCGCAGGTCGAATTGTACCTCCTGCTCACTATCTGCGAGGTTCTCAACCGTTATTGTGAACTCAGCAAGATAACTGTCAACAGCCACAGTATAGGCTCGCTTTATCTTTAGCATAGGCTGACCAGCCGAATCAGTGATAAGTGCCTCAAAGCCTGCCTTTTGACTGCTGCTTGTTGTCTCGATATCGGAGCTTATCCAGCTTAACTTATCTAAGGGAAATTGCCGCTGCTGCCGGACGAGGACAAATTTCTTTACGGCCATCGAGAACAACTGCCTTATCTTAGAGGAGTTTCCATAAGAAACAGGCGAAAGAAAGGTCAAAGGCTGTGGGTTTTCGTAATTGCGGTCGTTGAATTCACTAAAGGTGGCTTTTTCGATAGCTCCGCCCCGGGAAGTCAAAACCAATTGAAACTTATAGCCGGTATTAGGATCCACTGAGCCGATGGTGACGACCTTTATAGGGCCGCCGACAGCATCAAAATCAGCCGAACCACGCGTAAGACGCGATTCAGACCCCACTAAATCGCCCATGGATTTGTTAGGCTCATTTTCCGCTGCACGACCTTGTAACTCAATGGTATCCTGCAATTTGGCATTGGTCGTTTGTTGCAAATTTATGCAGCGCCGCTCTGCCCGCGGCAGGTTCTGAAAAACACCGGATTCGACAATCAGCCCGCCACAAAAGAAACAGAAGCAAATTACAATAAACATTAAGTATCGCATCTTATTAATCGTCCTTTGTCTTTCATCTCCTATACTGAGTATCGAGAGACGAGTCTATCTTCCTTCGTATAGTCGCTCAGCATTGAAGTTATCTAACTGTTCGACCGCAAGAATCTTTCTCGCGGTGGCTTTATAATCGTATTCCAACCGCACAAAGTGCACCCTGTTTCCATCCACATACGCATAGCTCGACCGGTTGTCCCTGTCTCTCGGCTGGCCGACCGAGCCGATATTTATGATTGCTTTCTCATCTTCAATAATTGGATAAACATTACCAAGCTCATCAGGCGGATAAAAATCCGGTTCATCCAGAAATACGCCGGGCATATGCGTATGACCTACAAAGCAGATATTTTTGACCCGCTCGAAAAGCATACGAACCTTTGCCGGATTGGTATAAACATCATCGGGAAAGATGTATTCATTGATTGGTCTTCTTGGTGAAGCATGAACGAAATCCATGGTCACTTTATTTGTAAATATCTCTATTTCCAGCGACCGCCGCATCGGCAGATTGCCTAAAAAGCCCCAGCGCTTGTCGCTCTTTAGCCTGCCTTGTTCGGTTTCGAGAACCTCGCGGGTCCAGAAGCTTGCCTGTTCCGCGCCATAATTGAAATTTGTCGGCTCATAAAAAACCCCATAATCGTGATTGCCCAGGACGCACCACCCGGTCTTTTCTATAATCAAATCCAGACATTCCTTGGGATTTGGCCCATAGCCAACCACATCGCCGAGACAGTAAATCGTCTTGATGCCGCGTTTCTCTATATCCGCCAGAACCACAGATAAAGCTTCAATGTTCGAATGTATATCGCTCAGAATCGCAAACATAAACTACCTTGAATAAATCCATTCGCCACAGGATTAAACCCCGTTAGATGCCCTTCGTCATTCTAAAGGGACTCACACGGGGTAATGCCCCGTGTTCACTATAAAGGAATTAAATATTTTCATCCCCGTGGCAAGCCAGGGGGTATTCTAACGGGGTAAACAAGCACATTACCATTAGAAAGAGACTACTTAATAGCAAAATTATCACAAAAAAGCCAGAAAAAATAACATTTGGTTAAACCGTGGATTAAATATTTCGTTTAGCCGTCGCCTGTACGGCGACGGGGGGTAGCACAGAATTCATAAGTTAAGCAATTTGTTTACTTCATTAGCAGGTGCTGTTATAATGTCGCAACACAATATTAAAGAGAAACGAAAATGGAAGATATAACACTGCTTGAAACACGTGGGCTGGTAAAAAAGTATTCCGGTCGGGCTGTAGTTAATGAAGTATCCGTCACGATTGGTCAGCGCAGTATCGTAGGTCTTCTGGGCCGAAACGGAGCCGGCAAGACCACGACCTTCAGAATGATTATGGGTATGATTAAGCCCAATAGCGGGCAGGTCATCTTTGAAGGCAAAGACATCACTAAACTGCCCATGTTCAAACGGGCCCGCCTGGGTATCGGCTATCTCTCGCAGGAGCCCAGCATATTTCAGCGGCTCAGCGTTCGAGACAACCTTTGTGCCATTCTGGAGACGATGTCTATCACTAACACCGAGCGCTATAATAGGGCTGATACGCTTATTAACCGTTTCGGCCTAACCGAAGTAGCCGACAGCCAGGGCAGATTCCTATCCGGCGGTGAGCGAAGGAAACTTGAAATCGCCCGTGCTATGGTAACTGATCCTTCATTGATTCTTTTAGACGAGCCTTTTAGCGGAGTTGACCCCATTACGGTACAGGATTTACAGCAGGAGATACGCCGACTCGTTGCGACCAGTGTCAGCATCCTTATTACCGATCACAACGTCGAGAGGACTCTTGAGGTGGTTGATAAAGCCTATATAATCGACCATGGCAGGGTAATTGGCGCCGGCACACCGGCTGAGATCGTTCGCAACCACACTGTCAGAGAGCTTTACCTTGGCACCACCTTCGCCGGCCACGAATTTGATAACAGATAAGCTGCCTCAGAAGGTCAAGCCTATTGGCCCAGCAGTAAATATTGACACGATTTAATTTTTTTGATAATATAAGAAATACTGCTATTA
The DNA here is from genome assembly GCA_964601185.1 of uncultured Pirellulales bacterium. Lineage (GTDB taxonomy): Bacteria > Planctomycetota > Phycisphaerae > Sedimentisphaerales > Anaerobacaceae > CAZRMQ01. Next base: position 25,607 of record CAZRMQ010000009.1, read on the forward strand.
TAGAGCCGTTCTGTAATAAAGAGAGGGAAAACATATGGCAATTAAAAGAATAAAGGTATCAAACTTCAAAAGTTTCAAAGATTTAGAACTTGAACTTGGAAAATTCAATGTGATAGTTGGCGCGAATGCTTCCGGTAAGACCAATTTTACTGATATTTTCAAGTTTGTTAAAGATATCGGAATTTCGGGTCTCGGCAATGCAATATCCTCTCAAGGATATGAATATTTAACAAACATTGGCATCGGTTCCCCAAGACCTTTATTAGTATCCGCGACTTGTGATCTTAATTTTGGATTCAGAATGGATGAGTCAACAATAGCCATGGTTAATACCGGAAGTTATGAATTTGTATTGAATTTCAAAAGTTCTGGAACGGATTTCCAAATAGAGAAAGATCAGCTAATACTTAAAGTGGACTATGTTAAGAAGGCAGTGGATAAAAAAGACAAGCCATCTAAGGACAAAGCTATTGGCGCGGGAGAAATAAACTTCTGGAGGGAAGATGGACAACTAAGGACAAAAATAGAAAAACCAGAGAACCTAACTTTGGACACTAAAAATGTTTTACCATTTTTTCTTACTGAGAATATTCCTCCAAAAACACTTCTTCTTGAGGGCCCGCTTTTTAGCATACCTCCTTTAGCAGAGGCTTTTAGCAGTTTCGGTATATACTATTTCGATCCAAAGAAATGTAAGGGAGCACCTACTTTTGCAGGTAAGGCTGATTTGGAAGAAGATGGAAACAATTTATCTCTCGTTCTCAAGAATATCCTTGAGGATACCGACAAAAAAAGATTATTTTCCAATCTTCTAAAGGACCTTTTACCGTTTGTCGATGATGTTAAGATCGAAAAATTCGCAGATAAATCACTGCAATTTCAATTAAAGGAAACCTATTTTCCTCAGCATTATTTTCCAGCCTCATTCATCTCAGATGGAACAGCAAGTATAGCTGCCGTTATCAGCACCCTATATTTCGAGAAAAAAAGTCTTTTCATTATAGAAGAACCTGAGCGAAATATACACCCACACCTCATATCAAGAGTACTCAACATGATGAAAGAAGCATCAAATGAAAGACAGATAATTATTACGACTCATAGCCCCGAAGTAGTCAAACACTCAGGAATAGAAAACATACTTTTTGTATCCCGTGATAAAGATGGATTTTCTATTGTATCAAAACCGGGTGAGAAAGAAGGAGTGAAAATATTCCTTCAAAATGAATTGGGTCTCGATGACCTATTTGTTCAAAATCTTCTAGAGGTATGATAAATGCCATATAAGCTATTGTGGGTACTTTTAGAGGGTGATGACGACGAAAGATTTTTCAATAGGGTAATAAAACCGATCCTGAATCCCGCATATCTTTCAGTTAATACATGGAAGTATGCACAGGAAAAAACCGAAAAGACCAAAAATTTTCTCATATCAATCAGCAAAATGTCCTCAGATTATTTCTTTTGGGCGGATATTAACCAATCGGCTTGTGTGACAACAAAAAAACAAACAGTTCTACGAAGGTATAGAAATGCAATCAGCACAGATAACATCGTGATTGTGGTCAAAGAAATCGAAAGCTGGTACATCGCTGGGGTGGACAATAAAGGATGCCAGGAACTCAGTCTCAAATCACTCCAAAATACAGATGATATTACCAAAGAAAATTTCAATCAGTTAGTACCAAAAAAATTTGGCTCAAGACGCACATACTTCATGCTCGAAATACTTAAAAAATTTGATATAAATATTGCAAAGAGAAAAAATAAATCCTTTAAGCACTTCATGAACAAAATAGAATCAATCCATTCGGATTAAAAAGAGAGCCAAGAACATGTCAGAAATAAATTTTGAGAAATGTCAAATCACACACTACCCGGCTGATGTTTTGGCAACATCCGCCAAGTTAGTTGAAAAAATCGACGATAATATTCGTCAATTAGTTGAAAAAATGACGGAAATTATGCGGGCCAACAAAGGCATCGGCTTTGCGGCACCACAGGCCGGCGTGGCGCTGCGCCTGTTTATCATATCGCTGGATGGTAGTAAAGAAAACATCAGAGTTTATATAAATCCTACTGTTACACCAATCGCCGAGAAAGGCAGTGCTTCTTTTCAGGAAAATGAGGAAGGGTGCCTATCGGTGCCGGGCATTTATACGAGAATCCGGCGATATAGAAAATGCACAGTCACCGCCACCGATCTTCTTGGCAATGAATTCACCGAAGAAGCTGAAGGTCTTTATGCCAGGTGCCTGCAGCATGAATACGACCATATCGAGGGAACGACCGTCGTCAACCGTATGTCAGCAACAGCTAAGATCGTACACCGAAGGCAATTGAAAAAACTTAGAGAAAAACACGAAACAAAATAAATCCAAAATACGAATTTCAAAATTATACAAATCTCACCTTATAGGATATAAAAAGATGAAAATCATATACCTCGGCAGCGGTGAATTCGGTATTCCAAGCCTAAATGCCCTGGCTGAGTCGAGTCACGATCTGCAGTTTATCGTAACGCAACCGAGAAGAGCATCAGGCCGAGGTAGAAAGCCTGTACCTACACCGGTTGCCCAATGGGCAAGCGCCAATTCGAGAACATTCATTGAAACAGAGAACGTAAACACGCCGCAAATCATCGACAAAATAGCCGGTCTCAAACCGGATTTGATCGTGGTTATTGCATTCGGACAGAAAATTAGAAACGACTTGATAAATCTACCTTCCAAAGGTGCTATAAACATCCATGCTTCTTTGCTGCCCAAATACCGCGGCGCTGCGCCGATAAACTGGGCCATAATCAACGGCGAAACCGTGACCGGCGTCACTATCATAACCTTAGCTGAAAAAATGGACGCCGGCCAAATCCTCTCGATGGAAAAAATCGAGATTCTTGCAGACGAAACAGCCGGCCAGTTACACGACAGATTGGCAAAAATAGCAGCACCTCTTTTGATAAAAACCATAGACCGCATCGCTGATGGCACCATTACCTACACCGAGCAGGACCACTCAAAAGCTACCCTTGCACCGAAGCTGAAGAAATCCGATGGTTTTTTGGATTTCAACGAGCAGGCTGAAACCTTAGCCAGAAAGATTCGCGGCCTTTGGCCCTGGCCCGGAGCATCAGCAGTGTACACTTCAAAAAAAACGACGAAATATATAGGCGTAACGATAGCAATGGCCGAGGTCGTTAAAACTTCTAATCCGTCTGGCATACCGCCCGGTACACTGGGTGAGAACCTGAATATAATCTGTGGCCGGGACAGCCTAAAGATTACAAAAATAAAACCGGACGGCTCACGGCTTATGGACTTCGCTGACTTCGTTAACGGCCAACACATCAGCGCCGGTGATATGTTTATGAAAAATACAGGCTTACATGACTAATAAAACCAGAACCGCACGTGACATCGCCATAGAAGTCCTGAATCGGTTCGACCCGAAACTCAATTACGCCAGAACAATTCTCGATGAAATTCTCAAACAAACCAGCGAGAGGCAGCGAGCAACCGACCTCGTCTTCGGAACGTTAAGAAACCGTAACGCTATTGATAATGTGATTGCGGTATTTTCCAACCGTCCGGTGCAACGGATAACGGACAATCTGCTTAATATTATTCGAGTAGCTGTCTTTGAGCTTATTTATTCGCCGGCCACACCTGAATATTCAATCGTCAACGAAGCGGTTGAAATCGCCAAGTCCGCTGGTAACAATAAACAAATTGGTTTTGTAAATGCCACCCTTCGGCAAATCACTCGGCACATTACAGCTCGGCAAATCCAACTTAATCAAGCAAATCTAAAAAGAACTCTTCCCCAATCGTCAACGACAGGTTGTCAGTTCGGAACTTCTTTTTTGCCTGATCCGGCAGCCCAGCCGGCGGATTACTTCAGCACCGCCTTTTCGCTGCCTAAATGGCTGGTAACTGACTGGCTCAGCGAGTTTGGCACAGAACATACACAACAAATCTGTTTTGCCAGCAATCGCAGGCCAGGTATTTACATTAGGCCAAACACGTTAAAAACGACAACTCAAGAATTAGCCGAAAAGCTTAGTCAGGCAGGCATCGACGCAACAATAGAAATAGAAACAGAAATGATAAAGCTGCGAAGTCCGCGGGCGATAACAGAGCTGCCAGGCTTTGCAGAAGGCTTGTTCACCGTTCAGGATATTACCGCTTCACAGGCGGTCCGGCTTCTGCAGCCACAGCCGGATTGGAAGATACTTGACCTTTGCGCCGCGCCTGGTACAAAAACGACCCAATTAGCTGAATTGACAGGTGATTCAGCAAAAATTGCCGCAACTGATATCGACGGCAGCCGCCTGAAAATGGTCGAGGAAAATACGTCACGCCTCGGCATCAAAAGTGTCTCTATCATCGCGCATGAGCAGCTTGAGCATCAAGCCGTGGAAATTGGTCCTTTTGATGCTGTATTGCTGGATGTGCCGTGTTCAAACACCGGCGTTTTGGCCAAACGCATCGAAACGCGTTATAGATTAAATCCAAAAGCAATAGAGCAGCTTACAAGGACACAAATGGAGCTACTGCACAAAGCAGTCCGCCTTATCGGCGTAAAAGCCGGTGGAAAAATCTGCTATAGCACTTGCAGTATTCAAATGGCTGAAAACAACTGGCTAATTAAGGAATTTTTGCAGAAACATTCTAACTTCACGCTTGAATCAGAACAGCTTATTCTGCCGTCAGTTAATGAGTTCGACAGGGACGGAGGCTATGTAGCCATAATAACGAAATCCAAGGCCTGAGGTCAGAAGCTTTATCTTCTGCCCCCTGTTCTTTTGAGGAACAATGGAAGTTCAATCCACCATTTTTCCACAACAAGAACTTGCAGCGTGCAAAACTTGTTAAAAAGTATTTTTTTTCGTGCGCAAAGTCAATACCAACAACAACCTCAATAAAGTGGAAAAGAAATTGGCCAAAATAGTATTGATTTGCTTTTTTACTGGTTAATAATAGAATCGAAATGCAAAATTCAAAATTGCGGAGTTGCCGCTAAGCAGCAACAACCTCCTTAATTTTAATTTTTGCATTTTGATATTTGAAATTTCATTGTGCTTTATCCTTCGCGGTACGAACTGCTGCGAAGGAAAACGACAATGGAGCAGGAAATGAAAAGCAGATGGGCCCTCGCAAAGTGAGGACCCTGACGACTTCGGCGAGCTCGTATCGAGACCATCGAGAGAGCTCAGCCGGACCGCCATCGACGGATTAGTTAGCAAGGAAGCTTAAAATGCAGGGTATAATCACGGATGAACATTCCCGTTCCGCCGGGTCAGGTTCTCCTTTAGCGGGGGTCCAGTCCCAAACCGGTGCCGTTAGTGATCCAAATTCGGCTGTTTCAAACCAAAGGCGTGAGACTAATCCTAAATCGAGCCAAACCTCTAACGGGGTAATTGCTATCAATGAAGCTCTTGCCGAGAGGGTGGGTTCCCAAAAGTTCCGGATATGGTTTAAAAATTCAACCAAATTCACGCTTGCGGACGGTTACTTGAAAATTGGAGTGCCGAACCTTTTCATAGCAGGCTGGATAGAAAATCATTTCCTAAATGAAATTAACCAGGCAGTACGAGCGGCCACCGGAGAAAAGCTAAAGATTACATTCACTATCGATCCTGAGCTTTCCGGAAATATACGGCGAACGCCATTAGGCTCTCCCAGTACCAATTGGCCTGAAAGAAAGACTTCTCCAAGAACCCACCCCCGTTCTTGTCTTCGACAAGAAGACGCGGGGGCACGTGAATTGACTTTAATCGGCGCGGGGAAACTTTCGCTGGAGAACTTCGTTGTCGGTCCTTCAAATGAGCTGGCCTACAATGCCGCCAGAGCCATTGCAAGAGAAAGGTATTGTCCTTTTAATCCCCTTTTCATTCATGGAGGATACGGACTTGGCAAAACACATCTGCTGCATGGAATCTGCAATGCAATGGCTGAGAAACGGCCTGGAGCCAAGTGGGAGTATATGTCAGCAGAGGATTTTACAAATCAATTTGTGCTGGCATTGAAGCTGAAAAAGCTTGAGACTTTTCGGCACCGAATGCGACAGACGGATTTATTAGCTATCGACGACATTCACTTCCTGGCCAACAAACCTTCGACACAGGAGGAATTCCTGCACACTTTTAATACGATTAATTTAGCCGGTAAGCAGGTCATTCTGGTTTCCGATGCTCATCCGAAAATGATTGGCCAGCTTTCGGAAAAGTTAGTAAGTCGGTTCGTTTCGGGAATGGTCGTCAAGATCGACCCGCCCGATTTTCAAACCCGCTGTGAAATATGCAGACAGTTCATGGCTAACAGGCTGGGAAATTCAATCCGTTCTGACTGGCTCACCTCAGATGTATCAAAGGCAAAGCAAATTAATGAAGGTGTAATACGATACATCGCTGAAAATCTACGAACCAATGTGCGGGAGCTGGAAGGGGCGATGCTAAAGTTGATCGCATATTCGGCTTTGCAAAATGAAAAAATTACCCTATCCATGGCCCAGGCAGTTTTAGCCGACCACCTGGAAAGATGTGACCCTATTGTACACATATCAGATATTGAATCAGTCGTAGCCACTTATTTCGGTATAACGCCTGCTAATATACACTCCGCTAAAAAAGACAGAACAGTAGCTCTTGCCCGACATTTTAGTATGTACCTCACCAGAAAACACACCAAGATGTCATCTTCGGAAGTGGGCCGATTTATGGGCAACAAAAATCATGCCACTGTGCTTTTGGCCTGCAAAAAGGTCGAAGAGATGATTAAGAAAAATACAGACGTTAATTGGCGGGGCCCCAACGGCAATAAAGTCACTAAGGCTAAGACTATAATTGCCAGTCTTGAGGAAAGCATCTCCGGCTAAGTGCATAAGGCATAAGTCTTATGCTCTTGCGCTCCTATACACTTGTGCCCTTTTATCCGCATAAATTTATTGATGTACCACTTGACAAAATACAGATAATTTTCTATTGACTATCGAATACGGCAGTAGCATAATTGCAAAACTCAATAACTGATGGTCAATTTAACCCGTGAGATAAATACATATCTTACGGGTGAAAAAGGTGAGATGATTATATATCTCACGGGTTTAAGGGGATTTATCATGACAGTAAAAATTGAGGATACCTGCACAGCTTGCGGGCTTTGTTGCGATACATGTCCGGAAGTTTTCGAGATGGGCGATGACATGGCCATAGTGAAGGTGGATGAAGTTCCTTCCGAGTATAAGGACGCGGTTCAGCAGGCCGCCGATGAATGCCCCGTCGAGGCAATTATAGTGGAGTAAAACGCCGGGCTGAATCTTCTCGCATAATAATCATTAACAAGTGCCCATAAGAGATAGTGTGCCGTTTTTGTGCTTTTGCTACTCGTACCCGTTTCACGAGTAACACGAGTACGGGTAATTGTCATCGATGATATCGTAGCATAATTATTTAGATGTTTTGCCTTCGTAGTATAATTATGCCGAATAGAAAAGAAACGGCACCAATGGCCAACAGCACGGTGCATGGGGTGGTCATTTCCGTCAGTGTGAAGTTACGCCAAATAGCACCCTCCATTGCGAGTATACTCCATTTGATGGGACTGATGTGACTGACGCTGCGCAGCCACTGAGGCATCGCGATCAATGGTAACATAGCTCCGCCCAGCATTGCCATAATCATAAACATCGCCCATGCCAGGCCGGCCGCGGCCTGTTCTGTCCGTCCGAGAGTGCTGACAATCATCATAAGGCCTACAAAACAGAACACCGCACAGGCTACTGCCGGCACAAAAAACATTGGCTTGTTAATAGGCATTCCAAAGATAAACTTTGCCCCCGCCCACTGAATGCAAATCACAACTATACACGCCAAAAAACATGCCAGTGCTTTGCCTCCAAGTATATGGGCACACGACAGCGGTGCCACGAGCAGTCGCTGGAACGTTCCCACTCTGCGTTCGCTCACTATGGAAATGGCAAACGTTGCCGCACATCCCAACAGGCCCCATATTATCGCCTGTGGAAATGTAATCTGAAATGAGGATGTAGGTCCTTTTTGTTCTCTTCTAACATCCAGTGTGGCTACATTGAGCATTCCTCCTTCCAGGCCAGCCATATAATCGGAGTCATTGACGTCCTGCAGTACCTGGTCGTATGAATCAAAGAAATTCAGGAATGTACCAATTTGTTTCACAGTTAAATCATCTGCTTTCTCTATGTCACTACGCCAGATGTTAATTTGATTACGCATCCAATTGTGGTCTTGAAATTTTTTCCCTAATGCTTCAAACTGTGCCTTGGCGAGCAGACCCTGCAGATAGCCGCTTTCCATACGCCGTGCCGGGTCAACAGCTACCTCAAGCCTTGGATTATTGCTATCGAAGATGGCCTCGAAACCATCTCCAAATCCCTCCTTTATACAAACCGCCGCGACCTGCTTTCCGGTTCTGACCTGATCCATCGCTTCATCCCGGCTAAGGTGGGTTAGTCGAAGTGCATCATAAGATTGCAAACGTGACACGTAAAGCTGTGAAAATTCAGATTGATCCTCATCGACCACGGCAATTTTCATTCCGGAAGGTCCTTTGCTGCCGGTTGAATATATCGCTCCGAAGAATAGGGAAAAAAGCGCAGGAAAAAAGAGAATCCAAAACAAGCTGAACTTGTCTCGGCTCAATACCTTAAGGTCTTTCAGTGCCAACATCAGGGATTTCTTCATTCGTCACTCTAATCTGCTCATCGATTTCATCGGGGTTATTGGGTTTGTCTCCGCAGCATTACCACACCCAGCAAGAAGGATGTAAAACCAATTGCCAGTAACATCAGACATGGACTTAACA
>CAZRMQ010000010.1:0-33489 GCA_964601185.1 uncultured Pirellulales bacterium
ATGGTGATAATTCAGGCCAAAAGATAACCGCCAAATAATCTGCGGCTGTATATTTACCTGTTTATAGGAAATCAAATATCAGTTTTTTTAAGGAGTGCGGATTATGAGTAATGGAATGCTGCCAAGTTATTTGAGTATGGCCAAGCCAAATCCTGCCGCGAATCGAACTGCCTGGTACAAGAGCACGGCACCGGCGTATGCGGGCATCTTCCTCTGGGTCGTGTTCTATATGGAGATCGCCAAGGGGACTCTTCCTCAGGCGGGATTAGGATTGAGTCTGTTAGGGCTGGTCATCGCGGCCTTGATTTGTCACTTTCTATTCTATCTTGTACCCGGGTTGTATGGTATGAAGACCGGATATCCCTTGTATGTAGTGGGATCCTCGACATACGGTACGGCGGGCGGCTTTTTAATGCCAGGCTTATTGATGGGGCTTCTCCAGTTCGGCTGGTTAGCTGTCAATATCGCCATTTCCTCAGACTTTATCCTCCAGGCGATGGGCAAGGCACCGGCAAAAGACCCCGTCACAGGTGTATTTACCGGAAGTACGCTGTTCATTGTTGTGGCCATCATCTGGGCTGCCTTGGCTGTCTTTGTTGCTCTTAAAGGTATTCAGTATCTCGGAAAGGTATCTACATTTCTGCCGATCGTTCCGCTTATAATGATCCTTATCGTTTTCTTTAGCAATGTCGGCAGCGCTGGTAAGTTTACTCCCGAAGAGGGTGGCCAGCCTCTCATTGGTTTTTTGACAATAATAGCAACAGTCGTAGGCTTCTTTGCGACCGCTGGTGCGGCGGGTGTAGATTTCGGGATGGGCAACCGCAATGCAAAAGATGTCCAATACGGCGGTCTTGTAGGCATCGCTTTGGCCATTATAGTCGCCGGTGGTCTGCCTCTCATTGCTGTAGCCGGAGCTCACGGCGCCAATCCTGAAATGAAAAGCTTTATCTTCGATGCAGTCATACGCCAGCAGACGGGTGGGAAGCTGATGTTCGCCCTGTTTGCCATCGCAAGTTTCGCTCCTGCCTGCTTTAGCTCTTTTATCGCAGCCAACAGTATCGGCACGATGTTTCCGAAGGCCAATAAAGCGGTTATGGTGACCATCGGCGCAATTGTGGCAATCATTCTTGCCGTGACCGGTAAGGCATTGAATCTGGCTGGTGTGTTTTCAATCATTGGTGCATCTTTCGGACCTATCTGCGGCTCAATGGTGGCTGATTACCTTTTGAGCGGATGCAAATGGTCGGGGCCGCGTAAGGGTATCAACTTTGCAGGCTATATTGCCTGGGCCGTCGGCTTCATTGTGGCGATATTGCCGACTATTAAACCGGACCTGTCGATGTCAAAGTACATTAATCCTGCGCCTGTTATCGGTTTTGTAATTGGATTCGTGCTTTATGCCGTTTTGGCTAAGGCCGGTCTTGAGCCGCCTGCTGTTGAAATGACCGCCGGCTCGACTGAAAGTGCATCTTAAAAAACGCCGCTTAGCTTTGTAACAAGTATCACTATATAAGTCAGCGTAACAGGGATTCAGCAAATGCTGAGTATGTGTTTAGCCAAATATTGAAAGAGACCATCCCCAAGCGCCGTATGGTGTCCCTAAGGGACTGCGCTTGGGGCTGCCACCCTTTATAGCCTCGTTGAGTGGCAGCCTCAATCCGGCATGGCGGATTGGGGATGGTTTACTCCGGCTAAACACGTACAATGCTGAATCCTTGTTACTTTTGGCCCTAAAGATATAAATTTGTCCGGATACTATCCTTTGCCTTGACAATCCTTTATTGGTAAATTATCATAACTTTTCCGGTTGTTGGACAAAAACCTGGTTTATGTGAATATCAATTTGATTGTATTATGGTTTTGAGGTAACAGGAAAATGAAGCAAAAAGCTTTTAGCCTGATTGTCAATTCTTCGATTGTTATAATTTTATCACTATCTTTATGCTTCATTAGCTCCTGCAGGAAATCCGGGCCGCAGGAAACTACCTCCGAAAATTCGACACAGAAGAGCACAACCGAGCCGGTTGAACCAAATACCTCTAAAGCTTCATCGGTCGAGCCGTCCAATGTTGAGCTGGCCCCGATTGAGATCGAGCTGCCCAAGCCGATGTTTGTGGGTACGCCTCAGCCAGCCAAATTACCTAATCTGGAGAAACCGCTGGGCAAAGATCGACCTCCGTTTTTGGCACCGGTCAGTACCATGAATGTCGCCCGTGGAAAGCCGGTAACTTCCAGCGATGAAATGCCGATCATCGGCGAGCTTGAGTACGTCACAGACGGAGATAAAGAAGCCTCCGAAGGCAGCTACGTTGAGTTGGGGCCTGGTCTGCAGTATGTCACCATTGACCTGGAAGCCGAATATGAGATATATGCTATCGTTGTATGGCATTACCATAAGCAGGGTCACGTTTATTTTGACTTCGTAGTACAGGTCGCTGATGACCCTGATTTCATCACCAATGTGGAAACAATCTTTAATAATGATATCGACAATTCAGCCGGCTTGGGTGTCGGTAAAGATATGCACTACGTCGAAACCAACGAGGGCAGACTTATAGACGCCAAAGGTGTTCAGGGCCGTTACGTTCGCCTCTATAGTAATGGCAACCATGTTAATGACATGAATCATTACATCGAAGTGGAAGTTTACGGAAAGCCCATAGTGGATTAGAGAAATAGTTCATTAGTTAATTGGTTACTAATTAACTCATTCACTATTTTCCCATGCGGGGATATTCCCTTATATGTTGTATTCTAATTCTGGGAGCATCTGCTCTTGCTCTGGCACTTCGTCTGCCTCGATTGCAACAGCGACCTATGCACACAGATGAGGCGGTTCACGCTATAAAGTTCGGCACACTGCTGGAACAGGGCAGCTATACATACGACCCTAATGAATACCACGGCCCAACGCTTAACTACCTGACCCTGATACCAGCCCGGCTCTGCTCCGCTAAAAAGTTTACCGAAGTTAATGAATTCACACTACGCATTGTGCCTGTTTTTTTCGGCGTACTGCTTGTGCTGCTGCTTTTGTTAATCGCCGATGGAATGGGTACGAATAGCGCTGTTTTTGCCGCCATATTAACTGCTATCTCGCCGGCAATGGTTTTTTACAGCCGGTATTACGTCCAGGAAATGCTGCTGGTTTGCTTTACTTTTGCTTTTATTGTTTTTGGCTACCGTTACACACAAAGTAAAAAAATCATCTGGATTCTCCTGGCCGGGATGTCCCTCGGCCTGATGCACGCCACGAAAGAAACATTTATCATTGCGTTTTGTGCGATATTGTTGGCGCTTTTGTTGATGCGCTTATGGGGAAAACCCCCAGTGAAACTGGGGGCTAAAAATTCTATCTGGCATCTAATTGTAGGTTTTACAGTTGCTGTATTGATTTCAGTTTTGTTTTATTCATCATTTTTCTCCAACCCTAATGGGATTTTAGATTCTGTTCGCTCTTATACCACTTATTTTGACCGAGCGAACATGAACAGCCTGCATTTTCACCCATGGTATTATTACCTGAAGATGCTCATTTATTCCAAAGCCGGCTCAGGTCCACTCTGGAGCGAAGCTCTTATTGTTTTGTTGGCTGTAATTGGTTTTATTTTTGCTGTCAGAGGAAAATCTCCGACCCAGGGCGAAGCCCAGGACCGGATCAAGCCCGCCCTCGACGGGGTCGATTTTAATCTGCTCCGATTCATTGCCTTTTATACGCTTATAATGACATTTGTGTATTCTGCTATCAGATATAAAACACCCTGGTGTATGCTGAGCTTCCTGCACGGCATGATTCTATTAGCCGGTGTCGGAGCCGCCGTCGTGTTAAAACTGACGCGGCATATTTGGGTTCGTTTGCTTATTAGTTTTTTATTGCTTGCCGGTGGTGTCCATCTTGCCTGGCATGCTTATTTAGGCAATTTCAGATATTACGCCGATCCTTGCAATCCTTACGTTTACGCTCATACAACGACGGACATTTTCACCATGGTTCAGCGTGTAGAGGAAATCGCTAAGGTTGAGGATGGGGAAAAAACGAAGATTCACTTTATTTGTCCTGACGAGCATGATTTCTGGCCTTTCCCGTGGTATCTGCGATCCTTCCCAAATGTCGGTTACTGGAACGCTGTTACAGACAGGGTAGTTCATGCTTCTGTTATTATTGCCTCTCCGGGTGTGGAGAAAGAGCTTCTAAAAAAGTTATATGAGCTGCCGCCGCCGGGACAAAAGAAACTGTATGTGCCTCTTTTTGATACTTATCTGGCACTACGGCCTGGTGTCGAATTACGCGGCTATGTGCCGAAAGAATTGTGGGACCGTTTGCAACAACAAATAAAAAACCCGCAATAAATTGCGGTACGTATTTAGCCAGGGGAAAAAACCATCCCCAAAGCCTACGGCTTTGAGGCTGCCACCCAATAAAGAAGAATGTGTGGCAGCCCCAAGCGCTGGACTTCCGCGAAGCGGAGTCCAAGCTTGGGGATGGCCAAGTATTTCGTATCTGGCTAAACACATACAAATTGCGGGGCTAAATATATTTTTATTCAGCCCACGTTTAACGTAGGATCTTTTTTGGATGAGAAATGAATCATCCCCAACCAGATAATTTTATCGAGGGTGATTGGTGTGCAATAACCGGTGTTCACCGTTTTTGCCACGAGGCCATGGCGGCCACCTTCGAGATTTATATTCAGCATGACGATATACGCTATGCTCAGCAGGCGGCGAGGGCGGCTTTTAATGAGCTTGATCGCATTGAAGCTGAGATTAGCAGATTCATTGAAAATAGTGACATATCCCGGATAAACAACCTCGCTGCCAATCAGCCTTTGCGAATCGGTCTGGCTGCATTTGAATGTCTGCAGCAAAGCTTCAATATCTATAATGAAACCAACAAAGCTTTCGATGTTACTGCCGGCTCTCTCCTGAAGTGCTGGCTTAACAAAGATAAGACCGCGCGCACGCCAAACCAGGCCGAGCTGGATGTTGCAAGGCAGAATACAGGCATGAACCTGATAAAATTGAACGAGACCGACTTTACGGTGGAGCTATTGAGAAGCCCGATGAAAATCGACCTCGGCGGTATTGGCAAGGGGTACGCACTTGACAGGATGGCCGAATTGCTGCGCGAATGGAGCATTGACATTGCCCTGCTTCATGGCGGCTATAGCTCGGCTTTAGCCCTTAATGCTCCGGTCAACACAAAAGGTTGGCCCGTTACATTAAGCAATCCTCGCAATCGCAAGCAGACCTTAGCTTATCTCTATTTGCAAAACCAGGCTATGAGCGGCTCAGGTTTGCAGTGGTGCCGGCATATTATTGACCCGCGACAGGCCAAACCGGTCGAGGGAAAACTTGCCGCCTGGGTCTGTGCTGCGGATGCTGTAACGGCTGATGCCCTTTCAACCGCTTTTATGGTAATGACGCCGGATGAGATTCAACAGTATTGTTCACGTCATCCGCAGCGCCGTAGGGCATCTGCCGTGAGGCATCCTGTGGACTGTGGAGTACAGGCTCTGGTCATACTTGAACATCAGGGGCAAGAGATACAAAAGTCCGAAGGACTCCTATCGGAGGACAAACTTTTACATTTCGGTTCCTGGAATTTACCCCGTTAGATAAAACATATGAGATAAAATCTTTCCAAGGTATCTTATCTAACGGGATTACAATCAGAAAACCTGCAGAAATCCCCCCAATGAGCATGTGTTTAAAGAAAGAAAATAATCCCAATCCGCCTAACCGTCCCTCCTTAGACAGGATTCGGCGGATTGGGTATAGCTTGTGGTAATTCAGTGCACTCCGACTTGTCGGACAAGTCCGATACTACGCTGAAATTTTTTGTGTTTAGCATAATCCCACATTAAGGACTCCCACAAACCCTCCCTGTTCAGCTACGGCTCGGCGCTTCGCCGAGACGATAGCCGGGCTCCAAACTATGGGCTAAATACGCTGCAGTGTACGCCTTTGGCGTATTTAGCCTGTTGTTTTACCACAGATTCCTCGGCTAACCTGCAGTATATACTTGATAATGTCAGGCACGCTGATAATGCCGACAACTTTTCCAGCAGAAGTTATGGGCACACGCCTGAAAAGATTCTTCGCTAAAAAGTCACAAACATCGAACAAATTGTCATCCTTGTCGAACGAAACCACCCGCTCAGTCATAAAATGACGAACTCTCTTGTTATCGAGATTGCCGGCATCGTAAATAATGTTGTACGCCAGATTTACTACATCCATCTCGGTAATAACTCCCACCAGCGTCATGTCATCCTCAACTACAGGCATACCAGAAATCTTTTTTTCCAGCATTAGCTCCATCGCCCGAAGTATCGAAGTATTCTTCTTAACAGCGATTACATCGCCGTTCATAACATCTTTTGCTGTTAGCACTATAACTCCCTATGCTCGGCGTACTTATATCCTTAAAACTAACCATGCTGGTTAGGTGAAAAACTTATCTATATTAGATATATGGCGTTTGTGAGTGTTTATTTATTGTCTATTTTCAAAAATTTTTTAATTTCCCTTGTGTAATTTGTTGAATGAAACACGGATAGCCGCGTGCGATTCATTTGGCTAAATATATACGGAAGGCAGTGACGTTGATTCAATTGCTGCTCATCTTCTGGTCGTCGAGATTAACAGGTTCACCACCCGGCGACCAGACTCCCCGGCGAGAAAGCAAAGAGCCTTCCAGCCTGTAAAGAACAACCAGAGCCTTTAGATAATTGGCGAACGATTGTATCTCGGCAATCTGACTGGCAACAAGGTCTCGCTGAGCCTGGGCCACGAGCAGCGAGGTGGATTTACCCACCCTGAATTTCTCAGTCTCGGCTCGGAGCTTTTCCTCCTGAAAATTGCGAGTGGCGGCTGTCGCAGCAATCTGTTCGCGGGCACTTGTTACCTCTATATAAGCGGAGCGCACATCGACCTGCACAAGCTGGATGAGATTCTCCAGGGCTGCATGGAGCTGCTGCTTGCTGATGACGGCACGGCTGTACCGAGCACGAGCAGCCTGGTTTACAGGGGGAAATTCGAATGTCAGGCCCATGACGACGTCGTAACTGTCACCAAATACGTTACGTGAAGATTTGTTGAAAGTGTCCGCATAACCGGTCTTGCCGAACGCTATAAAAGCATCCAGCTTCGGCAACAGGCCGTTTTTGGTTCTTACCACCTCCAAATCACCCCGTTGTATCTGCAGACGTGCCTGATTCAGGTCAGGCCTCATCTTTAAAGCAACTTGAACGTGCTGCTCAACATCATCAAGCTCGATGCCGGGCAATAAGGTCTGATATTCGAGAACAATGTCCCTGCTCCAGTCGATAGAAGGCTGCGGATTGAGCAGCCGAAGCAGCGCCAGCCGCTCCTTAGCAAGATTGCTCCGTGCATTTATCAGGTTTTCTTTGCCGAGCGCTACCTCAGCCTGAGCGGCGGCTAATTCGGTCTCAGCAAGCCTGCCAATTTTTATTCTTTCCTGAGTCTCAGCTAACTGTTGCTCGGTAAGATTCAGTGAGTTGGTGTATATTTCAATCTGCTTCTGGGCAAGGGCGAAATCCCAGAATTTCGATTCGACCTCTTCCAGCAGAATCTCGGTAAATCCACGCAGCTCATACGCCGATATGAGCGTATCGAGCCTGACTTGGTTCACGCGAGCCATATTCGCACGGATATCCAGGCCCTGCAGAAGCGCCTGAGTTACGCTGACGCCGAGACGATTAGAGGTAAAAGTATCGCTGTAAAGAGATGAATCGGTATAATTTGAGCTTCCCTCAAGTCCAACGGTTGTGCCGGTTGGAAAGAGCTTGCTCAGCGAAACTGTGCCTGTGACGGTATCTGCGGTCTGACTTTCGGTACCAGAGCCGTATCGCCCCAGCCTTTCGGATACTGATCTTCTCTGAGTGACGTCGGCGCCAAGGACAGGCTCAAAAACCGAAAGCTCCTCCTGCTCGAACGTACGGTTTATTTCCGGATTCATCCTTTCGACTATAAGCGAGCGATTGTTTTCCATAGCCAGCAGGATAGCTTTCTGAATATCTACCTTAAGAGGGCCTTCAGCCACCGTTCTATTCGCGTCAACAGGCTCAGCAGTTATGATAGCTTGAAGTCCACAGATAAGGTATTGGTGGGGCAAACCCCACCCGCCGTAAGGCATCCCCAAGCGGACTACCAATAAGGCCAAAAACACAGAAGCCAGATTTACGGCAATCACAAGCAATTCCTCTTTAGAATTATGTCACACTTCACTTCCACCGGATGACGCTGAACCGGGACGACCCCTGCTTTCGCAGGGGCAAGCTTGCCCCCGCGCAGGCGGGGGTTCAAAAATCGAGTAAACGACCGGAACAAAAACCAATGTAATGAATGTTGAGCTGAGCAGGCCTCCAATGACGACCCTGGCCATCGGGGCTTGAGCTTCACCTCCTTCTCCAAGGCCGAGAGCCAAAGGCAAAAGGCCAAAAACGGTCGTTAAAGCAGTCATAAGAATCGGTCGTAGCCTCCTTCGGCCTGCTTCCTCGATAGCCTCCCGAATCGGCATCGAGTCACGACGACGCAGCAGATTGGTATGGTCAACCAAAAGAATCGCATTGTTGACGACGATTCCACCAAGCATAATACTTCCGATGAAGGACTGAATATTAAAAGTCGTACCCGTGAAAAAGAGCATTAGGATTACTCCTATCGCGGCCAACGGCACCGAAAACATTACCACGAACGGATCGCGTAAAGATTCATACTGACAGGCCATTACCATATAGACCAGTACCAGTGCCAGAATGCAGCTAAGCAAAAGCTCTCGAAACGACTTTTGCTGCTCCTCATAATCGCCGCCGAAACCGATGGTAAAGTCCCGCGGCACAGGTACAGATTGCAGCCGCTGTCGAATGTCCGCGAGAACCGAGCCCATGTCCCTTCCACTGATGTCGGCAGAGACCGTCACAATGCGTTCCTGGTCTTTTCGCTCAATTACAACGGGGCCGCTTCGAGGGCCTGTGCTTACGACGTTTTTGATGACAACAGGCTGACCTTCGGAGTTGTTCAGGGTCAAATCAAGAATGTCACTCAAATTCATCTTCTCAGCTTCTCTGAGCTTGACTAAGATTGTATATTCGTCACCGGCCTGACGATAATAGCCGGCATTTGTTCCTGAAAGAATAGTTTGAAGGGCGCCGGCGATTTTTGATACGGACAGGCTCATATCGGCGGCCTTTTGGCGATCTATAAAAATCAGCTCCTCCGGGCTTCCGGATTCTCTGCTGGTTCTTGCATCTGTGACTCCTTCCACCGATTCCACGAGGCTTTTTACCTGCTCTGCCAGCATATCCCCCATCTCAAGGTCGTGGCCGCGGATTTCAACCTCAATCCTGTCGCCCTGTGATGTTCCCATACGGAGGATAAACAGTCCCTGGCCGGCACGCGTTCGAATAATCATTCCCGGAATATTACTCAGCTTGCGCCGCAGGTCATCGGCAATCTGTTCGCTCGACCTGCTCCGCTGAGATTGCGTCTTCAGTGATATTCGCATATTGCCGGTATGCCCGCCGGCTCCACGCCATCGCGACCCACCCACACTTGTCACAACGTTTTGGATTTCAGGCACAGATTCATCAACGATTTTCTCGATGACTCTGAATTTCTCATCCATCAGATCCAGGCGTGTGCCGACCTGCATCTCGCCTGAAACCCTTACTTCTCCTTCATCCGTAGCCGGCATCAGCTCCGCACCGACATACGGAATCAGCAACGCGCTTGCGGCAATCACAAGAACCGCCAGGGTCACCACAGCAACACGATGATTCAGAGCAACATGAAGCAGCTTTTTATAGTTGTCCTCCAGAAGGTTAAAAAATCGGCCGCTGATTTCGAACATCCGCCGAAAGGCGTCCTGTGGACTGCCTCCAATACTACTCTGCGAAGCACGAGGACCTATCTTCTGCGCTGTATCCTGTGAGATAGAAGAAAGAATACGGGCAGATAGCGTTGGTACTACCGTAAGAGCCACCGCCAAGGAGCATAGAAGCGAGAAAGCAACTACGACCGAGAGCTGTTTAAACATCACGCCGGACATGCCCCTCATAAAAACCAGCGGCAGAAAGACAACCATCGTAGTCAAAGTGCTGGCAATAATGGCGGACGTCACCTCCTCGGCACCGTTAACGGCGGCAGAGGCCAATCCTTCCTCCGATTCCCTGATTCGGAAAATATTTTCCAGCACAACGATCGCGTTATCAACGAGCATTCCGATCCCAAGAGCCAGCCCACCCAAGGTCATAATATTTAGGGTGAAACCGCCAAAATATAACAAGGCAAAAGTGGCGATAATCGAGACCGGAATCGCAGTGGCGATAATCACGGTGCTTCGCACATTGCGTAAAAACACCAGCAATACGATTACAGCCAGAATTCCTCCGTAAACCGCAGAAGAGCCGACATTACTGATTGAGCGCTGAATATAGTCGGATGTGTCGATTATAGATATTATTTTAATCTGCGGGATGTCGTGATTAATGCGTTCGAGCTCTTTTAGCGCACCACTTGCGACCTCCACTGTGTTTTTCCCTGATTGCTTATTAACCGACAGCCTTATGCCCGGCTCGCCGTCGACTCGGACAATTCTTGTGATTTTCCGCCAGGAATCTTCTATGGTAGCAATCTCTCTCAACTGAATGGGCACGCCCTGGCGAACCGCGATGACCGTATCTTCCAATTGCTTCAGGTCGGTGTATTCACCCGGCGTCCTGATGGTGACCTCAAAATTTCCCCTTTCAATAGTACCGGCGGGTATGTTTACGTTTCCCTCGCGAATACCGGTGATAATTCTGTCAAGCGGTATGGTCAGTGCGTTAATCTTGGCCGGGTCGAGACTGACGTGAATCTCGCGTTCAAGGCCCCCCCAAATATCAACGGCAGCTACGCCAGGCACCCGTTCGAGGCGATATTTGACCTGGTCCTCAATAATCTGCCGAGCCTGGATGGGGTCTAATTTGCTGGAGGCGCCAAGAATTAAAATTGGAAAGCTTGCGAGGTCAAATTTGCGAAGGGTAGGCCTGTCGGCTTCCTCAGGCAGACGCCGGACAACACGGTCCAAACGGTCTCGAATGTCATTTGCAGCGGCATCGAGGTCGGTCCCCCAGGAGAAGGTCACGCGGACTGTGCCCTGGCCTTCGACAGATACGGATGTCACCTCTTCCACGCCGGGTACGGCACTCATAGCCTCCTCAATAGGTCGTGTTATAATCTCCTCGATTTCTTCAGGGCCTGCGTTCTCGTAAGAACAGGAAATGCTCAGAGTCGGAAATGAAATGTCAGGCATAAGGTCTATAGGCAGCCGTAACAGCGAGATACTGCCCAGAAGCACTACTATCAGCACGACCATAATCGTGAATATGGGGCGGTGGACGGAAAAGCGCGAGATTCTCATTTTGAATCTCCAGACTTCTTGTCGTCATTGCTTATCACTGGTTTGCTGTTTTCTTTTGGTGGAATATTTTCCGGTAGTGTAATATCAGAGCCATCCTCCAGAAGATGATTGCCCATCGTGACCACAAATCCCGATTCGCCGAAGTCAGACGGCTCCCTGATTTCAACCGATTCACCGCTGATAATTCCTACCGTCACGGGGACAAAGCGGGCTTTAAGATTGTCTCTATCAGCAATAAAGACGCCTTGCCTATCGTTCCTTCTGACTAAAGCGGCAAGCGGGATGAGTGTAGCGTTATCGTGACTTGCAAAATCAATCCTGGCCCTTATAAACATTCCCGGCCGCAACAGCTCTTCGGAGTTTGGGATTTCGATTTCCACTCTTGCCTGCCTGGAGCTTTCCTTAAGAAGCGGCGCTATTCGAACGATGCTGCCGGTAAAGGCTTTGTCGGGATAGGCATCTGTAGTGATGTTTGCAGACTGACCGACGCTAACTTTCGGATAGTCCCTTTCGACGACGTAAACAACAGCCGTCAAGGGTTTATTTTCGAGGACAGAAACAATGGGTTGATTGGCCTGCAGCAGCGTACCTTCGTCCACGAATCTTTCGCCGACAACTCTGGCCTCGTCGCCATGTTCCCAGAACGCCTGAACCCGTGTGTAGGACAGCCGAAGCTCTGCAGCTTTAAGAGCGGTTTCTTTTTGAGACACTTGAGCAAGTGAAACCTTTAACTGCGTCTGATGAGCGTTGTAAGCAGCCTCGGCTTCTTCCAGCTCGGAGGCCGAGGCGATTTGTTTTTCACGGAGCGCTTTTGCCCTTTCGAATTCCCGCCGAGCGAGCTCGAGATCACTGGTATAATTTTCGGCGTTCGCCTTGGTGACCTGTAATTCCGCTTTGGCCTGTTCCACCTGCTGGCGATATTCCTCATCTTCGAGAATCGCGATTACCTGATTTTGCTGAACCGTATCACCAACATTGACGAGCAGTATTTTAAGCCAGCCGGCTGCTTTCGGTGCGACGACGAACTGTGATTTTGGAAAGAGAGAGCCGGTAAAAATTCCGATGTCTTTGATCATGCCTCTACGGATTGGTTGAATTTCGACAGCTACAGCAACAGCCGATCTGCCTCGGCCTAAACCGGTACCGGCAGTAGCGGTAATTCTTTTATACGCCTGCCAGCCAACGATTGCAATAATTGACAAAATAATCAATCCCGAAAGGAGCTTTTTCATCTGTTTTTTCCAATAACCTTTAACAGTGAGCTAAAGTGCCTAAAGTGAACTAAAGTGAGCTAAAATTATAATACATAACTTTAGGCACTTTAGTTCACTTTTGCTTGTGTATTTTGTTTCACACTCTATGTAAGTATCGCAAAATTGCGGCGAAAAGTCAAGAAATCCGCACTCGTACCTCGATCCTCACGATTGGATTAAAATGAATATCGAGCATCAGATTCGTCTTTTAGTTTTTGGTTTCCGTCTTTTGGGCCTTCTTGCTCTTTTGCCTTCCTTTCGTCTGATTGTTCCTGTTAGAGGCTCAACAGGTGCCACATTTAACTGACGAGCGGGTATATTGACGGAAATAATTCGAACCTGCATGGCTTGTCCCAAACGAATGCTAAGGCCTGTGTTTTGGCTGACGATGCACTGAGATTTTACATCGTATTTCCACCGGTCAGGTCCCAAATCGGTCATCTGGACAAGGCCTTCAATGCCGAACCTTCGCGACTGCACAAATACGCCAAAGTTGGTCAGGCCGGTGATAACGCAATCAAGCTCGTCACCAATTTTTTTGCTCAACATTTGCAATATCAGCACCGTCTTCAGCTCTCTTTCGGCGTCCTCAGCCCGCTGCTCGGTAAATGTGATGTGCTTGCCGATTTCAACTAAATTTTGTCCTGCTGCAATCTGCTTAGCTGTATCTATGCGATTTTGAAGGTGGCATTGCAAAACACGATGAACAAGCAAATCCGCAAAACGGCGTATTGGGCTGGTAAAGTGACAATAATGTGTTGAGGCCAGCGCGAAGTGACCGATGTGCTGCGGTGCGTACTGTGCCTTTTCAAAACTTCTCAGGACCGCCAAATTCAGGGCTAAAGCGCAATCAGCTCCTTCTACAGCAGCTAATAAGTTTTGTATCGCCTTTCTGTCCGGTGTTCGCGGCATATTAAAGCCAAAGGCTTTTACAAACAGAGCCAGGTTTTTCATACTCAAGGCATCCGGCTCCGGATGAATCCGCCTGATGAAAGGGACATTGAGCCTATCTAAAAGCGAAGCGACAGCATCGTTAGCCTCTACCATAAACATTTCGATTATCGTATGTGTATAGCTGTCATCAGCGGGGCGGGCATCAACCACGCGTCCGGCTTTGTCCATTACTAATTCTATTTCCGGCAGAGCCAGATGTATCATTCCGTTCTTTGTCCGCCGCTTTTCAATCACGCGGGCGAGTGTCTCCATATCTTTTAGCAGCTCAATCACCTCCGGCTTAGCGCCTTTTGTATGGCCCTTCAAAATCCTGTCGGCTTGTTCGTAGGTTAAACGCTGCGTCGAGCACATCACGCTGTTGGCGAATTTACGGGATAAGACTTTTCCTTGCTGGTCGTATGTTAAATATACGCTTTTAACAAAACGCTTCTGGCCCGGCTGAAGGCTGCAGATACCGTTGCTTAAAACTTCCGGCAGCATCGGGATGGTTCTTCCGGGCAGATAAACGCTGTTGCCGCGATTTTTTGCTTCGGTATCTAACGGTGAATCCTGCGTGACAAAGCTGCTGACATCGGCAATGTGGATACCCAGCATCCAGTTGCCGTTGGAATATTTTTCCAGATTTATCGCATCGTCAAAATCTTTTGCATCAACGGGGTCTATGGTAATAATTGTTTTTCCAGTTATATCATCCCGGCCGTCCAGCAGGTCAGCATTAAAGTTAGTAACCATCTGGTGTGCCTGCTCAAGGCAATCAGCATCAAATTCACTCGGCATGTGGTACTGGGCAATTATTGATTTAATCTCGGTTTCATATTGTCCCTGCCTTCCTAAGACCTCGATAATTACGCCACGTGCCAGGTATTTTTCTGTAGGCCAATGGAGTATTTCTACTACAACTTTATCTTTTTGCTTAGCTCCTTTTGCAGTGACATCATCGACGCTTATCGACTCGAAGAACGCGGATCCGTCCGGCTGTACGAGCCACCCTTCCGGGTGTTTCAAAAGCGTTCCTACGAATCTATTTTGTGCTCTTTCAAGGACCTGGATTATTTCGCCGGTGAGCCGCGTTTGTCCGCCGCTTTTGCCCCTGCTTTTGACCTTTGCGATAACGATGTCACCGGTCATCGCATCGGATGTGGCGCCAGGCGGTATGAATAAATCGCCGTGCGAATTAGGCTCAAGCGGCATTACAAAGCCGAATCCTTTCGGATTTGCTCTAAACTTTCCTATGACCTGGCCTGACATGGAGGGCAATCGAATCAAATTACCTGTACCAATAACCACACGTCCAGCCTGGCGGAGCTGATCGAAAGCAGTTTTGAACTGTGGATAATCTTCTGAGCCTATGCCTATCGCTTTAGCCAACTGCGTAAGTTTCTGTGGCTCGTAATCGGCGTGCTTTAATAATTTAATTATTCGTTCTTTGAAGATTTCCGGCATTTTCAAGCCTTATAAAAAAGCACCCAACCGATATTTATATCGGCTGGGTGATGTGTTTATAAGAAAAAATAATGGGCCGTGACCACCCTACGACCCGAGACGGATGCATCTATGCTTTTTTGGCCTTTATCCGATTAAGTTTTTTGGCAAGGCGAGATTTCTTTCGTGCAGCAGTTTTTTTGTGCATGGTGCTTGTAGCAGCGGTTTTGTCTAATTTCCTGGCTAAAAGCCGATACTGCTGGCTTGCTGCTTTCACATCGCCGGTGGCCAGCGCTGTCTCGAAATGTTTGATTTGTGTCTTGGTCTGGCTTTTGCGCGCTCGGCTAGTCACTCTTCTTTTGGCGTTTTGCTTTACTCTTTTCTTTGCTGATAACGAATGTGCCACTGTAATCTCCTGAAAAATACTATAACTTTATTACCAAATACTTGTTATGCTCACTAAGAGGTTGGTTCGTTTTTTTGTTTCCTTAATTTATTCACTCGCTGACTGACGTCCTGATATGCAAAATCAATCTGAGCGATTTTACGATAAATTTCAAGTGCTTTATCCGCGTCACCCTGCTCTTCATAAGTACGGGCCAGATTGTACCGTAACTCTTTGGCTATATGGTCTTCTTTTATCTCATAGGAGTCTATCGCTCGTTTGAAAACATCGCTTGCATCAGCAAGCCAGCCCTTCAGAAAAAAGCACATGCCTATTTTATTCATTGCTGCGATCCTTCGTCTTGGGTCTTTTTGTGCCTCCTGGAATAGTGGTATTGCCTCATCGTGGCGTTTATTGTGGAACAGACAATCAGCATACTCATACTTGACCTGCAGGTCGGTCGGATAATTCTGCACGCAGAGCTGACGGTGTTCCAGCTCAGTGTTATTTAGCTGGGCAGACAATACTTCAATGCTGGATTTTGTTTCTGCACTATCCGGATTGGCCTGCAGCGCTGTTTTTGCCTCTCTTAATTTGCGTTTGAGCTGCTTAATTCTCAATTGGCCTGCCCGCTGCTTAAAACTGAAATCGCTTTTTGCTTTATAGACGTTTTCCAGCAGCTCTATCGCCTCATTATCGGCTTTGTCTGTCTGCAAATCTGACAAGGCCTGGGCCAAATTGAATATGTTTCGCGATAAATTCGGATTTTGCGCCAGTTCATCTCGGGCGTGTTTAACGGCCAGCATGCGGTAGTCCTGGCTTTTCATAACGCCCTGGGTGGCGTGTAGTATTTCCTGACCCTCGCGGTCTTTGATGGATTGCCTGAAATCGCCTTCCTGGTCGTATTTGCCCGAGGCCATAGTCATTTCGGCTGAGAGGTTTTTAAACTCATCCGCCAAATCTTTATCCTGAGGTTTAAGCCTGCTCGCGTGCTGGCAGGCGGCAAGCGCTTTGTCGAATTCGCCCAAGGCCTTGTATGAGTCTTTCAATAGGATATAAGTTCGGAAGGATGGTTTTTGGATTGCATTGTTAGTCTGAAAGACAAGATTTGCGATCCAGTTAGCCATCTTGTTATAGCCGCCTGCCACCGCTGCCTTTAGCATGGCCTCGGCGTACGGCAGATGATCAGGATCTTTCGCAAAAAGGTACTCGGCGTTAAGCATTTGTTCGAGGGGGGTTTTGCCTCGCAGACGTTTTACCCTTTCCATCATTGTAGGTTTTTGGCCGCCTTTTCCTTTTCTGTGCAAAGCTAATTCACAAAGCGGCAGATGCCCCTCTTCCAGGGCATCAGGAGCATGACTCAGGCCACCAAGGTACATTTCGATGGCATAATCGTAGTTTCCCGACTCAGCGGCCTCTCGGGCCCTTTCAAAGAACACTCTTTCCTTTGCGATTTCCTCGTTATTATCTTGCATACGTTTTAACCGAATACTGTTTTCTTATGTCTTGTTTACGGGTTTATCCTAATCTCGGCTCGAAATTTGTCAACAAATACTTGTATAAAAAGCAGGGTTGTGGTATAAGAAACCCCGCCCTTTATAGGTGTTTGATAATATCAAGTCAATCCAAAAAGTGTCCTTTAAGGAGCAAATATCATGGCAATAGCTCTTGAGCAATATGACCCGCAGATTTATGAGCTGATTCGGCAAGAGAACGCACGCCAAAGTGGATCGATTCGCCTTATTCCCTCGGAAAACTATGTATCCAGAGCCGTCATGCAGGCCTCCGGAAGCTGCCTTACAAACAAATATTCCGAGGGCTATCCAGGCAGAAGATATTACGAGGGCCAGCAGGTAACCGACCTTATCGAAAGAATAGCACAAAAGCGGGCCAAAAAATTGTTCAAAGCCGACCATGCAAATGTTCAGCCCTATTCCGGCTCGGTGGCCAACCTCGCCGCGTACGCGGCCTTGATAAATCCCGGCGATACTATTATGGGTATGTCTCTCGTCGATGGCGGCCACCTCACGCACGGCTGGAATGTCTCCCTAACGAGCAGATTCTTTAAATCCGTACCCTATACCGTGGACCCGAAAACGGGCAGATTGGACTTTAACCGTATCGAGGAGCTGGCGAAAAAACACCACCCAAATATAATCATCTCCGGTGCTACAGCTTATCCCCGTGAGATCGATTTCGAGATATTCGGCCAGATAGCCAAAAAGGTCGGCGCATATCACGTCAGCGATATAGCCCACATTGCGGGTCTTGTCGTAGCCGGCATTCACAAAAGCCCTATACCATACGCCGATATTGTCTCAACCACTACGCATAAGACGCTGCGAGGTGCTCGCGGCGGGATGCTGCTGTGCAAAAAAGAGCATGCGGACAAAGTTGACCGGTCGGTCTTTCCAGGCCTGCAAGGCGGCCCTCACATGCACTCCCTAACAGCCATAGCAGTGGCATTAGCCGAGGCGGACACGCCGGAGTTTGTCACCTATGCAAAGCAGATAGTTAAAAATTCAAAAGCCCTTGCGGCAAAGCTGCTGGAGCACGGCTTCAACCTCATGACAGGCGGAACCGACAATCATTTAATCCTAATCGACTTGCGGAACAAAAACGTCCCCGGCAAAAAATTAGCAAAGGCGTTGGATAGAGCGGGAATCGTCACGAATTACAACACCGTGCCGAGCGACCCTGCTCCGCCGGGCAACCCCAGCGGCTTACGGATAGGAACGCCGGCTATTACCACGCGTGGAATGAAGGAAAAAGATTGTGAGCAAATTGCTCGCCTCATCAACAAGGTAGTGGAAAATATCGACAATGAATCGGTTATTGAAGAGGTAGCCAAAGAGTCTCTGCTTTTGTGCTCGCAGTTCCCCGTGCCGGAGCACTTCATTATAAACCACAAGAATAATAAGTGATTTGTGATGTATATTGCGTGGTGCGTATTGCGTGTTTAGCCCCGCAGTTTACTGCGGGGTTTTGTTTTTGCAATTCATTGCGGGGGGGGTTCATCATCGATTCAAAAACCAAATCGAGAAATTCAGCACCGCTGCGAAAGATACCCAAAGTATATAGGGGACAAGTAGTAAAGCAGCAAGCACTGAAACTCTGGCGAACGCGAGTATCGTGAAAACGATAGCACTCCATAGCAGCAGGATTTCAATAAAAGCAGGCAATGGCAATTTCAAGCCGAAGAAAATCACCGACCAAAGGGCGTTTAGAATCAACTGAATCAGATACAAAATTAAAGCAATTCTAACGGCTGGATTAGCCAATCTTTTTTGCCAAACGATAAAGGCCGATATTGCCATGAGCAGATACAGGATGATCCAGACGGGGCCGAACAGCCAATCCGGCGGCGTGAAAGAAGGCTTATTGAGCGTAGCATACCAATCGGTAACGGCACTGCGGGTAAAAAGTGAGCCGATAAGAGCAGCGGAAAAGGTCAAGGCCAAACAAATGATAAGTTTTATTACGATGGTGAGTTTCATAACGATATTCTACGCGTCCGAGGAATCTACGTAAACAAAAAGCAAAAAATCGTGTTGCGTCGTGCGTATATCGTATGTCGTATCAAACAAAACCCCTTAATAAATTAAGGGGCTAAATATTAAAGGAAGAACATAAATATTTGAAAAACAATCATAAACAAATACAATTGTTTTCATGGCAAAAACCCTTGGGTATATGATTACCTGGACAACGTACGGAACCTGGCTGCAGGGAGATAAACGCGGCTTCGTTAAAAATGGAATAACCTATCTCGCGAACAAGTCACTTGCCAATTCAAATAAACAAAACCTTTCTAAAGAACCCATAGGACTCTCAAAGACCCATCGAGAAATCGTCGTCAAGGCAATATTTGAAAAAGCAAATCAACTGGATCAAGAAATTCACGCCCTGTCGGTACGCTCGAACCATGTACATATCGTTGCTGATTATATTACTCAGCCGATAGGCTCGATTGTCACCCATTACAAAAATTCTGCGCAAGTTGCACTTCGCAAAGCAGGTTTGTCAGGCAGAATTTGGACAAAAGGATTCGACAAACGCTATTGCTTCGATGAACAAACTTTGAAAAAAAGAATCAATTATGTAAAGTCCCACAATAAAATTTCCAAAAATATTTAGCCCCCTCCATTGTATTTAGCCCCCCAATTTATTGGGGGGTTCTTTTTACTGATGGGTTAATCTGTTATTCGGCGTTATCAAAATGAAACGGGCTCCGGTGTTAGCGGAGCCCGTTGGTTTTTCCGGTGTGCTGCTTCAGATTAACCAGGGATTACATTGGTCGCACATGGGCCTTTTTTGCCCTGTCCGATCTCGAATTCAACCCTCTGGCCTTCCTCAAGACTGGCGTAGCCGTTCACCTTGATTTCTGAGTGATGAACAAATAAATCCTCACCAGCGTCATCGGGCGTGATAAATCCAAAACCTTTTTTACCATTAAACCATTTTACTGTACCTGTACTCACTACTGTACTCCTTCGGCCTACTAATAGCCATAAAACTGTCTCTCGGTTTTCTTTACAAGAGAATATTCTTGAGAGACCATAAGAATATGCCCTAAAGGAGCGGTATTATACCCGAGAACCGGCCAATTATCAATTAAAATAATTAAAAATAATCGATTATTCGCCGAAGACAATTTTTCTGAGTAATTTGCGTAATTACACCAGCAGCAGCTCGAAACAAAATGTTGAGGAAAAGCTGTGAATCTTTGCAGCAAACAAATTACAATTGCCACAGTATTTTATGGCTTAGCCATTAATTAATGTCTGTAAGACTGCGAGTTTTGTAGCTTGAAGTTTTTTCAAGGAGGTTACTATTATGAGCAATATCTTATACATAAAGGCCTCACCCCGCACCGGTCGTTCTCATTCAGTTGCGGTAGCCGACGCATTTATTGAATCTTATCGCCGGAGCCATCCGGACGATAAGATTAAGACTATCGACATTTTTCGGGAAAAGCTGCCGGTGTTTGACCTGCCGGCTGCCAACGCGAAATACAGGATAATGCACGGCGAAGAGCATACGCAAGAGGACCGCCGGACATGGGCGCAAATCGTTTCTGTAATAGATGAATTTAAGTCGGCGGACAAATATGTTTTGGCGGTGCCGATGTGGAATTTTTCGATTCCATATCGGCTGAAACAATACATAGATATTATTGTCCAGCCAGGCTACACTTTCAGCGTCAGAGAGGACGGCGGCTACGAGGGACTTGTAAAAGATAAGCCGGTTTTTATAGCTTATGCGCGGGGCGGTGAATACTCAGCGGACACCGCCAAGGCCTTCGATATGCAGACGAAATATCTGGAGCTTATATTGGGCTTTATAGGTTTGTCTGATATTCGTTCTGTAATTGTTGAGCCGACTCTCGCCGGCGGTGCCGATGTCGCTAAGCAGAAACAGGCGGAAGCTATAGAAAAAGCAAAGCAAATCGCGAAGGCTTTTTAAGCAGGGTGGGGCTTGCCCCACCGCTCTTCTGGCGTAAGCCATCCCTGACGGGATTACGCCTCCATTCATAGCCTAAAGCTTTGCCTTTGACTGGAAACAAAGTCTCGGCGCATTTGCACGATGTCCCTTGCCACAATCTCCGTTATGGCCTGCTGCTGATCAAATAACAGCATAGTAGGCGGCATAACCATATGTCTAACTGATTCAGTCCTGCTTTGCGGCCGGATCGGGATTACGCCATTTCGGCTGGGAGCTTTTCTCTTTACAGCGGCGACCTTTCGCTGCTCAGCCATAATCTCTTCGGCCAAGTTAAATCTTGGTATTTCATGTTTCTCCCGCTGCTCCATTGAACTCGCTGAATTCTGTGCAGGCTGAACTTTATACGGCGGTATTATATCGCCTGCGCGAAGGACATCATCGTCATCTCGTTTATTATTGTCCACCTTACTCATTATGTGCAGGCCCTATGGAAAATTGTGTGAAATCACCCGGATTAAATTGCTCTATCAGTGAATTAATCTCATCAACGGTAACAGCTTTAACAGCCTTAACATCATCCTCTATAATATGGTACTCTTTCAAATATATCCAGTTAAAGCCCAGATCAATCAGACGACCCATCGGCAGCTCATTTTTGATTACCAATGCGCTTAAGACCTTATTTTTTGCCTTCTGTAGCTCATCCTCAATTATACCTTCCTCGGACAGGCTATGAAAGATGCCCTGAACGATATCGAGCACTTTAGAGACATTTTTGCTGCTGCAGCGGATATAACTGTACAATGCACCCGTGCCGTCCATAGGGCTGTATTGCATCGTGGCTGCTTCTGCTAATGCCTTATCGACAAGCTCCCAGAAAAATCTTGAGCCGACACTATCGCCGACGATAACGCCAAAAAGCGACGCCGCAAACCTTCCTGGGTCCTGCGCAGAGACGCATGGACTTATCAGGCATATATGTTCGCAGGCCAGATTTGATTTTTCAATTCTTTCCTTCTTTTTACTGCCTTGGAAGTGCTCTAATTTTCTGGCGGCGGAACGGCCTTGCCACGCCAGGCAGGATTCTTCCAGCGTCGAGCAGATTTGGCCCCAGTCGAAATTACCTGCGCATGCGAACATCATATTGTCCGGCGCATACCGGCTGGCAAAATAATCACGCATCAGCTCAACCGTAAGATTATCTATATTTTTTTCACTGCCAAGAACACTGTTGCCGCAGGGATGGCTGTCGAAGTGCAGCCTTCTGCATCTATCCATCACATCAAAGCTGGGTGTATCCTTGTACATCGCAATTTCTTCTTTGATTACATTCTTTTCAATATTGAAATCTTTATCTCTAAGAGCCGGCCTCATCAGCTCTATCCACAGCCTTGTGACCTCGATTACATACTCCGGCAGGACCGCCGCATAAAAAACAGTATTTTCCTCGCTGGTAAAGGCATTGAACTGTGCCCCTGTTCCGTCGAAGGCCTTGTTGACCTCAAAGGCATTTAACTTCTCAGTACCTTTGAACAGCATGTGCTCTAAGAAATGCGATACTCCGTTAATTTGTGGGGCTTCGTCCCGGGAACCGGTCCTGACAAAAAAACCAACCGCAACCGATTTAGCAGACGTATTAACCTCGCCGATTATGTCCAGGCCGTTCGTCAATCTCTTTTGCTTAAATTCCATTTTTTATGTCACCGGATGGTCAGTTCTTGTGGGCCGATTGTCACGACCGTGAAATCTTTAAACTTATTTTTACGCAAAAAGCCCAAAACCGAATCGACGTTAGTTGCTTCTATCTTATCTTTGATTTCGTCCAGGCTTCTCACTCTGCCAAGTATATAATAATCGCCTCCGATTGCGCCTGCCCGGCTGCCGGACGATTCACTTTGCAGAATTAGAGCGCTTTTCAAGCCTACTTTGGCCCTGGCAATCTCTTCATCGCTGATTCCTTCGCTGAGCCGATTGAATTCGTCAATAACACATTCGAGCATTTCCTGAGCCTTACCCGGCGTCGTGCCTGCGTAGCACATTATACCCGCTGCTTCTTTTAGGCCGTGATATCTTGCACCGACAGCATAGCACAGCCCTCTTTTTTCTCTTACCTCTGTAAACAATCTGGAACTCATTCCGCCGGAAAGCACCGACACCGCCATCCTGGCGTTGTAGTAGTCATCATCACTTGGCGTCACAGTCCCGGTCATAAGGCCGATGTGCACTTGTGCGGAATCGTTATTGATATGTGTATATCCGCCGGCTTTGGAATTAAATGTAATCGGCTTGAGGTCCTTCTGCCGGTCCGTTTCGAATAGTACTTCCATTTGCCGGCAAACTGCATCAAAATCATATTTGCCTGCAACCGTAAAAATCGTCTGCGAAAGATTAAAGTTACTCTTTACAATCTCTCGCGTTTTCTCTGCTGTCAATTTCTTTAGTTCATCGATATCACCGACGGTGCTGCGTCCCAAGGGATGTGGATAAAATCGCTCTCGCAGCTTAAGCATAACTTTATGCCGAGGCTCGTCATCTAAAGCATACACCTCGTCAATTGCCAATTGCCTGACTAATTCAAACTGGTCCCCTTCCAGGCGCGGCTGGCGTATTATGTCGGCGTACAAATCCAAGGCCTGCGCCAGGTTGTCGGCTTCCAATGCAGCACCGATGGTTATATAGGAGCTTCCTAACGACTCGGCCCGATGCAGGCCCAGCCCGTCAAGGGCGTCACTTAGCTGCCTGCTGTTTCTATTACCGGCTCCTTTAAAAATCCAGTCTGAGATTACATTTCCTGCTCCGCAGCAGCCTTCGGCAAGTACTGCTGCTCCAGCCGGCAGCATAAAATCAAACGCCACCGATTCAACGACCTCCATCGGCTCGCCGAGTATAACCATCCCGTTTTTTAATATATGTTTATCAAATTTTTCTGCCATTGTCGTTTTTCTTGAGCATTCAAGAATGCAAGTGCGGATTTTACTAATAAACAGGAATGTTTGCAACTATGGAATATAAAAGGAGAGATCGGAGAATTTGGTGTGACTTGCCCCATCCTACGTTTCATCCAATACGCACTACGTATTACGCTACAGCGGCGGTTTCCTCTTGCTCGTCAAACTGGTCAAATCTGACACTTATCTTCTTGCTGACACCCTGGGTTTGCATTGTTATGCCGAACAGCTCGTCCGCAATGCTCATCGTCCGCTTGGAGTGAGTAATTACTATGAACTGAGAATCCTTCTGAAACTCCCGCAGCAATATATTGAAGCGTTCATTATTCGCCTCATCCAGAGCCGCGTCAATCTCGTCGAGGAAGCAAAACGGCGACGGCTTCGTCTTAAAAACAGAAAACAAAAGTGCAATTGCCGTCATTGACTTCTCGCCGCCGCTGAGCAAAGATATGCTCCTTGTCTCCTTGCCGGGCGGCTTGGCTATAACCTCTATCCCCGCTTCGAGAGGGTCCGGCTCCCCGCTTTCGCCGGAACCAGCCTCAAGCACTATATCAGCCTTACCGCCGCCGAAGAGCTTGCGGAAAATCTGCTGGAAATGACCTCTTATTTGCTCAAAGGTCTCGATGAATTTCTCTCTGCTTTTTTTGTTAAGCCGGTTTATCAACTGCTGCAATTGGGCTCGGCTTGAGTTCAAATCATCAACCTGGTCACTCAAAAATTTATGACGCTGCTCGAGGCTTTCCTGCTCAGTTATGGCATCGACATTAACATTGCCGAGCCGTTCGATTTTGCCGCGCAGCTCGTTTATTTCCTCCCGCACCTGATCCCAATCGATATCCCTATCCGTATAATTCTTATAGGCTTCGGCCAGATCAATCTGCAGTTCCTCCTGGACCCTTTCAATCAAATCCTGTTTCTTTACATCCAACTGGCCTAATTCTATTTTAAGCTCGCCTATAGCAGACTCGAATTCGCTTTTTTGCGAGCGCTTTTGCAGCAGAATCTCCTCTATTTGTTTTTTCTCTTCGAGCAGCTTTTCTATTCTGTAATACAAAAGCTGATTGCTTTTTTGGTTCTGCTCCTTCTCGACGAAAAGCTCCGATACCGATGCTTCGCAGTTAAGGATGTCACTTTGGGCCTGCTGCCATTGCTCGCTGCAGCTTTTTATTTCATTCTGCGTCGTTTCAGCGGCCGAGCAATTTGCACGCCTCTGGCTTTCCAGACTCAGGATTATCTGCTTCAACGCCCGGCTCTGTTCTGCGCCTTGTCCCATAGCAACCTTGAGGTCTGTAAGCAGGGTCATTTGTGCCTGCTGCGAGCTTTTTCGTTCGTTATACTTTGTCTCAAGCTCTTTTATGTGCTCCGTGCGCTGCTTATTAACCGCCTCAAGCTCCTGCAGTTTCTGTTGCGAATCGTATTCTTTTTGTACCGATTGAGCGATCTGAGCCTCAAGCAGGTCGATTTCGCCGGTTATCAGAGGCTGCTCTTTTTTGAGCCGATTTATATCCTGCTCAAAGACGGACAGCTTCGAGCTTATGTGCATCTTTTGAGTGTTTGCTTCATAGACAGCCGTTCGCAGGTCTTTGCAGAGCTTATCAGTATGCGCGTTTTCTCGATTTTTCTTTTCAATTTCCTCTTCGAGCATCTCGATTTCAGATTGGATTTTTGCGATGCTTTTCTCTAATTGACGCAGCCGGCTCTTGCGTGATATCAGCCCTGCCGGTTTTCGCATCGGCCCAAGTTTTATTGTTCCGTCGGCGCTTACTGATTCACCCTTCAAAGTGACAAGCGTGTAGTCAAGTGATGTGTTCCTGGCCAACTCAATCGCATTATCAACCGAATCGACGAGTATGACCTTGCCGAGTAATTTCCAGGCTAATGGTGCATATTTGCTCTCGGCTTTTACGAGCTCAATGAGCCTGCCTTTGACGCAAGGCCATTTTGAAAAATCTTTTTTGTCAACGAACGGCTCTATTTTATCTAAGCATATAAAATTCACTCTGCTGTCAAGCTTCTCGATGGTTTCCGTATCAGCCAGCAGCCTGTCAGCATTATTGACTACAATGGCGTCGGTTTTGCCTTCGAGCGCAGCCTCGACGGCGTTTGCATATTCCAAATCTGCTTTTATTATCTCAGCTACCAATCCTTCGATATAATCTAATTTATCTACGGTTTTATTTTGCAGAATACCTTTAACACCGCTGTTTAGCCCCTCATATCTTTTTTCCATGTCCTCCAATACAGCTAACTCGCTGCACAGGGCGCTTCGTGCCTCCTTGGTGTGGGCTAATCGCTTATTATCCGCTTCAAGCAGCTTTGTAATTTCTTCTGTTTTGTTGCGTTTGGAATCCAAGCTCTGATGCAATTCGCTCAGCACTTTTTCAATATCATCCAAGCGGGCCTTGCAGTGTGCTTTTTCAGTGAACAATTTTTCAAGCTCTGCGTTGGCTGTTTCCGCCCGCCCTGAGAGACGGTCCTTTTGGGTGGATAAATTACTGCGATAGACTGAAATGCTCTGAATCTCGTTGTGTAGCTGCGCGGTCCTGCGAACTATATCGATGATGCCGGATTTATTATCTTCCAAATCCGCCTCAAGCGAAGCACATTCCGTGTTTATCTGCTGGATGGCCTGTTGAGTCTGCTCAACAGAGCGGCTTTTTTCTTCCAGCATTTTTTCGCAATCGGCCAACTCCTGTTTATGTTGAGACAAATTTTCCTGAAAAATCCTTTCCTGCTCTTGCAGCTTTTCTATTCGCTGGCCGGCGTTTTCTTTCCTTTGCTGCAGCTCTGTTAACCTGGCCCGCAAAAACTCGATTCGCTGAAGTAGCTGATCAATCTTGCTCTGGATAGAGACTAAGAGATTTCCGGTGTGGTTCAGCTTATGCTCGACTTCTATTTTTTCTTCGCCCAGCTTACTGGCCAGCGCATCGTTTTTCGCAACTTCCACATCCAATTGCTGCAACTGCTGCTGGGCCTGGTCGAGGGAATTCGTCTTTTCTGCTAACTGCGTTTGATTCCTGGCATATTCGGCCAGCCAGTAATTGACCTGCAGCTCTTTGAGCTGTTGGCTGTATTGCAGATAACTTCGCGCTTTACCCGCCTGGAGCTTCATGCTTCGCAGGCTTTTTGTCACTTCGTTCAGAATATCCGCAAGCCGTAGTAGATTTTGTTCTGTGCGTTCCAGTTTGCGAATCGCTTCTTTCTTATGCGCTTTATACTTGCTTATGCCCGCAGCTTCTTCAAATACGGCCCTTCGGTCAATCTTGGAGCCGCTTAAGATCTGCTCAATCTGTCCCTGTTCGATAATCGAGTAGGCTTTTGTGCCTACGCCGGTGTCCATAAACAATTCTCGCAGGTCTTTTAGCCGGCAGGTGTTGTTATTTACGCGATATTCGCTTTCGCCGTTTTTATATATTCTGCGGGTTATTTGTATTTCGTCGGCGTCAATAGGCAGCCTGCCTGTGGGACTTCCATCCGGATTTGAAAGAAACAGGTTGACCTGAGCGGCTGCTTGCGGCCTTCGGCTGCTGCTTCCGCTGAATATCACATCAGCCATCATGCCGCTTCGCAGGCTTTTGACACTTTGCTCTCCGAGCACCCATTTTACCGCATCGACGACATTGCTTTTACCACAGCCGTTAGGGCCCACAATGGCGGTTATTGATGATTTGAAGTTAAACTCTGTTTTGTCAGCGAAGCTTTTGAATCCGTCGAGAACGATTTTATCAAGTCTCATCTTTTCATCCTGTTTCTAACGTCCTATAACAAACATCATATAGTTACGCGATTATTTAAGCCTAATAATACTCACCTATGGCGGATTATCGGCCGAAAGGTTGTTTTTTCTTGATAATTAGCCGATTTTCGGAAGGGGGCCGGCACGAAACTCTGCTGAAATTGCTCCTTTGTCGCACATCTGTTTCAAAAGAGCTATCATGTCGGCGTACGAAACTCCTAAACCCTGATATACCTGCTCATCTTTTGTTAAAGGCTCCTCGCAGAGTGTTATAATAATATTAGCAAGCTCAAAGGAGCTTTTCAATTGCAGTATTACATCTCGCCGTCGGGGATGTTTGCGTATTATCGAGACATAATCATCGCCGGGGGAAGCGTTTATTGTTATGTTGCCGTCGGCCGACTGTACAAAAATGCTGTCACTGCAATAAATTGGTGAGCCGAATAATACAATTCTTGGCTGACCGCTACGGAAGACAAAAATCGTCTTTTGTTTAATTTGTGCGACTTGGTCCAGATAAAAGCTGCGTGCAACAAGTCTTTGCGATATGCTGAAATCGTTTAATTTTTGTAATTGTTCATACGCAGCCAATTTGATATCAAAATCATGATCGCCCAGTAATATCCGTG
The DNA here is from genome assembly GCA_964601185.1 of uncultured Pirellulales bacterium. GTDB lineage: Bacteria > Planctomycetota > Phycisphaerae > Sedimentisphaerales > Anaerobacaceae > CAZRMQ01. The sequence continues at coordinate 28,201 of CAZRMQ010000010.1, forward strand.
ATATTGCGGCGATGTCATCGCGTTTCCCGAATCTGGCTATCGCCTCCAAAGCTTCGAGCCTGTAAGCGGAGTTTCCATCCCCTGCTATTTCCCGAAGCGTCGGCATGCTCTGGTCACTACCTAAATTGAGCATACATCTGGCCGCTCGCAGCCGAACCTGCTCATCGGACGAATTTAATAAAGCAGACAGTTCGTCGAGACTTTCATTGCCTATGGCCTCAAGAGCGATTTCATATATATCATCCCGGGAGGAAGCAAGTTTATTTACCAAGGTCTTGATTCTTTCCCGTGAGGATTCCGGCCGATTATCAAGAAACAGTGTCCTGACTATCTCAGCAAAGCGCTGTTTAGTCCCTCTATACTTATCCGGCACATTCAATTCGATCCGGTTGGGTGAGACCGCCTTAGCGGTGCCGTAGCCGAAACGCCCGTCTAAACGGCTGCGGACAAGACTGGTGACCCTATAATCAGGCTTGCGAATAACCAGATTTATGATATTCTCTTCAGCAACCCTGCCGCCGCCTAATACATACGCAAGTTTTGTATCTACTTTGGAGCTGGTGATTTTATCTATAAACAGAGCTCCTTCTGCCGCCGCTAAGACTCGTGTACTTATGCCGAAGGTCCCTCTTAATATAAGCTCGGTCCTGTAGAGCCAGCCGTTTTCCAGAGAAATCGTTTGTGTGCCCGGCAAAGGAGTAACTTGCACATCAAAGCACTGGTTTTTCGAGGCCGCCGCGGGTATTACTCCATAAACTTGTACTACAGCGGTATCTTTACGATTAATGAATTTATCAATGTCTATACGTTCCGGCAGTTGCGTAAGGATATATTGTTTGAGATAGTCTCTAACCTGCGGCGGACATTCAGCAGAACCTGTCCCGTTAAGACCGCCCACTAAACCGAAACCATCCACGGGTATTGATTCCGGGACGATTACGTCGGCTAACATGCCTATTGTAGTGCCGAGCTCCGCCAATTCTTCTGATTTTTTTGCACTCTGTCCGGCTCTAAATATCCTGCTGCAACCACTTACGAAACAGACGAAAAACAACACGGCAATCAGAAAGACTTTTTTGTTACTGACCGATTTCATAAGTTTAAATACCGAAAAGGATTTGAGCTTGTCCCCGTCAAAACGGGCGACTTAGGCAATTAACTCGTCCTAAATACTATACTTACCAATTACTTGCGTCAAGTTTAAATTTCTTGTGATGGCACATCTGTTCTCTAAAATGGAAAACAGGTCGAGATAAGCCTGCCTGTGCGTAGCCGCTTCGGCGAAGGCAGGCTTTTTGTCCTTTCTCTTTTCTGAAAAGGTTTATTTACGTATAATGAATTATATGATTCATAAAAAGGTAACCAAACATCGTTTGAGTCCTTCATTTGAAATCAGGCAGAATCTTGGGTATTGGCTCACCAGAACACCACAGGAGCGTCTCGCAGCCGTAGATTTTTTAAGACGCCAGATCTATGGAGATACAGAAAGACTTCAAAGAACTGCTCGAGTTATTCAACGCCCACAAGATTGAGTACCTTGTTGTGGGCGGTTACGCATTGGCATTTCACGGTGCACCACGTTTCACCGGGGATATCGGTATATTCGTCAAGCCATAATCCGAAAACGCCAAACGCATCCTCATAGCCTTAGGGGAATTTGGTTTTGGTTCAATGAATCTATCAGAGTCTGATTTTACCTCACATAGAAATGTTATTCAGCTTGGAGTGCCACCGGTACGTGTTGACATAATGACTTCCCTTACCGGCGTTTCCTGGCAGGAGGCTCAGTCCGGCAAGGTGGCAGGTAATTATGGTGACATACTTGTTTACTTCATTAGCAAGAAAGATTTCATCGTCAATAAAAGAACTCTTGGCTGCGCTCGGGACTGAGTCTGTTGCTAATTTTCCACAATACGCAATACTCGTTTCTCGTCTGTCGTCTGTCGTCTGTACCGGTCGCTTACGCTCCCGGCTCTGTTAAGTGTTTATAATTTCGATATTTTCGGGGTGGAGTTTTTGAAGGTCGGGTAGCTGGTTTCGGCCGAGCTTGGCCTCGATAATAACAGAACTGTCTAAATATTGTTCATCCAGAATTTGGCCGTGTGCGCGTAGAAAGCTTTGGACTTTGCCGTTCGATTGGCTGGCACTCACCCGCACTAAAAGCTCGCCGCCCTTGTATGCTTCGGTGATTTTTTCTGCAAGGTTATCCAGGCCGAAGCCGGTCTTGGCTGATATGGCGATTGTATCTGTAAACAATGTTTGCAGCATCTCAAGCTGACTGAGAGCTTTGACGCTATCGACCTTGTTCAGCACTTTTAGAATTGGTTTTGGGCCGCAGCCAATCTCATCCAAAACAGCATTTACAGATTCAATCTGCTTTAAGGCATCGGGATTAGAGACATCGATTACATGCAGCAGCAAGTCGGCGTTTATAGCTTCTTCCAGCGTGGCCTTAAACGAAGCGACCAATTGATGGGGCAGCTTCTTTATGAAGCCGACGGTGTCACTAATGAGCACTTCCGCCCCTTTGGCCGGCGTCCATTTTCTTGTTCGTGTATCTAACGTGGCAAAGAGCCTGTCCTCAACAAAGACACCCGCATCGGTAAGCGCATTTAAGAGTGTGCTCTTGCCGGCGTTGGTATAGCCGACTATGCAGATTTTAAATAGCCCTCTTCGGCCGTCGATCTCGCGGATTCTGCGCTTATCAATATTAGCCAGCTCATGTCTAAGCTCGGTGATTTTCTTTTTGACTAATCGGCGGTCGATTTCGAGCTGCTGCTCACCCGGCCCTCTTGTACCAATACCGCCAACGGCACCGGCGGCGGTAGCCCCGCCTGCCCCCGCTACCGTATCGAGGTGCGACCACATTCGGGTCAGTCGAGGATAGGTATATTCCAACTGGGCCAGTTCGACCTGAAGTTTTGCCTGCTTGGTTTTTGCCCTGGTGGCAAATATGTCCAGAATAAGCTCGCTACGGTCAAGAACCTTGGCTTTGATAATCTCTTCAAGCTCACGAATCTGAGCGGGCGACAGGTCGTTATCGAAAATTACCACATCCGCTTTGAACCTTTTGACTCGATAGGCAAGCTCCTCGGCTTTGCCCTTGCCGATGTATGTGGCTGGATTTACAGTGCGGATTTTTTGCTGGAACCTGTCTACAATGACCGCCCCGGCGCTCTCAGTTAATGCGGTAAGCTCAACTAAGCCATCCCCATCTTCGCCCCGGCTCAACGGGGCCGCTACTAATATGGCTCGCTCTTTTTTGACTCTTAGAGTCTGACGCAATTTCTCCAACTAAAATGCACCTCCAAATTATATTTATATCTTAACATATTTGTCCTAATGACTCAAGAAAATCAGCTCAGAGCGATCCTCATCTTCGGCGTAGGGCATACTCAACATGCTACTACCAAGAATTGAAAGTGTCCGTTTTTTAGTCCTCAAAGGGCAATGACGCGGAATAGTTGGGAGCTTCTTTTGTTATCTGTATGTCGTGAGGATGCGATTCGCTCACTGACGCCGCGCTTATGCGAACGAAGCGTCCGTTCTTCATAAGCTCTTCGATATTTCTCGCTCCGCAATAGCCCATGCCCGCTCGCAATCCGCCGACCAACTGATAGACAAAATCGCTCAGCATCCCGCGGTATGGCACCCGGCCTTCAACACCTTCCGGCACGAGCTTGCCCGCTTCGGTTGTGCTTTTTTGGCCGTATCGCTCAGCCGAACCCTTGACCATCGCTCCTAAAGATCCCATGCCGCGATATTCCTTAAATTGTCTGCCTTTGTAGATAACTAACTGACCGGGACTTTCTTTCAGGCCCGCAAACAATGAGCCTATCATAACACCGGATGCTCCCGCCGCGATGGCTTTGGTTATGTCGCCGGAGTGCTTTATTCCGCCATCAGCGATGACCGGAATATTGTGCTTTTGTGCTGCCCGGGCACAATTGATTATTGCAGATATTTGCGGCACCCCAACGCCGGAAATTACCCTGGTCGTGCAAATTGCACCGGGGCCGATACCAACTTTGACCGCATTAGCACCAGCTTCGATCAAATCCTGCGCCGCCTCAGGGGTAGCGATATTACCCGCAATTACGTCTATGTCATACTCGGCTTTAATCTTTTTGACGGTATCGATAACGTTCTGCGAATGACCGTGTGCCGTATCGACTACGATAATATCAACGTCTGCTTTTATTAAAGCCTCGATTCGCTCGTAATCATGCACGCTCACCGCAGCACCGACAAGGAGGCTTCCTCGCTGGTCTCTTGCGGCTCTCGGATACTGCTGGACGCGGTCAATATCTCTCATCGTAATCAGACCAGCCAGCTCACCCTGCGAATTGACCAAAAGAAGCTTTTCGACTTTATGCTCCTGCAGAATCTCCTTTGCCTGTTCAAGTGTTGTGCCGGCCGGGCCTGTAACGAGATTATTTTTCGTCATAACGGAGCTTATTTCGATATCATAGTCTTTGAGAAACTTCAAATCCCTGCGTGTCAGAATACCAACCAGCTTTTTGCCCTTGACGATGGGAATGCCGGAGACATTCTGCTCATTCATTAATTCCTGCGCCTTTCTGACAGGCTGGTCCGGCGATAATGTTACCGGATCGAGAATCACGCCGTGCTCGGAACGTTTGACTTTCGCAACTTCCCGCTTTTGTGCTTCGATAGACATATTCTTGTGAACTATTCCGATGCCGCCTTCCTGTGCCAGCGCGATGGCCAACGCCGACTCCGTAACCGTATCCATAGCAGCCGAGACAATAGGAATATTTATCGTGATATTGTTGGTCAATCGCGTGCTCGTATCAGCCTGGCTGGGTACAAAATCGCTCTTTGCAGGCAAAAGCAGCACATCGTCAAACGTTATAGCCTCAGCAACAATCTTGCTTTTATCCATATATCTCTCCAATACTCGCCGCGATGCGTCGCAGCGGGTCAGTTATTGTCTCAATCAATGTTAAAACTATAATATCGCTGTAAACCATCGTCAAACCTATTTTCTCACCGGCCTTTGAGGGTGTGCATGTCAAGTTTGCTCGCCGTGCCCGCTGGACAAGCTGTCTTCTGTCCCGCCCTCGGCGGGTAAACTTCCGTAATTTGTCCTCTGTTCTCTGACATCTGTCTTCCGTCATCTGTCGTCTGTCGTCTGAATTTGGCTTTGTTTGGGTTTGTTTTCACCAAATGTCCTGTTCGATTTTTTTCTCATAATATCTTGTTGTGTTTAACTTGGCGGATTCAACTCACAAGTGCAACAAGTGAATCCTTCTGGGTTAACGATTT
>CAZRMQ010000011.1:0-31786 GCA_964601185.1 uncultured Pirellulales bacterium
GGAAATTCGCAGGTAAGATTCCTATGATACCAGGTTGCGGCACAGTCACGGAAATTATTGACCAGTTTTCAAAGGGAGCAAATCTTTGTAAAGTGTTCCCAGCTAAGCAGCTCGGTGGGCCGGCTTTTGTTAAGGCTATTGACCCGGCCATTCATAAGATGATTAGTCTGGTACCGACCGGCGGGACAAACGCCGACAACATCCCCGACTATATTGACGCAGGTGTTCTGGTTCTGGGTGGGTCGTTTAGCATGATTGAAAAGGCGACGATGAAGAAAATTGTTGATGAGCAGGACTATAATCTTTTAGCCGATGAGCTAAAAAAGATTAAACAATTGATAGATGAGCGGCGGTATGCGAAATACGCCGATATTGATTTTGCGCAAGCCTCTGTCGAACAGATAAGTAAAGTCACGGGCAGAAACTTCAATCTTAATTAATAGGTATTTGGATTATGGAAACGAAAAAAATAGATAATCAAACCGTTACATTTCATCGTTACAACACGGTAATTGTCGGTGCAGGAGCGGCAGGTGTGAACTGCGCAGTACACCTTTATGAATTTATGGAGCAAAAAGGTGTTGCAAATCCGCAGGAGAAAATTGCCGTAGTAACCGCAGGTTTGGGACTGGGCGCATCGCGGATGAGCGGCTCCGATAAGCAAACCTATTATAAGATAGGTACAAGTCCGGATGTCCCCGACAGCGCCGAAGACTTTGCCAAGAGTCTAACGGCAGCAGGGTGCTGCCACGGCGACTCGGCCTTAGCTGAGGGCATCGGCTCTCTGCGGGAGTTCTATCACCTCGTTCAGGTTGGCGTCCCCTTCCCCCATGATCCGATGGGAACTTACATCGGTTACAAAACCGACCATGACCCATACGAACGAGCCACATCAGCCGGTCCCAAAACGAGCAGGTTCATGAGCGAATGTTTGCAAAAACAACTGGAGCGCTACGGCGTCAGGATTCACGATCAGCAGGAAGTCGCACATTTACTCACAGTCGGCTCCGGCAAATCCAGGCGAATCGCAGGCATTGTAACTATAGACAGGAAAAGCATCGGCAAATCAAATTACGCCATAAATATTTTTCTGGCTTCGAATATTGTTCTTGCAGCGGGCGGGCCTGGCGAGCTCTATAAGACCAGCGTCTATCCGAGGGGCCAGTTAGGCATCCATGGACTGGCGTTCAAGGCAGGCCTGATTGGAGCAAACCTGACTGAATCGCAGTTTGGCCTGGCCAGCACAAAATTCCGCTGGAACGTCTCCGGCACGTATATGCAGGCAGTTCCGAGACTTTTTAGCACAGACGCCAACGGCAAAGACGAGAAGGAATTTCTCGTGGATTTTTTCCCATCAATGAGCAGGATGGCTACGAATATTTTTCTTAAGGGCTATCAGTGGCCTTTTGACCCACAACACATTGAGAACATGCAATCATCATTGATTGACATTCTGGTATTCAACGAAAAACAAAAAGGAAGACGGGTCTTTATGGACTTTCTGCATAATCCCATCGGCAGTGACACGATGGATGAGTTTGACATCGATGCGCTCGAACCTGAAGCTAAGGAGTACCTGTTGAAAGCCGGCGCCGTACAGAAGACGCCTATCGAACGATTGGCTCATATGAATACTCCTGCTATCGAGATTTATAAGGAGAACGGCATAGATTTGTATTCCGAGCCGCTTGAGATAGCGGTCTGCGCCCAGCATAACAACGGCGGCTTTGTTGTGAACAAATGGTGGGAGTCTAATATACCGCAGACTTTTGTAATCGGCGAGATGGCCGGCACTCACGGCGTCAAAAGACCGGGCGGCTCTGCTCTTAACGCCGGACAAGCCGGCGGGTTGCGAGCGGCAGAATATGTCGTAAATGTGTATGGATGCGAGCCGCCGGATTATTCATACAAACAGTCTGAGATCGACCAGCAGTTAAGTGACTTTGTAACTGGTTTTAAGAAGTATACAAGCTCGTCTGGTTTTGATCCTGAGCAAGTGTTGGAAGAAATCCGAAGTCGTATGACGGCGTCAGGGGGACATATCAGAGAATTGAACGACGCCCAAAAAGCTCTGAAGGAAGCGATAAAGCTATATAAAGATATACAACAGAAAGGTTTCAATTCAGAAGATAACAAAGCTGTAATTGCTGCGATACAGGCAGAACATCTTGCTCTGACCAGCATTGCATATCTAAAGGCTGTTGTGGAATTGCTTAAGCAAGGCAGCGGCTCGCGTGGTTCACATCTTGTCCTGGCTGAAGACGGCATTGAGATACATCCTGATGTTATTGATAAAGCCACTAACAAACCTTTGAAATTCAAATCAGAGAATAAATCGTTAAGAAGTTCTATTTTACAGATTGAATACGATGAAGGCTCGCCCGATTTGTTCCGTAGCAGTAACGCAGGATTAAGGCCTGCACCAACTGATAGGAAAGCCTTTGAGCCGGCCTGGCAGGACTATAGAGAAAAAAGAATATATTCGTAACTCGATACTCGATTTTCGTCGAGCATCGAGTATCAAATATCGAGCATCGAGAGTTCTATGATGATTCAGACCGTCAAATGGATTGGTGGTGTTGATGGCTTTTTGGAGCTTATAGATCAGCGTCGTCTACCTGCCGAGTTTGTAAAGATTAAGTGCAGGGATATCGAACAGCTTTATGAGGCGATAAAGACACTTGCCGTTCGCGGTGCTCCGGCTATAGGTGTTTCAGCGGCTTATGGACCGGTTTTGGCTCTACAAAAATTGCCTGCCCAAAGTACCATGCAGCAAGCTCGTGACGCTATAGTCAAGGCATGTGAATATTTAGCATTGGCTCGTCCAACCGCCGTAAATCTGTTCTGGGCGTTAAATAGAGTTCGGCAAAGTGCCGATAAATTCGTTACTGCTAATCCCAGCGCAAAAGTAAAACAGTTGCACGAAGTTGTTCTTAAGGAAGCTAATGCTATCTATCGGGAAGATGTGGACATGTGCTTACGGATAGGTCAAAACGGCGAAAGATTCATCAAGGATGGCTTCGGTGTTTTGACACATTGCAACGCCGGCGCGCTTGCAACCGCAGGGCAGGGGACAGCGTTGTCGGCACTGTTTGAGGCACATAAAAAGGGTAAAAAATTTACGGTCTATGTCGATGAAACTCGGCCGTTGCTGCAGGGTGCTCGGTTGACAACTTGGGAGCTCAAACAAACTGGTATCGAAACGGTGTTAATCTGCGACAATATGGCAGGCTGGCTGATGAAACAAGGGAAAATCAATATGGTTATAACCGGCGCCGACCGAATCGCAGCAAATGGCGACGCAGCAAATAAGGTTGGCACATACAGCTTGAGCGTCCTCGCTCGGCAGCATGGCATACCGTTTTATATCGCAGCACCATCAAGCACGTTCGATTTAAACATAAAGAGCGGCGATGAGATTCCAATTGAGCAAAGAGCAGCCGATGAGGTGATACGCCCATGGGGGACTGATACACAAATTGCTCCAGATGGAATTAGTGTATATAATCCGGCTTTTGATATAGTGGATGCGAAAAATATCACCGCTATAATTACCGACAAAGGCGTAATTGAAAAACTGAATACGAATAAGATTTGTGAACATTTGAGGAGTAAAACCCCCCAATAAATTGGGGGGCTAAATATCTCTCGACCCAGTTCGAGACGGGTTTAGCCCCGCAGTTTTACTGCGGGGTTCCATTATGGTTGATAGTGCCAACAATTCGAAATTCTCCGCGGATGCGGAGCACCTGCTTCGCTGGCGAAAGCGCAATTCGTATTACTACACATGGCTGGACAGAATTTATCAATTTGTTGTCAAGCCGAATAGCAGGGTATTACATGTCGGCTGTGAATGCGGCGACCTTTTGGCTGCTGTTAAGCCTGCATACGGAGTTGGAGTTGACGCAAATCCACAGGCGATTGAATTGGCCAAATCACGGTTTGGGCATCTGAACTTTTATTGTTTCGACCCGCATGAGCTGGATATTAAAGAAAAATTCGATTATGTCCTGATTTGCAATTCGTTAGGAAGATGGCGTGACATACAGCAGGTTCTGGAACGGATTCGGTCGGTCACCGATGAAGATACGCGGATCGTAATAACCTACTACAATTATCTTTGGGAAGGCATTTTAAGGCTTGGTTCGCTGCTGCGGATTCGCCATCCTTATTTATATCAAAACTGGCTTCCGTCAGAAGACATTGTAAACTTACTGAAGTTGACGGACTTTGATGTTATTCGCACTGCATCTTATCTGCTGTTGCCCAAGCAGATTCCGCCGTTTACCACTTTTTGCAATTATTTTCTTTCTTTGCTGCCGGGCTTTCGCTTTTTCAATTTGGTATATCTTGTAGTAGCTCGACCTGTTCCCATTCCTCTGCGTGACGAAGAAATGTCGGTTTCGGTTGTTGTTCCGTGTCGAAATGAGCGTGGCAATATCGAAGATGCGATAATACGCACTCCGCAAATGGGCCGCGACACAGAGATAATCTTCGTTGACGGCAGCAGCACAGACGGCACACCTGAAGAGATAGAATCTCAAATGGAAAAATATCCGCAGCGCAATATTCGTTTGATTCGACAGGGCAGCGGCTCCGGCAAAGGCAACGCTGTAAGACAAGGTTTTGCCGCTGCAAAAGGAGATGTGCTGGTCATCCAGGATGCTGACCTGACGGCTCCGCCTGAAGACCTGCCGAAATTCTTCAGGGCGTTGCGTGACGGCAAAGGCGAATTTATCAATGGCTCTCGGCTTGTCTATCCGATGGAGAAAGAGGCCATGCGATTTTTGAATCTCCTTGGCAATAAGTTTTTCAGCGTCCTGTTTAGCTGGCTTCTGGGACAGCGGTTCAGAGACACTCTTTGCGGAACAAAAATGATTCGCAAAAAAGACTACGAAAAGATTGTGGCCAACCGTTCTTATTTCGGAGATTTCGACCCTTTTGGTGATTTCGACCTTATCTTCGGGGCGGTGAAGCTAAATCTCAAGGTGCTTGAGGTGCCGCTGTCTTACCATGCGAGAACATACGGCGAAACAAACATCAGCCGGTTCAGGCACGGCTGGCTGCTGCTGAAGATGAGCTGGATAGCATTTAGGAAAATCAAATGGTTGGGAAGATTACGTTAAGTGATTGATATGCCGACGACAGGCCGACTAACCAAATTGAAACTTTTACCCTACCATGAATATTCAGGTGTCGACCGCAATGACCCGCTTCGATTCTATTTTTGGCCCGTTATAGGTAAAATGTATCGCCGGCGAATTGAATTGTGTTTGGCTGAGTGCGCCGGCGGCGAGCGCGTTTTGGAAGTTGGTTTCGGTGCCGGTGTAACATTTCTGAATCTTCACGAACTTTACAAAGAAGTCTATGGGCTGGACCTGAACGCCTCGGTTGAGGATGTTGCCGCCGTATTCAGAGCAAGGCAAATTGAGACGCATTTACAAAACGGTAGCGTGCTGACAATGCCTTATCCCGACGATTTTTTTGATACGGTCTTGTTGATTAGTATTCTTGAGCATCTGAAGCCATCTGAGCAGATACAAGCCTTTGGTGAGGTCCGTCGGGTTCTTAAACCAGGCGGCCAGGTAATATGCGGCGTGCCTATAGAGCGCCGCTTAATGGTTGCGATGTTTTGGCTTTTGGGTTTTAACATTCGTGAGCATCATTTTTCTACCCAGAAGGATGTATTCGAGGCCGCCAATAGCGTTTTGGAAAAAGTGAAAATTATCCAGATGCAAAGTGTCCCCAGGTTCTTTGGGACAGTTTATGAAGTCGGACATTTTGTCAAGAGCCTGCGGAAATTATGAAAATCACAGACTTGTTTAGACAACCCGAAACCAGATGTGTAGAAGACCTTGATGACCCGGCTACTACTTTGTTACATGCTGGGATTATACAGAAAAAGCCATTTCTAAAGAAACTGTATATTGATTTTTACAGACAATTTGAGCGGGCTGTGCCCGGCTTTGAGAGGCAGGTTCTTGTTGAGCTTGGAAGCGGCGGCGGTTTTATTAAAGAGGTGATACCAAATGTGGTTACATCCGACATCCTGGAGCTGCCGAATGTTGATAAGGTATTCTCAGTTCTTGATATGCCCTTTGAGAAGGAAAGCGTGGATGCCTTTTTTATGATTGATGTCCTTCATCATGTCACTGAGCCAAGAGCATTTTTTAAAGAGGCCTTACGGTGTTTAAGAGTGGGCGGTAAAATAGTGATGATTGAGCCGGCAAATACGTTGTGGTCGAGGTTCATTTATAAGCACTTCCACCATGAGCTTTTCGATACGCAGGCGCAATGGGAGCTACAAAAACAAGGACCGCTCTCACACGGTAATGGCGCAATGCCTTGGATAATTTTTTCACGCGACCGAGAGGTATTTGAAAAAGAATTTCCGACGCTACGAATCGTGAGCATGTACAACCACACACCTATTCGGTATCTGCTTAGCGGCGGCCTGACGCTACGGCAATTAGTACCATCGTTTACGTATTCGGCGGTTAAAGCTGTTGAATATTTATTGTCCCCATTTAATAATCTGTTGGGAATGTTCCAGACGATAGAGCTTCAAAAGCAATGAAAAAACGCAAGATTCAAAAAGCAAGGAGATCAGGGGCAAAACATATACGGGTTATGTCCATTAACCAAGTTGAGGCTGAGGAGCTTGAAAAATGGGAAAGATATTTGGAGTTCTTTCTGATAGGAGCTTTTCTTGCTTTTGGTGTATATCAATCGATTTTGTATTTCGGCCATAAGGTTGTTCCTATTTCTGATTTTCCCGACATTGTCAGGGTAGGTCATGATCTTTTATCCTTCAGGCTGCCGGCGCGTTTCAAGCAGGCCCCAGTAGTCGGCATATTGCAGGCTTTGCTTTCATATATAGTCGGCGGTCAGCATCCGGACCTTACAGCCGGTTGGCTGCTCAACGCTATTTTGCACCCGCTTAATCTTGTTTTGTTTTATCTTCTCGGCAGGCAGATAATTGGCAGGTCAGCCATCTGGTTTGCTGTTATAGCTATACTGAACCACTGGGTTATATACATGCTGACCGAACCCATCATGGAGACGTCGCTGTTATTTTTCTCGCTGCTGACGTTTTATTTGATTTTTAAGCACTCTAACTGGTGTTATGTTTTTGCTTCGATAACCACCATGGTGCGGTATGAAGGAGTTGCACTGATTTTAGCTGCCTTTGTGATGGATATGATTTACCGCAGCAGCAGAGGTGAGCGAATTCGAGCCTTTTTATATTCGGCTCTTGCGACCGTCCCTTTAGCACTTTGGATGCTCGGCACAATTCTGACTTGGGAGCCGGGGACAAGCCATTACCTCAACGTGTTGTTCACTAAAAAATATTCCGAGGCGTTCGCCACTTATGCTGAGAGTAGAACCGGCATCCTAATGCACCTGAAGCTGCTTTGGACGGTTGGATTTCGTCCTTTGTTTATGCCGCCCCCTGGAGCAAGCAACGCTTTAGCAGGGACGATTTGGAATATAAGCAAGACTCTTGCAGTTGTCAGTTTTTTCTTTGGTTCAATCTATGGATTGTGTAAACGCCGGTGGGAAATATTGGTGTTACTTATATTCTTTGTGCCGTATTTTTTGCTCCATGCGTTTTATCCGTATCCTCTGCAGAGGTTTCATACCAACATTTTCTGGATAGCACTATTGTTGTGTTTATTTGGACTGCAGGGCATTTGGAAACTTATAAATAGAAATGGCGGGCTGCCTATGGTTGTGATTGTAATACTGCAGAGCCTGGTGGCTGTAATATCGATTATTTGGCTCATCTTGCTCATTCGTTATCTGCCGAAATTATCCTCGATCAGTCCTCGCTCGGTTTCTTTACCTTTTGCAGCGATGTTATTAGTAGGGCTTATTTTTGCTGGTCGAATTTATATTTATAGATACAAACATTTACTGCGTGAGTTTTCCATATTAGCTTTATTGTGCCTGATTATTGTATCCAATCAGTTTGTGCTGGTTCGGCTTCTTGGTGACGGGCAGCAGGATGCGGAATTCAAGCTCTTGGCGGATTGGTATATCGCCAATGCTCAACCCGGCGAGAAGATGGGCGTCTATATGGCGTCAGTAGTGAAGATATTTGCTCCAAAGTATGCGGAGAATATTGTTCGTTTGCCGGAGGCTGACAGCCCTTCAGAATTTGTCAAGGCTTGTCAAAAGCAGGGTATTACTTATGTTGTTTGGGCTACAAGAGAAGGACTACGGGATGAACATACAGGTTACAGGCGAATTGGTCTGCACAAGAACATTGCTCATCTGCAAAAGCCGCAAGACTCGGAGGATTATCAATTTGTTACGCAGGTTAGTGCGGAGAGAGGGTATGTTAATATTTTCCGCCTCCGCTAATTTCGGATGACAGAGAAAAAATTAATAAATTCCGTTATCTGTTCTCCGTCCTCTGTCATCAGTCTTCTGTCCTCTGGGTTCAGACCGCGATAACCTCTTTGACCTCGGGCACCTTTTCTTTCAGGATTCTTTCGATGCCCATTTTCAGGGTCATCGCAGCGCCGGGACAGCCCTGGCAGGCTCCCTGCAGGCGAACCTTGACGGTATTATCATCACCAGTTCCGACTAATTCGACGTCGCCGCCGTGGCCTTGCAGTGCCGGCTTAATCGACTCGATTACCTCTTTAACTTTTTCCTCAAAGGTTTTTTCTTTGTTAGTTTCGCTGCAACCACACTTGTCACACATTTGAAATCTCCTAAGATATAGTCTGCTGGCCGATTATAGTAATAGTTCGGCTGGTGGCCAAATTATTTTTATTTACGACTTGCCTGAATTCATGTTTGCTTAAAAAAGACTAAAATATTTTTTTTAGTCCAGTTAAATTGCCGAAATTATTTGACAGTAGCTATTTAATTTTGTATAATTTCAGCGTATTTGCATGAAAACATGCAAATACAATCCTGAAATCCGCTTTAAGCGGAATTACGGGATTATAGTTGGGCATAAATCTTCGAGTGATTGGATCGTTTTTGTGGCAAAAACGATTGAATTCTCGGAACGGCCCGGAAAGCTGTAATTGGAGTACCCGAAAAATGGGTTCCTCCGGAATAACGATTAGCGTTTATCAGGAAAGGAGCAATAATGGCATCCAAAACCCGCACACGGGCCTCTTTAACCGACGAATCCTCTCTTAAAACCGGCGCACAAATAGTAGTTGACACCCTTATCGAGCAGGGCGTTGATACAATGTTCTGCTATCCCGGCGGTGTTGTATTGCCTTTGTTCGACAAATTATATGATGCGCCAATCAGATTCATAAATCCACGGCATGAGCAGGGAGGCTGTCACATGGCCGATGCGTACGCTCGTGCCAGCGGAAAAGTCGGCGTGGTGCTCGTTACAAGCGGACCAGGCGCGTGTAATTTAGTTACAGGTTTGGCTACAGCAATGATGGATTCGGTTCCGATTGTTGCCCTGACCGGCCAGGTCCGCACAGAGCTTATCGGAAATGATGCGTTCCAGGAAGCTGATACTACCGGTATTACTCGGCCGGTCACAAAATACAATTGTATTGTCAAGAGAGTTGAAGATTTGGCTCGCACGATTCGCGAAGCGTTTTATATCGCCTCGACCGGTCGACCTGGTCCGGTTTTGATTGACATACCGGTTGACGTCGAGGTCAACAAATGCAGCGCAGACATCCCTGGTGAGATGAACCTGCCCGGCTATAAGATTCGCAGTAAAGGTAACGCAAGACAGATATCAGTGGCTGCAGCAGCAATAAACAGATCCGAAAAGCCCGTACTCTATGTTGGTGGCGGTGTTATTTCTGCAAATGCCAGTGAAGAAATACGGCTGCTGGCCAAGAAGGCGCACCTGCCGGTGACAACAACACTGCTTGGACTGGGCAGCTTCGACCAGAGAAAGCCGGAATCGCTGGATATGCTTGGAATGCATGGCTCTGCTTATGCGAATTATGCGGTCCAGGAATGTGACCTGTTGATTGCAATAGGTGCCCGATTTGATGATAGAGTTACGGGTAAGGTAAAAACCTTTGCTTCCGGTGCAAAGATTATCCATATAGATATCGACCCGGCCAGTATATCGAAAAATGTACATGTTGATATCCCTGTGGTCGGTGATGCTAAGGCAATACTGGTTGAACTGACGAAAGAAGCCGAGTTCCGTGAGAGAAAATCGTGGTTTGAGAAGATCGCCGAGTGGAAGAAAAAATATCCCTTCAGTTATGATCGAAAAGCAACAGCGGTTAAACCCCAGTATGTCATTGAGGAGCTTTGCCGCCAGACTAAAAGCGAGGCGATTGTTACAACGGGCGTCGGCCAGAATCAGATGTGGGCTGCTCAGTTCTATCGCTTCATCAAGCCGCGACAGCTTATAAGCTCTGGCGGTCTTGGCACTATGGGTTTTGGTCTGCCCGCCGCCATAGGTGCTCAGGTAGCCAAGCCCGACGCCACCGTCATCGATATCGACGGCGACCACAGTTTTAATATGACGATGACCGAGCTTGCAACAGCAGTTCAGTACAATTTGCCTATAAAGGTTTGTATCTTGGACAATGGGTACATGGGAATGGTTCGGCAGTGGCAGGAGCTTTTCTACAATAAACGCTATTCCAACAGCTCGCTGATCAATCCTGATTATGCCACTGTGGCACAAGCCATTGGCGCGGTCGGCATTACTGTTGATAAAAAAGCGGATGTTTCCAAGGCTATCGAGCAAATGCTGGCTGAGAAGAAACCTTGCGTTGTTGACTTTAGGATTACCCGAGAGGAAAATGTCTGGCCAATGGTGGCTGCGGGCAAGAGTCTGAATGAAATGGACGGCCTTGATATATTGGAAAGCATGGCATAAAATTCGTCGTGTGTATTGCGTGATGCGTCGTGCGTACTACGCAATACGCGCTACGAAATACGAGGAACGAAAATGAAACATATAATCAGTGCATTAGTCGAAAATAAACCCGGCGTTCTGGCCCATGTTGCGGGTATGTTTGCCGCTCGTGGATTCAATATTGACTCATTGGTTGTCGGCAGAACCGAGGACCCGGACTTGAGCCGAATGACTCTTGTTGTAGTCGGTGATGACCGGGTCGTTGAGCAGGTCCGAAAGCAGTTAGCTAAGATTATTCCGGTTGTTAAGGTTCAGGATTTTGTGGGCGAGCCGGTTGTAGCCCGCGATTTGATGCTGATAACGGTTTCGGCCTCGCCTGACAAACGGCCCGAAATTTTCTCGATGATAGAGATGTTCCGGGGTAAAGTCGTGGATATAAGCCAAAGGTCGCTAATGATTGAGATAAGTGGACCCGAGTCTAAGATCGAAGCTTTCATCGAAGTATGCAGGCCTTACGGCATCAAAAACGTGGCCAGAACCGGAACAATTGCGATGCCGAGGCAGGCAAAGGCCGAAGCAGACTGAGTTTGTCTATCGAATATCCCAAAATAATTATTTAGCCCCCGGTTTTACCGGTTTTTTTTATTCCTTGCCTGACAGAGAGCTTTACGTATAATATGCGCTCGGGGTGCAATTGTGTAATCGAAAGCAGTGTAGTTAAAGGAAGATAAGGAGAATTAAGACTATGGCAGCAAAAATTCATTATGAAAAAGATGCTCCAATAGACGCATTAAAGGGCAAGAAAGTAGCGGTTATCGGTTACGGCAGTCAAGGCCATGCGCACAGCTTGAACCTGCGCGACAGCGGCATCGAAGTAGCGGTGGCTGAATTAAAAGAAACCAACAATTACAAACTTGCGGTGGAGCACGGCTTTCAACCGACTGATATAAAAACCGCAATAAACGACGCTACACTTATTATCATGACGATACCGGACGAGCTCCAGGCTAAAATATATAAAGACGAAATCGAACCGAATCTGGCAGCCGGACAAACTCTCGGTTTTTGTCACGGCTTTAATATTCATTTCAAGTACATCGTACCACCGAAGGATGTGAACGTGGTTATGATCGCTCCGAAGGGCCCGGGACATCTTGTTCGCAGCGAGTTCGAAAAGGGTGGTGGTGTGGCAAACCTGGTAGCAATTCAGCAGGATGCAACCGATAACGCCAAGGATATTGCCTTAGCCTGGGCGAATGGAATCGGCGGAGCGCGAGCCGGCATCATTGAAACAACGTTTAAGGAAGAGACCGAGACGGACCTTTTCGGCGAGCAGTGCGTTCTATGCGGCGGACTTACAGCGCTTATTAAAGCCGGCTTTGAAACGCTGGTCGAAGCAGGTTATCAGCCCGAGATCGCTTACTTTGAATGTATGCATGAGGTAAAATTGATTGTTGACCTTATGTATCAGGGCGGCCTTAGCTATATGAGATACAGCATATCAAACACTGCTGAATACGGCGACTTAACCCGTGGCCCGAGAATTATCAACGACCAAACCAAAGCTGAAATGAAAAAAATCCTGTCTGAGGTGACATCCGGCCAGTTTGCCAAAGAGTGGGTGAATGAGTATCAGTCCGGACTTAAGAAATTTAAACAATTATATGAAAAAGACTACAATTGCCAGCTCGAAAAGGTTGGCAGAGACTTGCGCAAAATGATGAAGTGGATCAACGCCAAAGAAGTCTAAAAGAGCAGAGAGCAGAGAACAGATGACAGAATTTCTGTCTTCTGTAGTCCGTCTTCCGTTCCAGAGGTAATAAAGAAATGAGAAATCGATTTAGACCCCATATCGTTCCTCGATTTCTAATTTTGGGATTTCTGCTTTTGGCTATTTTGTGCGGGGCTTTATATAGTTGTTCTGCTGTTCAATACAATCAGCCGCGAGAAGTTTCTTATGAGCAGCTTTCCACATCTTACAACAGAATAAGACTAAAGGTTACAAGCAGTCTCAGCGTGCTGGGAATGTTTAATAAACCAGTATATGAGCTTGAACCGGATTCTACTGAATTGCTTAGTCAAAGTGACAATGCTGTCGCATTGGTAGGGCAGAGTAAAAGTGGTTACAAAACCTGGTTCACTATGGTTGCCTTCAATAAGCAAAATATGACAGCAGAGCGGAAATATTTTTACTTGGTAGATGAAAAGGCAGGGTCTTCATTGTCTCAATATGGAAGTTTTTTAATTCCCCCTGGCAAAGGTCTTATTTTTGACAGCCAAATCATATTGCCGTCAGAAGTGCTCACAAAACCTTATATGACTGAAGAAGAAAAGCAAATAGCAATACTAAAGCAGGTTGCGGAGAGTCTTCGCAAAGACACCGATGAGCTTGGTAAGGTTCCGGCCGATGATCCAGGCAAGGGTAATCAGAAGCTCGCCGTCTCCAGTATGTTCCTGAATCAGATATTTAAAACTGTTTTGCTTGAGTTGGATAAATCCCCTGCGATGGCAAAGAACCTGAGTGACGAAAGCGGTGTTCAGTTCGATCATATAAGTTTTGACAAAGGCAAAATTCGAATGACCGTTGATGGCAGTGTCGTCACGGTTAAAATCAAATTAGGATATTTCAAAGATAAGTTTGAAGCAGCGGAAGGTTCGAAGCTGTAAAATATTTAGCCCCCAAATCTTGACTGTCGTCAAACAAGTTTATTTGGGGGTTTTTATATTTGATTATATATCACACAACAAAAGAGTGGGTCTGTAAGCCGAGTTCTGTGTCCCGTCGAAAGTGACAGGCGGCAGTCATTTATCTTGACCAACTGTTACCAGTTGGCTCTCCCGAAGAATCGAGAAGCGACCTACCCGCTGGCTGAGTCTGCCGATGGCGAACTCACACCCGGGCCGAGTTACCAGCTACTTGGTCTTGCAGGCGGTGGGGTTTGCCCTGCCGAAGCCGTCACCGGCTCCGCGGTGCGCTCTTACCGCACCATTTCACCATTGCCCCCGCTCTTGCTTTCGCAAGAAAGCGCGGGGGCTGTGTATTTTCTGTGGCACTTTCCCTGGTCCACCGAAGGTGAACCGGTGGCTGTTAGCCACCACCGTTGCCCTGTCCTGCTCGGACTTTCCTCCCCCGCAGCTTCGCTTTTGCGAAGCAAAACGGCGGGGGCGACTGCCCGACCCACTCTTTCAAATCACTTCAAATATCGTAAATAATTATAATATAAATATGCTCTGCTTTCCACCATTTTTTAGATTTGTGGCCAGGCGGATACTGCCTGAAGCCCCCGCAGTAAGTATGTGTTTAGCCATATATTGTCGAAGGCCACCCCCAAGCTCGGACTACAACATTGCCGGAGTCCTTCGCTTGGGGCTGCCACTCTTTATTTATTACTTTTGTTGGGTGGCAGCCTCAATCCGGCTTTATACGGATTGGGGATGGTTTTTTCCCTTGGCTAAACGCGTACCGCAGTAAACTGCGGGGCTAAATCCTGATGTATCGGGATTGATTACACACCTTTTAATATTTCTATGTGTTTTTTGAAGTGCTCGTCATCGGTCTCAGGGAAGTCGCTTCTGAAGTGAACGCCCCGGCTTTCCGCCCGCTCCAGGGCGGCACGAATTATAAGCAAAGAGACTGTGAGCATATTCTGACATTCCCAGCCTGCCGGCGAATCAAAGACTTTGTCCATTACGTAGCGCTGCCAGAACCTGATAATCTCCTCAGCCTCTTTGAGTGGCTGGGCCTTTCGGGTGATTCCGACATTTCGCCACATAAGAGCTCTAAGCGAGTTCCTTACGTCGGCAGTATCCAAACGGGTGCGATCTGAATGCGGGATTCGATATCTTATCGGTGAGCGCCTTATATGTGCGGCAGTGGTTTTAGTACCTTGTGAGACGTTTTGGCCGGCTATTTTACCAAAGACCAGCCCTTCGAGCAAAGAATTGCTGCCGAGCCGGTTTGCGCCGTGCAGACCGGTGGATGCTGCCTCACCGCAGGCATAAAGATTTTTTATGCTTGTTGCAGCTTTCATGTCAGTATTAACACCACCTATCATATAATGTGCACTTGGCCGGACTGGAATCAGGTTCCGGCTGACGTCTATGTTAAAGCTTTCGCACAACTCGCTAATCATTGGAAATCTTTTTGTAAAATATGCCTTATCAAAGTGGCGGACATCCAGATAGACATGAGTAGAGCCGGTTTTGAGCATTTGGGCCAGGATAGCACGGCTTACAACGTCACGCGGTGCAAGCTCCGCAGCCTCGTGATACTCTTTCATAAAACGCCGGCCATTGCTGTCCAAAAGTACCGCTCCTTCACCACGGAGTGTTTCTGTTATCAAGGCTCGCGAAGCGCCTGCCACATAGAGAGTTGTCGGATGAAACTGCACGAATTCTAAATCTCGTAATATAGCTCCCGCTCGATAAGTCATTGCGATGCCGTCACCTGTTGCGGTTTCCGGATTGGTGGTTTCGCGATAGAGCTGTCCCGCCCCGCCGGTGGCTAAGATAATATCTGCTGACCAGATGATTTGTAGGCCTCTGTGCTTATCGTAGCCGATGATTCCGGTGCATTTATTGTCTTCGGTAAGCAGATCAATGGCGAAGAAATTTTCTATTACCTTTATATTCGGATTTTGTCTTACTTTTTCTATGAGTGTCTCTGCAATTACACGTCCTGTTTCATCGCCGTGGGCGTGAGCGATGCGAGGGCGGCTGTGGCCGCCTTCGAGTGTCATAGCAATATGGCCGTCAATCAGATCGAATGTAGCACCCCATTGAAGCAGTTGCTTTATCAGCTCTGGGCCCTGGCGAACAACTGATTCGACAATTTTCTTATTGCTTATACCGCAGCCGGTGGTAAGCGTATCTGCTGTGTGTGATTCAAACGAGTCTTCTTTATCGAGCACAGAGGCAATTCCACCCTGGGCCTGCCATGTATTGCTGTCCTGGATAGTGCCTTTGCAGACGATAATGACATTGCATCCGCGATTTGAGCGAGGATCAGTTGCTTCAATAGCGGCACGAAGACCGGCTATACCAGCTCCAATAACTAAGCAATCTGTAAAGAGCTGATTCGTGGAAATAGAGTCTACATTCACCAGATAGCGCCGCGGCTCGGCTGGTGAACCTTCTTCCTTATGTGACGGCTGGTCAAGCTTTTCTTTATTAGCCATAACACTACTGCTTATAAGCAATGGTAGGCACAGCCTACCTGTTACCTGTTTTTGAGCGAGTCAAGATGGCTTCTGCTGGAAATACTCTTTCGTCATCTGCATACTTGAGCACAAATGCCTGAAGCTCTTTCGTCGATGCTGTCAAAACAAGTCTATCTTCGACCGATGTATGCTTTACGGCGTCTGGATTTTCTTTGAGCATTTCCTCCATCTTGTCCTCGGTGGTCCAATGCATCTTTAACTGTGGTTCGATGGAATCTATCTTCAGGAACGTATGAGCAGGTATTAGAAAAAGAGTGTTGTAAAGCCACTGGACTTGGTTTGGGTCCTTCGGTTCCCACGGCACTTCACTTGGATAAGCGTCTAAAAAGAGTTTATTGTCCAGCTTTACCAGGTGGGCGATAAACGAGCCTTTTTGGCCCTCGTTATCGGAAAACAGCAATTTATATGCTATCTCGTTTGCCTCTCCTGGTTCATCAAAACGTCTGAATTCCCACGTAGTTTCGGGACTATTGGGGTCATCAACCCATGTGCCGAGCAGTTTTTCCTCGAATACCAGATTTTCTTCCGTGAAAAGCGGGTGCAGCGACATAACGGGTATGCAGCCTCCTAAAAGGCCGGCCAATAAATAAAAAAGAATCTTCTTGATTTTCATTTTGTTTCCTTTCTAAACTCTGAAAATTGCTTATTGTCCATTGTATTATAACAGTCTCGACCAGAGAGTCAATTTTAAGGGTTGTGGAACAATATAATAAACGCCCAAATAAATTTGGGTACGTGTTTAGCCAGGGGAAAAACCATCCCCAAAGCCTTCGGCTTTGAGGCTGCCACCCAATAGAATTGAAGAATGTGTGGAAGCCTCAAGCGCTGGACTTCCGTGAAGCGGAGTCCAAGCTTGGGGATGGCCGTGTATTACATATCTGGCTAAACATATACAAATTTGGGGGCTAAATACTTAGATAATGTATGTTTGACCTGAACCTGACCGGCTGGATTGTTATTGTATTATGTGCGGTTTTAGTGGGAATTGCCAAGACAGGTATTCCCGGCTTTGGCATTCTCGTAGTGCCTTTAATGGCTGGTGTTCTGCCTGCACGCAGCTCGGTAGGTGTACTGCTGGGAATCTTGATATTAGCGGATTTGTTTGCTGCAAGCTATTACCGCCATAACGCTAACTGGCGCCATGTTCTTCGGCTTCTGCCTGCTACTTTTGTCGGCATTATAGCTGGATACTACGGGCTGAAGGTGGTTACCAATGAGCAGCTCAAGCCCATAATAGGAATTATAGTTCTGGCGATGTTGGCCATCAACTACTGGCGTACTAAGATTAGAGGTGAGGATGCGCCGGTTCCGAGGCAATGGTGGTTTGCCGTGGGGCTTGGTTTCCTGGCCGGTGTTACAACAATGATGGCCAATGCTGCTGGGCCGGTTATGATTATTTATCTGCTGGCTATGAGGCTGCCCAAGATTGAGTTTGTGGGGACGAGCGCGTGGTTCTTTTTCATTATAAACTGGCTAAAGGTGCCGTTCAGCGCCAGCCTGCAATTGATGTCTGTGGAATCTGTTAAGCTTGATTTAATGATGTTGCCATTTATCGCGGTGGGGGCGGTGTTGGGAATATTGGTCCTGAGACGAATCCCGCAAAGAGCATTTAATGTCGTTGTGCAGATTTTGGCCGTTGCTGCGGCTGTAAAACTTTTATTTTAGTTAGCAATTTCTCTGAACCGGCATGTCGATATCATGGTTGCTGCTAAAGAAATGTTTTGATAATATTATTCTAAAGGAAAATATTAGAATGAACCTTGTTTATATAGACGAATCAGGAAACACAGGCCTTAATTTAAAGGACCCGCAGCAACCTATATTTATTTTGGCTGCGATGATCTTGCCCGAATTAAAATGGTTCGTATTAGAAAGGCTTTTTCTCAATATAGCAAGAGAGTATTTCGGAGACCCTTTGCCCAGTAAATTTGAAGTCCAAGCAAAAGACCTTAAAGCTGGTCGAGGAATATTTGGGAATCTAAGCTTTGAGCAACAATTATCTTTTCGTGACAAAATGCTACAATTGCTCATAGACAACGAAATAGCAGTAATTTACAGGCGAATAATCAAATCGAAATTTGAAGTATTTTGTGAAAAGGAGTACGGATCTGGTATCAAAGTTAATCCCTATATAATGGCCCTGCCTTTTGTGTGCATGGAAGTGGATAATTATCTGCGAAAAAAAGCCGGTAATGAATTGGGTATGTTTATTTTTGACGAACAGAAAGAAACTTTAAATGATGTCGAGCGATCCTTACTAACTCTTCGATTAGATCCTAAATCAATTGTTAAAACAAGTAATATTATCGAAAAGGGATTCTTTATTGATTCATCTAAGAGCTTTCCTTTGCAATTGATAGATTTGGTTGCTTATTATATTCGTAAATATGAAGAAAATAAATTAGGGCTACGAGTAAGCGAGATTGATAAGCAAACTTTTGTTAGAATCAAAAAGATTATTTCAACAGGTATTGGCTCAAGTGTTGTAGATATTCTCGAATGGGTCAAAAGCTACTATATAAAATAAAAAGAGCGGCTGCCCCCGTAGGGTGGGTCGCCCATAGGCGGCCACTTACAGTCGCTAATTAAATTATCGCTTAAAGATAGCCACAAGTCAAATAAAAAATAGCTTTTTTCAGAATTTTAAATAGTAAATTTCAAATAGTTTCACCAAAGAGTGCTTACCCTAAATGGAACATAAATATACGAGAAAAGATAGAACGATTGTAAGATTGTCGAAAGACGAAGCAAAACAGGCTAATTTTAATCTGTCGATGCCGGTTCAGTATCTCAAAGGTGTGGGGCCGGTCAGGGCCTCGGTCTTTGCCCAATTGGGCGTGCATACGGTTGCAGACCTGTTAGAATACTTTCCGCGCGACTGGAATTTTGCCCCAGCAGTATCGAAAATAAGCCAAATTAAGCCCGGCCAAACCGCAACCATCATAGGCCTGATTGAGTCAACAGATTATCAAAGCTATCGCAGACAGCCGCTATTCGAGGCTATAATCAGTGATGAGACCGGCGTTTGCAGAATCGTATGGTTTCACGGCGGTTATCTCCGCGACCAGTTACAGCCGGGACAGATAATTATCGCTTCCGGCAAAGTCACTTTATATAAGCACCAATTGCAATTAACTAATCCAAAGTTTGTCTCAGCGCAAGCGGGAGTTGAGTATTTCAGCGGTGGTGTATATCCTGCAAGCAATCAATTGAGCAGCACGCAAATTAAAAAAATAATCAGACCCTTGATTGATAATTTGGCTGAGCTTGTCTCCGAGTTCTATGGCCGAAGCTTTCTTAAGGAGGCAAATCTGGTTAAGAGAAGTGACGCTTTTACCTGGATACATTCGCCTCCGGACGAAAGGAAACTGGCCCAGGCAAAACGCAGATTAAAATACGATGAGCTGTTTCTAATGCAGCTTGGATTGGCACTGCGTCGATACAAAGTTCAGCATTTTTCATCCGCGACGGCCTGTATTTACAGCGAAGAAATCGACAGGCGAATAAGAAGGCGTTTTCCGTTTTTGCTCACCGAAGACCAAAACGCCTGTATTGCTGAAATTGTTGCGGATATGCGCGGCTCGAAGCCGATGAATCGGCTCTTACAAGGTGATGTTGGCTCGGGCAAAACAGTTGTGGCTCTTTATGCAGCTTTATTAGCGGTTGCCAACAGCACACAAGTGGCTATTATGGCACCAACTGAGATTTTGGCTGGTCAGCATTTTCTAAGTATTGAAAGGTATCTGAAAAAAAGCAATGTCAAGAGGGTTTTGCTGACTGGTGGATTGACCGGCAAAAAAAGGACGCAGCTTTTAGGCCAAATAAAACGTGGGACAATTGATATTGTCGTAGGAACGCATTCCTTGCTGCAAAAGGATGTGGAATTTGACAAGCTCGGCTTAGTAGTGATTGATGAACAGCATAAATTCGGTGTGCATCAGCGAGCACAATTGCGGAAGGGAACTGCCCCCCATTGCCTTGTTATGACGGCTACACCCATTCCCAGAACTTTGGCAATGACCGCGTTCGGCGATTTGGATATTTCTGTTATCAAACATTCACCGCCGGGCAGAGGTACCGTGATTACTCGCTGGGTCGATCGACATGATCGCCAAAAGGCATACGATTTTATCCGCGAACGCCTAAAGGCTAAGAAACAGGCATTTTTTGTCTGTCCACGAATTTCCGCAATCGAAGATGAAGGTGAAGTTAAAGCAGCTACAGAGGGCTGGAAGGAACTATCCAAGCAGGTTTTTCCGGAATTTACTGTCGGGCTTCTGCACGGCCAGATGCCATCGGCAAAGAAGCATGAAATTATGGCCGAGTTCAGGAAAGGCAAAATTGATGTGCTTGTTTCTACTATAGTTATAGAGGTGGGAGTGGATGTTCCGAATGCAACAATAATGGTTATAGAAGGAGCGGATAGATTTGGTCTGGCGCAGCTTCATCAGCTACGAGGACGCATCGGCAGAGGAACAGCAAAATCATATTGTCTGCTGTTTGCCGAGACCGATAACGAAGTAGCAAAAAGCAGGCTTGAAGTAATGACCAGATGCAACGACGGCTTTGAGATAGCTGAGCAGGATTTGCGGCTGCGCGGGCCTGGGGAGCTTTTCAGCACTCGCCAGCACGGGCTGCCGGACCTGAAGATTGCAAATATCATTGATGACTTTGACCTGCTGGTTTTAGCCAGAAGAAAAGCATTCGAGTTGGTTTCACAGGACCCGATGTTGACTAAGGCCGAGCACAAGAATATCCGTCAGGCACTGATAGCTAAGTTCAGCGATACACTTGGATTAGCGGATGTGGCTTAGCGAGTCAAAAGAAAAGCTGTATCTTTATTCAGGACTTGTTAAAATAAAGGGCTTAAATCCGGAGTTGTTAGGATATTTATAGCTGTAGCCGATATCACGTATCTCGGTTATCTTACATAAAAGGGATTTGACTATGAAGCCGGATAGCGGCCTTGTTCGTTTCTTGAGCTCGATTTCGCCGGTACGCTTGGTTACTTTAGGATATTTGTCTTATATTCTGGTTGGGTGGTTAATTTTGTGTCTGTCTTTGTCACACCGAGGCTCTCACGTCTATAGCCTGGACAATCTGTTTACTACAGTTTCAGCGCTTTCTACAACCGGATTAGCGACAGTGGATGTTTCAGAGCACTATACGCTTTTCGGACAGATTGTAATTCTTTTATTAATCGAGCTTGGCGGGATCGGCTATATGACTTTTGGATCTTTTGTTGTTTTGTCGAGAGGCGGGAGGCTGTCTGACCTTAGGGAGGGGATTTCAAAAAATGTTTTTAGTTTGCCCAAAGAATTCAGGATTGATAAGTTCATTCGCAGCGTAATTATTTTCACAATTATCGTGGAACTCATAGGAGCAGCAGCTCTCTATGCTATTTTTCGTTCGGCGGGAGTTAAAAATCCTTTTTGGAACAGCGTGTTCCATAGTGTCTCTTCGTTCTGCACGGCGGGGTTCAGCCTTTTTAATAATAGCATGGAATCTTTTTCCGGCAATTTTTGGTTAAATGCCGTTGTCGGTCTTCTTAGCTTTACCGGAGCTATCGGTTTTATCGTTTTGGTAGATATATGGAGAAGGATAACAGGAAAAATTCATCATATTACTCTCACCAGTAACATTATTCTAAGAATGTCGTTTGCTCTCCTTGTTATAGGTACATTTCTGTTCTTTTTTACAGAGCCAATGCTTAAGACTATGAATCCTGAAACCCGTATTATGACTTCTGTATTTCAAGCTATGACTGCTATGACTACAGTGGGTTTCAATAGTATACCTATCGGTTCGATCGCTACGTCTTCTTTGGTTATTTTATTGCTTCTTATGATTATTGGAGCTTCTCCCTCGGGAACCGGTGGTGGAATAAAGATTACAAGCTTTACGGCTCTTGTTGGAATAATACGAAGCGCATTAAGAGGCGATACAAAAGTTCGGTTTCTCGGCAGAGTGATTCCTCAAAGAAGGGTACAAGCTGCAATGGCTAATATCGGATTTTACCTTTTCGTACTTATTCTCGGAATTTATGTACTTACATTGACAGAGAAAACCTCATTTAGAGACATTTTCTTCGAGGCAGCTTCGGCTTTGGGAACCGTAGGCTTAAGCACAGGAATTACCTCTGCTCTTTCTGAGCTTGGAAAAATAATAATATGCGGTCTTATGTTTGTCGGGCGATTAGGGCCTCTTACATTTGCAATAGCTCTATCCGCCAAGCCTTTGCAGGATGATAATGAAATTGCCCATGATGTAGCTGTATAGTTCTCAAAGAATTGGCTTACTCTTATAAGATCGATATGATAATACGGAAACAATAATCTATGCGCATCTATTACAAAAATAAGCAACTGGAGAAGACAATATTCGTCACAAAGGTTATAACCTCAGCAATGGTGGTGGCGTCCTTTGTGATTCTGTTTGGTTTCCGTGAGCCGCTATTGCCGGCGCATATCCTGTTTAAAATCCAGCTCGGCCTATTTTTTATTTTTCTCGCCGACAAGATAATCCGGTTTCAAAACGCAGTATCAAAGAGAGATTACATAGTCGCTAACTGGTTTGAGATACCGCTTCTTGCAATATTTTTAACAGTCATTTTAGGTTCGGGTCACTGGTTTGGCGAGGTTGAGCCGGGCAAGGTCAGACATTTCGCAGTTGGCATTTATCTTATTATTGAGGTGTTTATTAAGATTTGTATCACCTCTGTAGGGCTGGCTGCAACAGGTAAAAATCCGACACGTACGTTAATAGCCAGCTTTCTAATTCTTATTGTTGCCGGCGCGGGTTTGCTCATGCTGCCGAGGGCTTCTACCGAGCAAAGAGCAGGCTTTATCGATGCCCTGTTTACAGCAACCAGTGCCACATGTGTTACCGGCCTTATAGTAAGGGATACGGGGCAGGACTTTAGCCTGATGGGGCAGATAATCATTTTGGTGTTAATTCAGCTCGGTGGTTTAGGAATAGTTATTTTCGGTGTGGTCTTTGCATTGCTGTTGGGTCAAGCTCTGGGTCTGCGAGGATCCGTTGCGATGCAGGACTTGCTTAGTGCGCGGACGCTAAGTCAGATTGGAAATATGATATTGTTCATTTTCGTTGGCACGATACTTATCGAAGCTGTTGGTGCCGTCAGTCTTTTCAGGATGTGGGACGATGTGCCGGGTTGGGCAGGTAATCCGCCTTCGGTTGTTCAGCAGTGGTTTTACAGTATATTTCATTCTATAAGCGCTTTCTGCAACGCGGGCTTCGGCTTATTTAGTGACAGCCTTATTGGTTATAACAGATGCTGGCAGGTTTATGTGGTGATTTGTCCGCTTATAATTTTAGGAGGGCTTGGATTTGGCGTGCTTTATAATCTGGCTAACATCAGTGCCGATCGGATAAAACGCTTCTTTAGAAAACTATTCCGAAGGCGGTATGTTGTACCCATAGAGGTTCCCAGGAGAATGCAGTTACAAACTAAAATTATTCTTAGTGTAAGCGCTTTGTTAATAGTTGTAGGAATGCTGGCAATTCTTTTATTTGAACGTTATGCAGGCCGAGGTGAGTCTTCTCAGAAGGTGGGATTTCTTGGTGCACTTTTCCAGTCGATTACCGCCAGAACCGCTGGTTTTAATACGGTTGATATTAAAGCGTTATCGCCATCGAGCAAGTTCGTTTTGATTTTGCTAATGTTCATCGGAGGTTCGCCAGGCTCTACCGCTGGTGGTATCAAGACAGCAACCTTTGTAGTAATAATTATGAGTGTTATTGCGTCTTTGCGAAAACGGGAGACGGTTGAGATGTTCGGGCGCTCTATCAGGTTGGTTGTTGTGGGTAGAGCAGTTACTATAACGGTGCTTTTTATGGCTGTTCTATTCTTTGCTACGTTTGCACTAAGCATAACAGAAAGTAGCAATA
The DNA here is from genome assembly GCA_964601185.1 of uncultured Pirellulales bacterium. Classification (GTDB taxonomy): domain Bacteria; phylum Planctomycetota; class Phycisphaerae; order Sedimentisphaerales; family Anaerobacaceae; genus CAZRMQ01. Next base: position 23,950 of record CAZRMQ010000011.1, read on the forward strand.
AGAGCAACTTTACCATGCTGGATATTATGTTCGAAGCGACTTCTGCCTTAGGTACTGTCGGCTTGACGGCTGGTATAACTCCTTCTTTGACAGGAGCAGGTAAGTTGATTATTATAGCAGTAATGCTTATCGGCAGACTGGGACCGTTAACGTTGCTGGCAGCAGTGACTTTTAATCAGAAACCGGCTCGATATAGCTATCCTGAAGAGGCAATAATCGTAGGATGAAATTCAAAAATTAAAATGTAAAATGCAAAATTAAGGAAGTCGTCCCTTAGGGACTCCACAATTTTAATTTTTTATTTTTGAACTTTTATTTTTAAGGTGATGTTATGAGACGGTTTGCAATAATAGGATTGGGTAGATTCGGACAGAAGCTGGCGGTTGCTTTGGCGATGAGCGGTGCCGAGGTAATTACCATTGACAAAGATAGAGAAGTGATTGAGCTTATTCGCGACCAGGTAAGTCACGCTGTACGTCTCGACAGCACCGACGAAGAGGCTCTAAAAGCTCAGGGCATCGGTAAGGTTGACGTGGCGATTGTAGGTATAGGCCAGGGCACAGGACAGGGATTCGAATCCGCCGTGCTGACGGTGGTAAATCTAAAGCAGATGGGAGTAAAGCAAATCTACGCCAGGGCGGAAAGCCTTTTGGCGGGTGAGGTTTTTTCCAAAGTCGGTGCTACCGATGTTATTTATCCCGAAATTGAGTCTGCTCAGAGATGGGCGTATAAGCTTATCGCTCCGCAAATTGGAGAGAAGATGGACTTTGCACCGGGTTATAGTCTTGCCCGAATAAAGGCACCCGCCAGCTTCGATGGCAGAACGGTTATGGATTTGCAATTGCGGCAAAAATATAGTGTGAACCTCGTTTTGATAAAGCGGGGCGAAGATAGTAAAGCCGGTAAAAGCGAAAAAGGCTCGATTATAAACGTTCCGATGCCCGGCACCGTCATTTACAAGGACGATATTTTAATGGTAGCCGGCTCCGATGAGGACTTGGCCAAACTGCCGCAGGAATAATAAGGAAGGCTCGCATAATCAGTTGACAGATTAACAGCATGAGTTCGAGATAGTAACATAATCCTGTGGCAAAAGCTGCTCGGGACGCCAGGTGGAATTGATGGAGCACCTTTCAAAAATTTCCGGCCAGTTTATTTCTGCAAGTCTGCCGCTGGCGGATTTTATGCAGGATTTTAGCATCTTACGGCGATGACTCATAAAGAGTTTTACGGTTTCGCTGAATAGTGACATATCTTTAATCCTGCTTACCTTTTCTTTTTGGCGGACAAAGCCGACCATCGCTGAATCAACCTGTGGAGCAGGCCAGAAGGCTGTCGGCTTAAGAGTCCTGATTGTTTTTACCTCGCCGATTGCACCAAGGTGTATGCTCAATGTGCCATAGTCACTGCTGCCGGATGAAGCTGTCATTCGCTCGGCGACCTCTTTCTGTACCGTGACATACATAGCATCAACTATTGCCGGGCCTTTAACCAGGTCCAGCATCACTGGCGAAGCAACGTTATAAGGCAGATTTGCTACTAACAGGATTCTGCCGGCAAGTTTTTTGTGCGCTATTTCAATCGCTTTTATTGTGGTTCGACTGATGGTATTTTTATTTTCCAGGATATCGGTGTTGAGAATCTCAACATTTTTGGTTTTTGCGAGTTGTCTTTTTGCAATCTCAGCAAGGGTTTTATCAAGCTCAACAGCTATAACTTTTCCCGCGTGCTGAGCCAGGCCTTCGGTCAAAGAGCCTGTGGCACAGCCGACCTCTAATACGACATCGTTTTTTTGGATGTTCGCGGACCCTATGAGCAAACGCATCAGATTCAGGTCGATTAAGAAGTGCTGGCCGAGCCGTTTATTCGGCCGAATGCCTGCCGGTGTAAGTAGCTGCTGGATTTGTCGTTTAGTTTGCACCTACAGAATTACGTTTCTAAATTCTGAATTTTCAATTCTAAATTCTTTTTCATTGTTGCCATATTTATAGCAGTAGTGATGGCAGCTTTCATGCCACTCGGATTGGCAAGGTTTCGCCCTGCAATATCGAAGGCTGTTCCGTGAGCCGGTGAAGTTCTTATTATTGGTATGCCTATAGTGATGTTAACCGCATTTTCGAAATCGAGCAGCTTAACGGGTATCATGCCCTGGTCGTGATACATTGCGACGACGCCGTCGAATTCGCCTCGGCTGGCCCGCAAAAAGAGTGTGTCGGCTGGAAAGGGGCCGTGACAGTTTATTCCCTGCTCCTGCGCCAGCAAGATAGCGGGTGATATTATGCGCTGCTCTTCGTCACCGAACTGGCCGGACTCTCCTGCATGCGGGTTCAGCGCAGCTACGCCGATCTTGGGATTTTCCAGACCAAAGTACTCTTTCAATGCGTCATTTAACAAATCTATTGGCTCGAAGACGCAACCGATGGTGAATTTGTGCCGCACTTCAAATAGTGCCTCATGGATGGTGGCAAGGGCTAATTTTAGCGGCCCGCTAACAAACATCATAGCTTTACGGGGGGACTTGCAGTGTTTGGCGAACATTTCGGTGTGTCCCGGCCATTCAGCCTCGGCCAGCTTCCAACCGGTCTTACTGATCGGTGCGGTTACTATCGCATCTATTATGCCGTCTTGAGCGGCCTGGATCGCATCGAGGCAGAACCTTATTGAAGCCTCGCCGGCAACTTTACTGGGACCTTTTATCCAGGGCGGAACTGAATATTCATCGTAATCAGCCACGCTAACTTTACATGGATAATCTCTGCTGATTTTTTCATGCTGGTGCCGGACCCAGAAAGGCTCGATTTCCGCTTTATCAGCCGCGTAGCAAAGCTGCTCGTTCATGCCGAAGACGATGAATTTTGCAGCACGGCGTATGCCAGGGTCAGCCAGTGCCTTTACAATCACCTCCGGACCAATACCAGCGGCTTCGCCCATCGTTACGCCGATGACCGGCTGACTAAATATCGAATTGTGGTTGTTACTTTTAATCATATCTTCGTTAGCTTTTTAGGCGCCAACAAGCACGGATTGCGGAGATGCGTTTTTTCTGCTTCTCGGGGTGCTACTCCTGGTATTATTCAGCGTGTTTCTTTCCCAAAAAACACCATCATAGTATCCCTGAATGGTAGAGTCTTTCTCCGCCATTTGCAATCTTTTCTCGGCATAAAGACAATACTCTTCGTCTATCTCTGCCATAACGAATTTTCTCTTTAGCTTCTTTGCAACTACACCGGCTGTTCCGACACCTGCGAATGGGTCAAAGACAACGTCCCCTTCGTTTGAGCTGGCAAGAATAATCTTTGCAAGCAGCTTTTCCGGCTTCTGTGTCGGATGGAGCGTATTTTCCGGCATCGACCAGAAAGGGATTGTAATATCCGTCCAGATATTCGAGGGGTAAGTCAGCCTGTATTTTCCGTTCTCTTCCTCAGTCCAGTCTTTAGGTATGCTGTTTTGCCGATAGGGCGCTAAAACTTTTCTTTTTAATTTTACTGCATCTGCATTGAAGGTGAAATCATTGGAGGCCGTGCAGAACCATACGTCCTCGCAGTTTTGTTTCCAGTCCTTTTTGGCTCCTCGTCCTTTTTCTCTTTCAAAGGTTATTCTGTTTCTGACAATAAAGTGTTTTTCACAGAGTAAGTAAATCGCCGAGGAAGACCGCCAATCCCCGCAGATATATATTGATGCGCTGGGTTTCAGCAATCTTATGAGCTTTTCCAGCCAGGACTCCATCCAGGTCATGTATTGAGTAACCGAGGCTTGTTTAAAAGAACGAGTATTGAAGGTTTTTGTTAAATTATAAGGCGGGTCAATAAAGAGAAGGTCCACGAACCGCGAGGGCAGCAAATCCGCTACTTCAAAAATATCCGCGTTGATAACTTTGTTCAATATTTGCCCCAGCGAGAGAGGATTATCTATATTTAATAACTTACGGCGATAGTCTTCCCGCTCTTTGTCAGTTAGTATTATAGTGCGATTTCGCGGGGCCCTTGTCATTTTTCGTCTTTCTTTAGTGTTTAGAAACCCAACTGCTTTAATCTTTCTATTGTCAATGATTGTTTCTGCGGCATAATTTTGTCTATATATTTTTTTATTGTCTTTACGATAATATCGGTCTCGATATTCACTATATCACCGGCTTTAGCCATACCTAACGTGGTTCTTTTCAGCGTTTCAGGTATTATAGCCACACTGAAACTATGGTCATCCATGCTTGCTATTGTCAGGCTGATTCCATCTACTGCCACTGAGCCTTTGACTATCATCTGGTCGAGCAGTTCCGGCTCGGCTGTGAATTCTATATCGGCAAACTGGCCGGCCCTTTTAATCGCTTTAATAGTTGCGGTGCCGTCGATATGGCCCTGCACGAAATGTCCGCCGAATCGGTCGGTAGCCTTCATGGCCCGTTCAATATTGACCGGGGAACCGGATTTTAATCTGCCCAGAGCGGATTTTTTAAGTGTTTCAGCGCTTAATTGGAATGTTGCAATATTTACTGAAAGTTCGCTGACAGTAAGGCAGACGCCGTTTATTGCGATACTATCGCTGATTTTGGAGTCTTGGCCCAGTTCGCCCAAATCGACGGTCAGCGTGGCGCCGCCACCGCTTTGGCGGATGGATTTGACTGTGCAAATTGCCTCTATTAGTCCTGTAAACATTTAAAATTGACCGTTGTTTATTAGCTTTTTATTATTGAAAAACCTGAGCTAAGGTTTAAAATCGATTATAAGTATTCAATCGTCAATAATCAATCTTCAATTGATATGGGTTTGAAATCCCGGGGCTGATAAAATGAATACACTTTGGTTAAAAATAGCCGGTGTTGCAATTGTTGTGGTGGCCATAATCGTAGTTATCGGGAAGTTCCGCTCAGGTAGGACTACACCTGCTCCTGCACGGCAAACACAGTCTGAACAGGCGGAGAAACCGAAAGGATTCTACGGCATGGTCGATAGGGATAAGCAGTTTCTTGAGGAACCGAAAAGAGTCGGCGAGCAGAAGGCCGAGCAACCGCAGGAACCAGTACCGGAAACGCAGACACAGCCAGCACAGCAGCCCGCTCAGGCTCCCACCCAGCCCGCTGGACGCACTGTCCGTGTCTTCCTACCAAGCGATATCATAAAGCCGACCACGCTGTATTTCAAGCCGCTTGAGGAAATAGAGGACATTCGGGCACAGGAGCTGCTGCCCTGGGCCACTACCGGACGAAGCCTCGGCAGGCTGCCCTTCCTGCAGTATGGCCTAATGGTAAAAGCCTGTCGACAGATTGAGGAACGTTGGCCAGATAGCTGGTACGCCTTCCGGGCCAAGCAAATGTTGGAAGAGATCTCGGAGCGCTACGCCCTCAACTATAAAATCACGAAACAGGAGCTGGATATCAGTCGATTCATAAAACCAAGGCGAGGCACCGAGCCCCGTATTGTGGAGCCGATACGACGATGACCATGACCAATGGGATGATCCCCGTCATCTCAATCACTGCCGATTGTCTGCCCGAGGCATGGGAAAAAGCAGTTTTAGCTGTCTGGGAAGATGGTATCGAGGTAAAAACTCAGTACGATAAACCTGACGACCCACCAAGCAAAGACGCCACAGTTATAATTACCATCAACGGTCCTTTCACTGAGCCACGGATTCATAAAAACTTTCCCGGCGGACCTGAGGAGCTTGAGGCCTATCGGCAGGAGGTGGTCAACGGCATTCACGACCACTGGATAGATCCTGCTGCGGGCAAGTGGACATATACCTACCATGAAAGATTGTTTTCATACTGCACATCATCGAGTATCGAGAAAGTTAATCAGATTCAGTATATTGTCGATTGCCTATCGCAAGCCGGCCACAGCAGGCGTGCCCAGGCAATAACATGGATGCCGACCGCAGACCCGGGCACGGAACATCCACCCTGTCTTCAGCGAATCTGGTGCAGACTGGCCGCAAATGAGGCAGGAGAGTTGTCACTTAATATGAACACACACTGGCGAAGCAGAGACCTCTACAAGGCCTGGTTTATGAATGTTTATGCGATAACCGACCTGCAAAGAGTAATCGCCGAGCGGATATCGCAAAAAAGGGGCGAGCCAGTGAAAGTCGGCAGATACGTTGATATAAGCGATTCTCTGCACATCTACGGCAGCTACTTCGACGAGGTTGTCCATGAGGTGGAAAAGATGCGAAAAAGCCCATTCACACAACGCTCCTGGCAGAGCACCCATCCGGCTTTTGTTATGTGCACTGAGCAGGCTAAAGAAAAACTGGCGCAGGACCCGGACTGGTACGCAAAAGCTCGCGGTTAAAATTAGTAATTAGTAACGGGTAATTGGTTAAATAATTACCGATTTCCAATCACCTGTTACCATTTACGAGGTACGAGATATGGCCTTGATTATCAACGGTGAAAAAGTTGAGGATTCGCTAATAAGAAAAGAAGTGGAGCGCTTAAGACCGGATTATGAAAAGGCCTTCGTGGATATGGACCCCAAAGAGCGGGAAACTCAGCTTCTCGACTGGTCAAAAGAAAATGTCATTGAAAGAATCCTGCTCAAACATGAAATCAAAAATATCAATTCTGCAATACCGATAGACCATCTTGAGACTATCTTAGACGGGCTGAAAGAGAGATACGAAAACCAACAAGAGCTCTACGAAGATTTTGATGCCGAAGACGATGACAAACTAAAAGAGGTTTTAGAGCTCATATTAAAAACCGAGCAAAGATTCAGTGAGCTCTATAAGGATTTGCCTAAGCCTTCACAGGCCGAGATTGAAAAGTTCTATGAGGAAAATAAAGAGCAATTCAGAAGCTCCGACCGGGTCAGAGCAGCTCATATAGTCAAATATGTGAACTGGCGGAACGATGAAGCAGCCGCCCATAACGCCATAAGACAGGCCCAGGACGAAATCGAGAAGGGCACACCCTTTGAAGTGGTTATTGATAAATATACCGACGATCCCAACAGCGGTAACATTTCGTATTATTTCACAAAGGGTGAGGATGTAGAAGAGTTTGAGGATGTGATTTTTAACCTGGATGTTGGAGAAGTAAGTGACATTTTTCGCACTCGCTATGGCTTTCATATAGCAAAGGTCTATGAAAGAAAACCAGGGACGATTACCAGCCTTAAAGAAGTAAAAAAACAAATAGTGGAGAAGCTTACAGACAGGATGCGCCAAATGGCTGTCGATGAGTTCGTAGACCAGCTAAAAAATAAAGCTAAGATTGAAGAAATATAAGCACAGGCATTTGGATTTGAGAAGTTTAGCTGTCGCCGGCACAGCGACATCGACCTCCAAAAAAACAAAAAAAATCAGCTTCTCAATTTGCCTCTGTGTGATTTCTATGTTAAACTTTAATACAGCCGGATGAGGAAGCAAACCAAGACTTAATTTGTTATATCGGCCTTAAGCATGGCTGCCTATGGATGAAAAATTGAGTATAACTTTGTAGCTCTGCCTGACGTGTTAAGAAAAAATTAACAGAAGGCTAACATATCGTCTGGATTTAATGAGTGGATTTTGAATAATATCCTAGGGGGGGCTATGTAAGTTTCTTTCCGAGTTGGCCTCTGCGTTCACCACGCAGGGGCTTTTTTTTGCGCACTATTACCGTTATACGATTGTAAAGAATCCTGCCTTGCAGGAAGAACTCTGCGAGAATCCCACGATAAATCCATCCCATCGGCCATGCTCCCTTCGGCTACGCTCAGGACAGGCAGGACAGGCCTGAGCTGTAGACTAAGCCATCCCTTACGGGAGGTCAAAGGATCGTCGTGCTAAATAGGAGTTTTTCCTCCATATTACGCAGCAAAATTTTCTTTGACATACTATATGTTGCCTTTAGAAT
>CAZRMQ010000012.1:0-29488 GCA_964601185.1 uncultured Pirellulales bacterium
TGTAATTCTACAAAGTATCAGCGAAGATTGAACAAAATTTTAAAAGTAGAATGTAAGCTGCGAAATCTCGCACCATTTTAACTTAAAACGAAACGATTAGCGCAAACAATGAACGATATGCGTATCCTGCGGGATTTTCCAATAATCCGGCTTTCGCAGTAAGCTTGGTGCGATTCATCGCACCCTACCTCTATTATCTTTTTTGCGTTCGCATAATATACGTAAAGCGCGTAGCTCTCCGTAAGGAGTCCCTAGGACTGCCACAGGTACGCGCTTTACGTACGCGCCTTTTATGCGATTGATAGTTAAGGTGAAACAAAGGTTAAACAAAAGAATGGACAAAAAAAATGTAGGGTGCGAAATATCGCACCATTTTAATCTACAAATGCTAAGTGCACCCTATTCGGGATTGTTCTTTGTGGGATTAAGGTATCCTCTCCGGCTGCGGCTCGGCACTTCGCCGAGACGAGAGCCAACTTTCCGCAAGCATGCGTAAATCATCAATATTTATCTTGCCGTCGTTGGTAAAGTCAGCGGCTCGACTGAGCTTGTCCCTAAGGGGCTTGTCGAAGTCTTCGCTGAATTTTTTAGAGTCACTTTGCTGCCAGTGAATAGCAAACATGGCAAAGTCGATGAAGTCTACATCGCCATCAAGGTTTATGTCGCAAATTTCTGGTATGCCCTGGAACAGATGCACTTTTCCATCACCAGCTCCGATGAGAACATCAGGATAACCATCAGCAGTCCAGAAGCAGACGGACGGCCTGGAGCGTGGAGAGCCGACAAGGTCGATTGGAACGTCATTGGACTCGACAGGCAAATAGCCTGAGAAAGTTGGCAGGTAATCGGGGCCAAGATTGCGGTAGAACAGCAATTGGCCATCGGTGTTGCCTGTAAGCAGGTCGGCCTTTCCGTCACGATCCAAATCGAAAATTACAGGGCTGGAACGCCGAGACGGCACAGTCAGGTCATGGTCATCCTCCTGGACGAATGTTCCTGACGGCTGAAAGGACCAGAAAAGAGGAACTTCGTCACTGCAGCCGCAATTCAGAAAGATGTGTATCTTGCCGTCAAGTGCACCGGTTACCAGGTCGGTTTTGCCATCCATGTCCCAATCCAGAAACGCAGGCGTTGCCCGTGCCCCTACATTGATTCGCACGTCGATTTCTGAATCAATCAAAAATGTCTGGACGTCCGAGCCGCTGTCAAAGGCAGGCTCGTTGTTGTCGCTGATATTGAGAAAGATTTTAATAGTTCCGTCGGACAGGCCCATAAGCAGGTCTTTACGGTCGTCCGAATCCCAATAGACAACGCGGGGAAAGCATCCCATACAGCCCGTGGCTGGGACTGTCAGGTCGGCGTCTTGGGATTGTACAAAAAAGTAATCTGTAAACTGAGGGCTGGATTCGGTTCCTACATTGAGATAAACACGAACCTTACCCGGTGGATAAGAACCACTTCCCTGACCGATGACAAGGTCACGCAATCCATCGTTATTCCAGTCCACAAACGAAGGCACCGAGTAGCCGGGTACCTTGATGTCACCGCCGTTGGCTTTAATTATCTCTTCAGGTCCGAAGTTGATTGAAGAAGCCTGCTGTGGCGGGTCGGCCGGTGCTATCGACAAAAAGCAAAATGTGAACGATATTACTAATATATGATTCATCACACGCCTGCCCCGCTAAACAAACAAAAAAACCGCCAACAGGAACTCCTATCTGCGGATAAATCGGCGGGAAACAAAAAGCTAACTATACTTAAATTCACTATATTCGATTAAGGAGAAAATGTCAAGAGAAATCGGCTTGCGAGATTTCCCCGGGTGCGTGTCAAGATTGTTCGTCCTTCGCAGCAGCGATGCCCGTTCTTCGTAGCACTGCGAAGGGTGAACTGCGGAGAATGGATTGGTAAAAATCTGCGGAGAGAAAGCTTGACAAGTCGGGGTCATTTCGACCGTAGCCCCCGTGTCTTCTGTCGAAGACAGAAATGGGGGCGAAGTGGAGAAATCTGCTTTGAAGGCAGACCTCTCCACTCGGCCATACGGCCTCGGTCGAGGTGACAAAAGGTGACCAGCCATTATAGATTGGGATAATAAGTAATATTATTGCGTCTACTTCACCTACGAACTTGACATGCACCCAGATTTCCCCAATTTTGGGATTGTCCTGATCTGATTTCAAACCTTCGGTTTGCCTTATGGTGTCTTTCTGATTAAATGGTACTAGGTAATGTACGTGTTTAGCCATGCGTGGCATACACAGCCATCCCCAAGCTACGCTTGAGGATGCCACACGTTTTTCTAAATAGTATTGGGTGGCAGCCTCATCCCTTAGGGATGGGGATGGTTTTCCCTTCGGCTAAACATGTACTTGGTAATTACTAATTACAACAGCTTTTTGGATAAATCTGTATGAAAGTATCCCTCAAAAACGCCTTCAACAGGCCCTGTCATATATATCTCTTTATTGTCGCCGATTTCTATAAGTAAGTTTCCGCCGGGCATTTTTACATTTATGGTTCTGTCCACAAGTCCTAACTTATGAGCCGCTGCTGCTGCTGCGCATGAGCTGCTGCCCGAAGCCAGGGTATATCCTGCCCCTCTTTCCCAAATCCGTATCTCGATATTATCACGGTCGATGACCTTTAACAATTGCATGTTAATTCGATTTGGAAACATCTCGTGATTTTCAACAAAAGGCCCAAGCTGCCTTGCCTTTTCCTCGCTCACATTAGCTGTTGGAATAACGCAATGTGGATTGCCGATAGATAAACATGTCACTATATATTCAACTCCATTAACTTCCAGCGGCTCATTTACGACTTCTCGCCTTTTTCCTGTGACCGGTATTTCGGTACTCAGGAAGGTGACCTTACCCATGCCTATTTTTATTAAATTCGCTGTGTCGTCTTTTATTTCGACTTCAACAATTCCGCCTAATGTCTTGATGCTGAAATTTTTCTTATCGACGTATTTGCTCTCAAATAAATACTTGGCAAATATTCGCAGGCCGTTGCCGCTTTTCTCAGCCTCACTGCCATCTGGGTTGAATATACGCAGTTCTGGGATGTCACCACTTTTGATAGGGCCATATAATATTCCATCCGAGCCGACTCCGAAATTTCTATCACAAATCAGCCGAATGGATTCTGGCGACATTTTGACGTCGTTGATGTTTGGATCAATCACTATGTAATCATTTCCAAGCCCGTGGTATTTCTTAAAATGTACTTCCATGACTCTGCTCCGAATTATTTACCCCGTTAGAATGCCCCGTGGCCTGCCTTCGCTGAAGCGGCTACGCGCGGGCAGGCTTGCCACGGGGATGAAAATATTTAATTCCTTTATATTGAACACGGCCTTTAATGCCCCGTGTGAGTACCGTTAGAAGGGCGAAGAGCTTCTAACGGGGTTTACGCCAATTTTAGCTCCATAAACTCAGCACCTTCAATCGGATTGTATCTGTATTGACTTATCTGTTTAAAATCCAGAGATTGATATAGCGCTCTTGCGACTTTCATTGTTGGAACAGTATCCAATCGCACAAGAGTATAGCCTATCTTTCGGGCTTGTTCAATTATAGCTTCGGCCAGTACTCTGCCGATTCCGAGACCTCGAAATTCTGGCCTGATGTACAGCCTTTTCATCTCGCATATGTCATCGCTAAACTGCTTCAGCCCAACACAGCCAGCAATTTGCCCTTTATATTTAGCAACCAGCAAACAACCCTTAGGCGGAGCATAGTCACCACAAAGATTTGCTAACTCTTGTTTAAAGTCCTGAAAATCCAGATCGAAGCCCAACGAATCTGCGTATTCGACAAAAAGCTCTTTGATTATCTCTAATTCTTCGTTTGTTTCAACCGTAACAATTCTCAATACGACTCCACCTTACTCAGCAGCCTCAATAGGATTTTCTTCCTCAATCTTAAAGATGACCTTAGCCAGGGGGTCGGGGCACTGCCATTGATCTAAAATCTCTAAAAGACCTTCACCTTGCTGGCTTTTGATAATCGCAGCCGTGATAGGCGGCAGGATACTACCAAGAGCAAAGATACATATACTCTGGCCTGGTGGAACCTCCAAATTTGCGTTTCTCACATAGAATGTATCACCCGGTTTGGAACGGCTGCACTCGCCCTCAGCTTTAACACATGTTATTTTAAGATTTTTAAATGACATTTTTGATTTCCTTCATTCTCTACTTTACTAAACACAAGGTTTGCTCTAAACCAATTCCCCCTTAGCGATCATTATGACTTTTCCGCCGACGAACACGTCTATTTTGCCGTTTTTCTCTCCCGCCCGCAGGTACAGCAGTGACGGCCTGCCTATTTCATGTCCTTGCTCTACACGAACATCAATTTTGCTTGTTCCGAAGTATCGGTTCCTGACTAAGTACCCGGCTAAGCAGCCGTTTCCACTTCCCGTGGCCGGGTCCTCCGGGATACCATAATAGTCACAAAACACTCTTACATTTAAGTTGTTATCCCGGTTGTAAGTTTCAGGGCAAAACAGCAAGATCATTTTAGCTTGTGTATTCTCAATTAGCTTGAAGAATACTTCCTTATTTATCTTTGACCGTTTCGTGGCATCCAAAGTTTTAAGCGGCACTATTATGAAAGGCAAACCTGTGGACACCTCCTGGATTGGGAATCTATCGTCAATGTCATCTTTATCAACTGTCAAAACCTGCGCAATGTCACCTGCGTCAAAAACCTCACCAAAGGTCGGCTCTATCTGTTTCATCCAAAGAATATCCTCACCTTCGCCGGCGTCCTGGAAAGTGACAGGAATCCGGCCGACCTTCAAATTAAGATTTACGGTCTCAACAGGTTTCTTGATAATCTCTTGACGAATCACGTAAGCGGTTCCCAACGTAGGATGGCCGGCAAAGGGCACTTCTGCACCCGGTGTAAAAATCCGAACGTCATAGCCACCCTCTCGCAGCTCTTCGCTTAGAATAAAAGTAGTCTCCGAGTAGTTCATCTCCTTAGCAATCTGCTGCATTTGGCTATTGGATAGAACCGCTGCATCTCGGACCACAGCGAGCTGATTGCCCGCGTATTTTTCTTCAGCAAAAACGTCCACAATATAAAAAGTCAGTTTTTCCATTTAGTTTTTCTCCATTAACTGCTTATTATTAAATCCTTTTCCATTTGGGCAGAGCTTACGGCAATTATTGCAGAGATATATCGTTTCACCTTTCCTGGTACGTCCCTCGCACTTCTCTCTGCAGAGTTTTTGATTTACCCTTTTCCCATCGATAGCTCCAGCCGGACAGCTACTTAAACAAATTTGGCAATCAGCAGGACAAAGATCGTAGTTTGCCAAATCGTCAGGCTTGAGCGATATGTTCAGCAAAACTACCCCAAGTGTAATGCGATTACCAAAGATTGCATTTGTCAGCAATGTGTTTTTGCCTAACACTCCTAATCCGGCCATATATCCGGCGTGACGCAGAGAAAGAATACCTTTACCTTCGCGTTTTTCTTCATCCCAATATTCATAAGGCTCACTGGGTACAGGAACCGCAAAGACACCATCTTCCTGCTCAAGCCGGCAGCAAAGAGTACAGATGAGGTTGGTAACATCTCTTATTTTAATGATACTAGCAACTGTATAGGGAATCGGGCTATTAGACAAGAATGGTCCCTCTGGGAATCGCTTGGCGACAACAACCACGGATTTGGCGTCCGTGTAAATATCTGTCGGCCTGAAACCAACAGGAGCTTCTCTGAAACGCTCCACCGATGCGATTCCACACAAGTCAGCGCCTAACTTCATCGCTATGTTCTTTACGGAATTTGCATTAATCATAATTCTACCGACCTATCCTTTGAATACTATCTCCATTAATTCAAAAGTGAATCGTGCCAATACCGCTGCAGAACCTCCGCCTATCTCCATTTCAAAGAAGAGTTATTCCAATTCTTCGGAATCCAGAATACTCATAAAAGCTTCCTGTGGTATCTGTACCGAGCCTATGCTCTTCATACGCTTCTTGCCTTCTTTTTGCTTTTTGAGCACCTTCATCTTTCGAGTGACATCACCACCATAAAGTTTGGCAGTTACATCCTTACGATAAGCCTTGACAGTTTCCCTTGCAATAACCTTGGCCCCGATGGCCGCCTGGAGCGGAATTTCAAACTGATGTCGCGGGATTGACTTGCGAAGCCTGGTTATAAGTCTTCGGCCGCGAGCCTCAGCAGTGCTACGATGAACAATCAGAGAAAGTGCGTCAACAACGACTTTGTTGACAAGAACATCCATCTTGACAAGGTCGCTCTTTTCAAAACCCATAAACTCGTAGTCCATCGTTGCATAGCCGTGGCTTATACCCTTAAGGACGTTGTAGAAATCATAGACTATTTCAGCGAGTGGCGCTTTGTATTCAAGCATGACTCGGGTTCCACTTATGTAATCGGTCTTGAGCAGCCTGCATCTTCGACTCTCGGCCAGCTTCATAATGTCACCTATCGAGTCGCTTGCCGTTACTATCTCCAGTCGAACAAACGGCTCACGCAGCTCGGCGACTTTTGTAATATCGGGCAGTTCGCTTGGAGAATCAATCCTGATTACCTTGCCGTCTTTAGTCAAGACTTCATAGCTCACCGTCGGAGCGGTCTGGATGACGTTTATACCATGTTCGCGCTCGAGCCGCTCCTGGATAATATCCATGTGCAGAAGCCCCAGGAAGCCGCACCGAAAACCAAATCCCAGAGCGGGTGAATTGTGAGCAGTAAAAGAAAAACTTGCGTCATTGGGTGCCAGTTTATCAAACGCTGCCCGAAGTTTGGGATAGTCGGTATTATTGCCGGGATAGAAATCGGAAAACACCATCTGTATCGGCGGCTTATAACCGGCGAGCGCCTTGTGAGCAGGTTCGGCGTCATCGGTAATCGTATCCCCAATGGTGACATCAGTCAATTTACGAATATTGGCAATCACATAACCGACCTCTCCTACGCCCATTTCATCCACAGGTTTCATTTTGGGTGTAAACTTGCCTAACTCAGTTATGGTATATGTCCTGCCATTGCCCATAAAGCGAATCTTCTGCTCAACTCTGAGGCTTCCTGCGAATACCCTGACATAGCATATTACGCCCCGGTAGTCATCGCAGTGACTGTCGAAAACAAGCGCTGCTGTTTGCTCGCCGCTTCGGTCGGGAGGCGGCGGAAGAAGCGTTACTAATGCATCCAGCAGATCCGGAACCCCCGTGCCTTTTTTGGCACTGATGTGAAAACATTCATTCTTCCTGATACCTATTGTGTGCTCAATTTCCTCTGCGACGATTTCGGGCTGAGCCGACGGGAGGTCTATCTTGTTCACCACGCCGATAAGCTCCACGTTGTTTTCAACAGCCAGATGGGCATTGGCAACCGTCTGGGCCTCCACACCCTGGGTCGCATCAACCACCAGAAGCGCCCCCTCGCATGCCGCCAGGGCACGTGAGACTTCATAATGAAAATCCACATGCCCGGGCGTATCAATAAGGTTTAGCATATACTTTTTTCCTTCGTGCTTGTAGCTTAAGGTGACGGCAGAAGCTTTTATCGTGATACCACGCTCGCGCTCAAGGTCCATATCATCGAGGATCTGGTCTTTCTTATCACGCGCATCCACCGCCCCGGTAAGCTCCAGTATCCGGTCGGCCAGTGTGCTTTTGCCGTGGTCGATATGTGCTATTATCGAGAAATTTCTTATGTGCTCAATACTCATCAATATTTCACCAAAAAGCTAAAAGTAACATTATAACATTGTTGATAGTTAAAGACAACTTGTGCTAAACCAAGATATTGTCAATTTACGATGTGTAAGCCTGGCTTTTGGCCTGTACCGACTTCAAATCAGTATTTAGCCCCGGTTTTCCCGCCAGTATCACCTTGTCAAATTATTGAGTAGTGTTTACACTATTGGCCTATGGCAAATTACTATCCTTATCGAGGCAAATATAGGGGGCGCAGAGGATATTCTAAATCTTCTACTACAATAAGAGAGCCGATTGTTCATAATGATAAAACCTCATTGCGATGGCAGAAATTGCTGAAATATTACCTTTCCTGTATTTCCGTTGAAAATGCCGGAGAGATTGAACTTTATTCAACAAAAGAAGGTACGGATTTTTTGCAGGTACCTCATAGCGATGAGAAGGAGTGGGTAACTTCAGGCAAAGAGCGTTTAGATTTCAATGGACAGAATGAGAAGGTTCAAACTTTTATTAACGGACCGAGATGGAGTCGAAGTCCGCTATCATATTTTTACGGCTTCCCTTGTCACACTAAATACATCAAACAATCCCAGAAAGGTTGGACAGGTCACATCATTCAACCAATTCTTATTTTTGGGATTGATTTGGTGCGAACAGAAACAGGATATGCCTTCATTTTGCAATCTGATCGTCCAAGAATTAACTCCAAATTCTTAACTGATAAAAGCCTTCTCACAAGTGTTGAAGAACGAAAGCACATTGCGGAAGCTATACTGGAATCTTGGGATGAGGAAAAAAGCCGGAGTCAAAACCTACGATCAATTTTGTATGCTTTTGCCGAACTACTACCGCAGGAAATCCCATTTTCCCAAGATATTTTAACGGGGAACATTGTTGAACTGAAGATGGGTGAAAGAATAGAGAACGGTATACTTCCAGTTGCAACAATCTTTCGGAGTGCAGACTCCCCATATACCCGTGGATTGGAACAAGAGGTAAGCGAATTGCGTGATACTTCTACTCCAAACGAAATTTGGCGGATTATTCTTGATCGTAATACAGAAGTTAAAGAAGAAACTAACGATAGGGATTTGCTCGAAATCACAGGACTGAATGATGAGCAAAGAAATGCAATTAAAAGTGCGTTCACTAATACGTTAACTGTAGTTACGGGACCACCGG
This sequence comes from uncultured Pirellulales bacterium, assembly GCA_964601185.1. Taxonomy (GTDB): domain Bacteria; phylum Planctomycetota; class Phycisphaerae; order Sedimentisphaerales; family Anaerobacaceae; genus CAZRMQ01. The sequence goes on from CAZRMQ010000012.1 coordinate 8,894, forward strand.
GCACAGGTAAGTCACAGATTGTTCTTAATATTATTGCTAATGCTCTATTGCATGGCGAGAGTGTTTTGTTCGGCAGCAAAAACCACAAAGCGGTAGATGTTGTAATAGAAAGGCTTTCACGATTACAGGCAGAACCGATAATTCTTAAATATGGCCAACAAGAACGCGAGGTAGAATTTGCAGAACGTTTACTGTCCGCAATAGAGCGGGCATCTACTTACAATACACAAACACTTGAGCGAGAGATTGGGGAATATAGAAAAGAACTTGATTTGATCAAGATAGAAGAAAAGCGGGCGAATGAATCTTTATTGAGAATTTTGGATAGACGCAATCGTATAGGCCGCCTAGACGCGATACTTGAACAGACCAAAAATAAGTTGCCCACATCTATAGCAAAAACACTTAATCAATACGATACAATTGAAGTCGATTCTGATTTTTATTCTCTTTTGAAGTCGTTGGAAAATTTAATAAAACAAACTGAAAAAGGCCCTAATTTTCTTTCTCGCCTTCTTTTATTATTCGGCCTTACACTCGAAAAACGCAGCGTGGAAACCTCCCAAAAACTGTTGACCGTCTTTCCAATTCACGAATTTTCTATCGCAGTTAATCATGTCCATAACTGCAAAGAACTTTTGATCATTGCCCAGTTGATCAAGAAATGGAAAGAAAATCAGTCAGAGCTTATTAAGATTGTTACGGAAAATGAGAACGAACCATCAGTAGAACTTCTTCGAGAAAGGATCATAAAAAGTAAAGAGCGAGCCATAGATATCAGTATCAAATATGTGGATGCTTTAATGAAGCGTCGCCTAAAAGCACTGGGTAGAACCGAAAGAAAAGACATAGCTGATTATCTCAGCATCGTTCGTAGGTTAGAGGGAGATGTCACCGGAGGCGAGCTCGCTGAAGAATTGCGCAAGGAAAGAAAAAAAATGTTTAAGAGTGTTGTGAGAGCATTTCCAGCGATGGCTGTTGCAAACCTTTCTGTTCGCCATGCTTTACCACTAAGTGCTGGAATAGTTAATTTAGCCGTTATTGATGAAGCGTCACAGTGCGATATAGCCTCAGCTTTGCCATTACTCTATCGGGCAAAAAGAGCGGTTGTAATCGGCGACCCTAATCAACTAACCCACATATCCTCACTTCATAGGGTGGATGATCAACAGCTGCAAAGACAAATTGGTTTAACTCCATCCGATGACCAAAGATTCCTGTACAGTATAAATTCTCTGTTTGAACTTGCAAGAAGCGTGATCGGAACCGGGGCAAAATTTGTCCATCTGTTAGAGCATTACCGAAGTCGCGCAGAGATTATCGGTTTTTCAAACAAGAAATTTTACGGTGGTAAGTTGAGCATATGGACCGACTATCGAAAGCTACGAGGAACCGGACATCCAGACGCTTTGGTTTGGTGCAACATCGTCGGCGAAGTGGTGAGGCCATCTTCAGGAAGCGCATATAACCTTGAAGAGGCGACAGCAGTGGTTGATCTCATAGAAGAAATAATTAAGCGAATTTCATTGCAAGGTGATGAACAATATATTTCGCTTGGGGTCGTCACCCCTTTTACTGAACAAGCAAATAAGATAAGAGATTTGGCAGATCAAAAAATAGATGCGGGTTTGTTAAGAAAGTTGGACTTTATTGTCCATACCGCACATAAGTTTCAAGGTGATGAGAGAGATATCATGATTTTTTCTCCAGTTGTATCACATAAAATACCGCAACGTTCTCTTGGATTTCTAGGAAAAACAGTAAACTTGTTTAATGTTGCTATTACTCGTGCGCGGTCAGAACTGTACATTGTTGGCGATAGGGTTGCATGTGCTCAATCTGGCATTTCTCATCTTTCGGAATTTGTGAAATATGTCGAGGAATTAGAGCCAGAGAATATTAACAAAGGTGGTGGCAAATTTGAGTCCCCTTGGGAGGAAGTTTTGTTCAACACTCTTGCGGAAGAAGGGATTAGAACTATCCCGCAATATCCGCTTTATCAATATCGCCTCGACCTCGCGATTGTAGATTCAGAAATCCCGATTGATGTAGAAATTGACGGAGAGTTGTGGCATCGCGACATAGATGGTGGTCGTTTGTTATCTGACTTAAAACGAGATCAACACTTGATCATGCACGGTTGGCAAGTCAAAAGATTTTGGGTTTACCAGCTCCAAAACAATTTGAAGCGGTGTGTACAGGAAATTAAACAATTAATAAAATCAAAATAATCCATCGTTTAGAAACAAATAGTGTAGGTATATCAATATATCTTGCAAGACCGCCCAAGCTATGGTCAAAGAATTAGAAAATCAAATTGACCAGTTTGTTTACCACCTTTACAGCCTAACCCCCGACGAAATAAAAACTATCAAGGGCCAATCAAAATAGAAAATCCGTGCCAAAGCCCTATTAATTCCGCTAATACTTCACAGACAAAAATGGGTATCAAAAGTAGTCAAAAAATGCTCAAAAAGTACTAACTTTCGGTAAATTTTTGTCATTTTATGTCATATTTTCCATCAATTTCCATTCATTTTGAGGTACTTCTTAAGCACAAAATTTTCTGAAAGAATTTTTTACCCTCCCCTGTCTTGTCCATACTCCCCATCCTTGTCAACTTGGGCAATTAGTAGCGTTTATTCGCCCATTTTGCTTCAAATTTTTGCGCAAAAACGGTTGAATAATTAGCCCACCTAATACTTCACAGAGCAAATTCATCACGCTAATCTAAACGCTTGCAAAGTCGCACAAAATCGAATCAGCCGCAACAGGGTTTCGACATTGGCGACATCGGTCAGGTATTTCTTCCCGTCAGCCGCTTCCAATTTCAGTCGGTGACAATTTGTCACCGACTCACTGCCTTCTTTGCCTAACCGCTCTTTTAGCTTGTTCCAATACTTTCTGGCGGTCTGATAATCAGGCTGCTGTATCAGAACCTGTACAATATCCACTACTGAGAAATACCAGGTTTCTGTCTTCTCGTCGTAATGGCGGCGTATTTTGTATCCTTCAAAAATTGCTAAATTGTTCTTCATAACAACCTCCTAATTGTATTCAAGTCTTCCGCAGACTGTTCCTACTTGTATAAGAAGTTCCCGATGCTTCTTCAATCGTCTGCCGGACAGCAATGTTGACGGACTAAGGTATGATTCTCTGCTCCCGGCCTTGAAATATCAATATATCGTTAAACCGAGAAAGAAAACAAGCTTTTTACGCAGATATATAAAAAACAGCATCGACCTGTGTTAATAAGTGCCTAAAAAATCTCATTCTAAACGGCTGCAAAGTCGCACAAAATCGAATCAGCAATTCCAAACGCCTGGCGTGTAAGGAAAATCCTTCCGTGGTCGGTATTAATTAAACCCAGTTTCTGATACGTCCGAATCGGTTCTGCAAATAGCTGCATGGCGTCAAAACCAGTCCGTGTTTTGAATTCCAGCAAATCAATCCCACACCGGCGACGCAGATTCAGGACCGCGGTCTCACATGCCCGCTCTTGTCCGACAAGCGTTTCACTCGATTCGACCGTACTTGCACCGCTTCTGATCGTTTCGGCATACCTGCTGATATCAGGATAATTTTTACTCCTTGTGCCCTGCAAATACGAAGTTGCTCCAGGCCCAATGCCGATATAAGAGCCGTTTGCCCAGTAGTTAAGATTATGTCTGCACTTGAAACCGTCCCTCGCGAAATTTGATATTTCGTACTGGTAAATGCCGGCCCTTTCGAACTCGTCAATTGTTAGCTCGTACATTGCCCTGTCGGTATCTTCATCGACGGGTTTTATCACCCCAGCCGCCAGGTCCCTGCCAAGAGGGGTCTGTTCTTCGTAAGTAAGGCTGTAAGCGCTTACATGGTCTGCTGCCAGTTCGATTGCCGAGCGGAGATTGTGCTTCCATGAGTCGAAACAAGAGCCTGGTACAGCGAAAATCAAATCCAGACTGATATTGTCAAAACCCGCCGTCCTGCCTTGTTGGACTGATTTGCGTATGCAATCGACAGTATGACCTCTACCCAAAAAATCCAGCTCCCGCTGAATAAAAGACTGGGCTCCAATTGAAAGTCGATCAACCCCTGCTTTGCGCAGCTTTTTAAGCAGTGCCTTGTCCACCTGGCCGGGATTTACCTCAACGGTAAATTCATCTGCCGACGGGCGCCGCAGCGTCAGTTGGTTAACCAACCTGAGCATAATATCCTGCGGAAGGGAGCTTGGACTTCCACCGCCGATGTAAATGGTTTTAATGCTCTCCCCCAGCTCATATCGTTCCATCTCGGCAATCATCGCGTTTACAATAGCGCCTGCATCGTGTTCAGCGATAAGCTCGGAGTAGAAGCCGCAGTAGCGGCACTTGCTACGGCAAAATGGAACGTGAACATATAAGCCGGTGCCGTATGAGCAAGATTTTGAACTATAATCACCTGACATTTTCTCTGACCTGCATTAATGACGAAATTTTACGACCGCCTGACGAAGTTTACCGGAACGTGGCCGAATATAAAAGAGGCGCATCTGAAGAAACGGACAAGAAGATCACAGAGGGTCACGGAGCACTGTCTATTCTTTGAAAACAGTTTCCATTACTTCAAGGGCGAACCTTGCCGATACGGTTGCGGGGCCGCCGCCCATTTCAATCCCAACTTCAATCGCCTCTAACACCTCTTGCTCATTCGCTCCAGCTTTAGCTGCCTGTTCAATATGCCACTGCATACAGGATTCGCAGTTAATTACTACTGAGATGCCCACCGCGATAAGCTCCTTAGCTTTTTTAGGTAAAGCACCGTCGCAATAAGCAGCCTTTTCCATGTTGAGGAAAGCTTCGTAAACCTTCGACTTCATTGATAGAAATCTATTGTGCGCCGCTTCACGCTTCTTCGATATTACTTCCAGTCTATTCATAATTTTCTCCCTAATGTTTCCGGCTGACTTCTAATCCTTTTATTCAAACTCCACCGGCTGGCAGATTCTTCATGATTTGTCCAAGACGCCGTATTCCCTCTTTGATTCTATCTTCATTCTCATTCGAGAAATTCAACCTCATACTGTTGGTGCCGCCTCCATCCACAAAAAACGGTGTCCCTGGAACGAAGGCCACCTTTTCCCTGACAGCATGATCGAACAGCTCCAAAGCAGATAATCGCTCCGGCAACGTCACCCATAGGAACATCCCACCTTCGGGCCTAGTGAAGTGGACCTCTGCCGGAAAGTTTTCTTCGATAGCAGCCACCATTATATCCCTTTGTTTTTTGTATGCTGCTATTATAGTTTCGATATGTCTGTCTACATCATTACTCATCAGATACTGATGCACAATCCTCTGACACAAAGAATTCGAATGCAGGTCACTGGCCTGTTTGGCCACCACGAGCTTGTCCATGGTCTCATGCTTCGCGCAGACCCAGCCGAGCCGAAGACCCGGCGCAATCGTTTTCGAGAACGACCCTAACAACACCGCCTTGCCGTCAAGCCAGCTTCGCATCGACTGCGGTGCTACTCCTACAAACCGCAGCTCTCCGTATGGATCGTCCTCGACTACAACTGCATCATGTTGGGAAAACAGCTCGGCCAATTCCTCCCGCTTACTCTGCGAGTAGCTGATCCCGGATGGATTCTGGAAATTGATGACGGTATGGAACAGCTTAACACGATGTCCATTGAGCACATCCTTCAATCGGTCAATGTCCACCCCATCTTCCAAAAGAGGCACCGGACAAAACAAGGGCTCGTAAAGCGCAAATGCCTGGATCGCGCCCAGATACGCGGGCCGTTCAATTGCAATCCTGTCATCCTTTCCAATGAAGACCTTACCCACAAGGTCTAATCCCTGCTGTGACCCATTCGTGATTAATATCTCATTGGCTGACACCGCCAATCCCTTCTTCTTCAGGTACCTCTGAGCGATATACTCTCGCAAAGGCTGATACCCTTCGGTTGTGCTATACTGCAGCGCCGAAACATCGGCTCCGGCCAGCACGTCCGATGCGGCCCTTGTGATCTCCTCGACAGGAAAGAAACGCGGATTCGGCAACCCTCCCGCAAACGAAATCACTTCGGGATCCTCGGTTACTTTCAAAATCTCTCGAATGAAAGACTTCGGAATCGTACTCATTCTTTGTGCATATAGGGGGCCCATAATTCCTGCTCTCTACTTAATTCTCTGTACATGAACGCAACTGTGAAAGGCAAATGGTCGAACTTCTTTGTGCCTTTATTGGTGAAGCCGAGCTTCCTGTACCAATTCTTTAGTTTTCTATCTTTTGCAATCATGCCTATCTCTACTCGCTGTACACCGATTTTCTTTGCCTGCTCGAATATATGATTTATCAATGCCCTCCCATAACCATTTCTCCTGTATTCCGGCAGCACGGAGAGTCTTCCAAGATAACATATATCCGGATCCGCTTCCTCAATGGCCACGCAGCCGCAAGCCCGGCCGTTTTCTTCCAGGATGTAATATCTCAGACCTTTTTCAAAATCGCTATCGACTCGTTCTTTTGCATTGAATGCCGGAAACTTGGGACAGCTTTCGGCTGTAAGAGCGAACTTTTCAGCCACATCCCGAAACGAGTTGCGAATAAGAGTCACTAAAACACCAATATCAGCTTCATTTGCTTGTCTTATAATCATTTTGTAATCTCACTTTTGGATTCCGGCTATCTTACTTCTGCGTTCTGTAAGAACAACGTCACGCCATTGTCCATTCATACAGCCAATTTTTTCTCTCGTACCAACTTCTCGAAAGCCAAAATTCTTTTGAAGAGTAATACTGGCAACGTTCTCAGGAAAAGTGCCGGCTTGAAGCGTCCAGATACCAGCGCGTTCCGATTCTTCTATTACTGCCTTAAGTAACGTTTTGCCCACACCTTGTTCCCTTGCCGATGATGTAACGTACAGGCTTACCTCGGCTACGCCTCGATACGCGCATCTTTCGGAAACCGGACTCAACGCGATCCAACCCACAATTTGCCCGGCTGTCTTAGCGACCAATCTGCAATCTTGTAAGTGAGTATTATTCCACTCTTGCCAGTTCGGTGCCTCGGTTTCAAAAGTTGCATTGCCTGTATCGATGCCTTCCTGATAGATTTCCTTCACGACAGGCCAGTCCTCATCTTTCATTTTCTCCACCGTGACATTCGCGATGTTTTTATTTTGATTCAACTGTATACTCCCAATAAGAACCAATAATTTCAAAGCCTAATCTCTCATACATAGAAATGGCAATTTCATTATCTGATTTTACATTTAGGCCGATGTTGTCAACCTTTTTCGATAGTGACTGACACAACCTTGCAGTTACAGATTTACCAAGGCCGTCACCTCTATAATCCGGATGGGTGACAATATTTCCTAAAGCTGCCACCTTATATTTTTCTGAATAAACATGAATACCCGCAATGCTGACCAGCCTGTTTTCTCTTCTGGTTCCGAAATATTGTTTTGTCTCCAACATTCTGGTATCAAACCAATTGCCCGGATAACCTTCCTTATAGAGTTGTAATATCTCGTCCAAATCTTTGCTTTGTAGCTGAATCACTTGTGAACAATCAATATCATATAATGATGATTTGTCACTCAATGCCATTTTATAGTGCTTTCCGTGAGATTTCATTTTGTACTTTTCTTTGAGAGCGTTTTCCACTCCTGTGCTTAGATGCGCATGAAATCTGCACGGCAGCAAATGAAGGATAGATTGAACTAACTGCTGCGTTGGGCCTGTCTCTGATAGTGCAACAAATACAGGAAACGTACGGCCGCCATATAATAGGACTATAGCTCGAATCTCTTCACCTTCTTTCCAGGCATACCACGTAGTATATGGCCAGAAGAAATCATCCAAGTCTCCAATACCGTAAATATGAAGATAAACATTTCTCCGCAGAAACGACTCTATTTCCTTTTTATCGTGTAAACATATTGCCTTCAGTCGGCCCATTTTTCTCCCCTTAGAAAAACAGAGAATCATAAACTCGGATTCTATCTGGGTACATGTCACATTTATAGGTAAAGTTGGGTTATTTTATTTCCTAATTACCTCAATCGATACTTGTCCCTTCAACTACGTTCAGAGCTTGCCCTGAGCCTGTCGAAGGGGCAGGCTTTGAGCAGAGTCAAAAGAATGGTTGGCCCCTTTTTGTCACCTCGACCGAGGCCGCAAGGCCGAGCGGAGAGGTCTGCCTTCAAAGCAGATTTCTCCACTTCGCCCCTGTTTCTGTCTTCGACAGAAGACACAGGGGCTTCGGTCGAAATGACATACGTTTCTGTCTACAGGTTTTACCAATCCATTCTCCGCCCCTTAGGGGCTGCGAAGGACGAACAATCTTGACATGTACCCATTCTATCTTATCAATGCTTTTTCCATTTTATAGTAATCTAGTCTTTTGTTATTCTCAACTTCCAGGAAAGTTTCTTCTATCGTGACATAATCCAATAAATCATAGAACTTCTTTGATGGGATTGATGCGTCTAATTTGACGTCCTTAATACCCAGTGAAATCGCCTTTTCTTCAAGTTTATTCATGATAAGTTTGCCGAAGCCATGCTTTTGAAATACCGGATCAACAAAGACTCTCACAATATTATTGTCAACGATGGTACCGGTTCCAATAATCTGGTTGCCTTTTTCCAAAACGATTGTATATCCTTGATTTGCATCTTTTAGAATCCTGTCATCACAATGCCAATCCTTGAAGAACCTCACAGCTTCTGGGCAATAGATATCTGAATAGCAGGTGTCAATTGTCTTATAAATCAGAATTCTGACGTCGGCCAGATCGGTTTTCTCAAATCTTCTTATCTTTATGCTATTTTGCTTAATCACTTTTTCATTTTCCGTTACTTCTTAGCAATACAACAACACAGGAACCAAGCACAGCCGCCGTGCCGATAATTGATCGCCACGAAATGGTCTCGCCAAAGACCATCACGCCAACAAAGTAATTCATAACCGGAACCAGCATTCCCAAAAGGGACCCTGTTGGTATCTGCACATAGCGATACGCCTCAGTCGATAATAGTTGGCCTATAGTGGCGGTAACACCGATAGCAACCAGCAAAAGACCTCCGGAAAATCCGATAGAACAGGGCACAACGTTAGCTGGGACAACAACAATCCATAGGCCGATTACGCACTGGGCAAAGTATATCGTATACGAAGAATCAGTATCATGAAGTTTCTTGACCAGCACAAGTGCCATTCCTCCAAGCATTGCGCCGAATATCGAAAGAAGCTCATATTTTCCGAGAATATCCAGAAAAGAAAATCCAGCACCGTTATCAGCCGCCAGAAAGTAAATGCCAATAAAGGCTGCTAAGATAGCTATCAAGCGAACAGTACCGATTTTTTCCTTTAGAAATATCGAACCGAAAATGCTGCCGAAAATCGGAAACGCATATATTAGAACAGTTGCCTTGCCTACGCCGAGTTTCGGTACGGACATAAAGAATATCAAGATAGCAGTTCCGCCTAACAGTCCACGAAGGAATAATAGTGGACCATGTACAAAGTTTAGTTTTACTTTGCCAAACAGCGCCGCTGTGCCCAATATGCCGAGCCCAACGATGAAGCGAAACAGCGTTGTTTTATATGGGTCGATATCTGAGGCATATTTTACAAGGGACGACATCAGGCAAAAAAATGCTGTCGATATTAGTATCAATACTGTCCCTTTATGTTCCTTTGTATTAAGCTTGAATCTTTGGTACATAATTATTTTACCTTCTTAGTACACAAATACGTCGCGAAGAAGTCCTCTTTGTAATCAGCCTTATCTATCCTGAATCCGGCCCTTTCGAGCAGACCTTCCATAATCCAGCCACAGGTGCTGTACTCCTGGCGGAAATGTGTCTCTAAGTCCCATTTCATCCCAGGCTCAGTACGATTGATCATAATCTGGATAAAGGCCTTGATGCGGGATTTGTAACGAGCCAGGTCAAACGAAAAAACCACATCTTTGATGTATACTTTTCCACCCGTTTTGACCATCCCAGCAAGTCTTTTAAGCCCTATCATCTTCCAGAAATCGGGCAAATGGTGCAGCGCTGTTACTGAAACGATAGCATCCACGGGTTCGGCATTATGTGTATATGTCAGGAAACCGCCCTTACTGAATTCAATATTGCCGAGCTTAGCTTTTCTGGCCTTTTTGCGAGCAAGTCTTAACATCGTTTTTGACACATCAACTGCATAGACTTTCTTTAAATGCTTTGCAGCGTTAATTGCGAAAGCACCCGTGCCGCAGCCCATATCAATTACTTTTTGGCTTTTGTCCAGGTCGAGGATGGCAATTATATCTTTGCTTTCGGTCTTATAGTCTCTGAATCCCTGCTGGCGTCGATCATAGACCCAAGCACGCCAAACATCGTTATAGTTGACACCGCAGGGCTTTGTTTCGTCATACTGCCATCTTAGCTCAGGCCCGGCTTCAAGTGTGTTCATGTAGTTTCTGTATAATTCGATGTTCATTTCCCTGACCTTTATCATTTTATAAACCTTCCACGCCCTCGCAAAGTCCAATGCTTTGCTGGTGACACAAAACAAAAAAGCCTTTCAGGTTTTTTGCTCCCTGAAAGGCTTTTTAGTTTTGAAATATATAATCACGTCCTTTTAGGGATCAGCCTCCTTTGGCCAGGCTACGACAATGTCAAGACCATAAGTCTTTGTCACTATGGCCGGAAGGCTGGCGCACAAAAGCACCATAGTCACCTTGTGACTTGTTTTATGCTTCTGCTTGTTTTCCCTAATCTGGACCATTAATAAAACTCCAATAATCTATTAAACTAAAATTCTAAGAGTGTGAATATAAAGTGTCAAGCAAAATATAAGATAAAATTACCCTAAATATAAAAAATTTCCTGTCATTTCATAATATAAGACTTACAAGGACTAATAATCCGAAACCAGCGATTACTATGCCGGAAACTCTGTTCAGCCAGGCCAGTTTAATGTAATCCAGTTTTTTCAAAAACACACCGGTAACACTGTTCAATATAAACCACCAAAGTACGGAACCAATAAACACACCGCTAACTAATAAGCCTGCTGAGACATGGTGCACCCGTGTTTGTGTTACACCTAAGCCCGCGAATATCGCCGCGAGTGCAATGAACGTGCTAGGATTTGAAAGTGTAAGAAACAATGCCGATACATAATTGCTAAAATAACTGGTACTATCTTCTGATACAGCTTTTTGTATCAGCTTTGAACGAAAAAGCCTTATCCCCATGTAACAAAGAAAAAGGCCGCCTAACAGACGAAACCATAGTTGTTCTTTAATCAGGAAATTTGAGATAAACGACAGACCTGAAACTGCTAAAAAACCATAAACAACATCTGTGGTAGCTGCTGCCAGCCCCGAAACCATTCCATGAATCCTGCCCTCATTCAGGGTTCGATGTATGCAGAGCACCGCGATCGGTCCCACAGGCAGTGAGATCAAAAAACCTATAACCATTCCCTTGAGAAAGAGGATAGTCATTATAAATATCACCTTTTGGGTATCAAACCCATGCTTTGGCAGGGGTAAACTTGTCCTGGCGTAAGCCATCCTGCGGACCGCAAAAGCGGGGATTAAATTCTGCGAAACGGCACCCGAATAATACCAATCGGCTATTCTACCGCTTGCAAAGCTTAGAGTAAAAATTTCAAAATGATTTTTTTATAGTGCTCGACCGCTGTTTCTACGTCACTGACATCAATGTATTCATCCGGCTTATGGCACAATTCAGGTTTTCCAGGGCCAAAAATTACTATAGGCGCACCTAATGGGCGCAAATGTGGTGCATCCGTTGTAAAACCAACTGCCTTTGTCTCGTTTGCGCCAACAGCGGCGCAGAATTCTCTAACAAATGAACATTGCGGGTCCGTCTCCATTGCCTCGACAGCTCTATCAACGGAGACCTCGGCATTAAATGTCGGATTTTGCTGCTTTAACCATGCAAATATCTGTTTGAAGTCATTAATAATCCTCTCGTGATTCTGACCGGGCAAAGTACGAATATCTATTCCTACCGTACACTGGTCCGGCACGACATTCATAGCCTTACCGCCTGATATGGTATTGACACTCATCGAGTACGAGCCTAAAAGCGGATGCGGCTGAACATCAATTTTGTAGTTTTTCAGCTTATCCAGAAAGGCTCTCATCGAGCTTATTGCATTTATGCCAAGCTCCGGAGCCGAGCTGTGTGCTGTTTTGCCTTTGGTTGTAACTTTAAGCCATATCATTCCACGATGCGCTGTAACTACGGCAAAGTCCGTCGGCTCAGGAATAATAATGCCGGCAGGCTCGCTCAGCCAGCTACGCTCGTGCATAAATCTCCTCACACCGCAGCTATCTGTTTCTTCGCCGGCGGCGCAAAGAAGGATTATGTCGCCTTGTAATCTCGTTCCGGTATCGACAACTTGCCTGATAGCAGTGACGATTGTCGCGATGCCACCCTTCATATCTGCTGAGCCTCTGCCGTAGATTTTGCCATCGCTTTCGACTGCTGCGAAGGGCGGGTGGCTCCAGGCAGCTTCGCCTGGTACGACAACGTCAAGATGACAGACAAATAAAAGTGGGGCTTTTTGCCCTGTTGATTTTATGTGGGCAACAATATTTGCCCTGGTTTGGCCCCAGCTATCTATGCGTGAATCTATTCCGGACAGGCCAAGCTCGGCTGCAATAATTTGAGCCGCAGCTAACTCGCCCTTATCAGAGGTCGTATCGGCTTGAATTAGTTTTTGCAGAAATTCTTTCATAATATGCCGATTATACAGGACGGTTCTCCAAAAGGAAGAGCCATCTACTTTTAGCCCCCAGCCTCCTTGGCCGGAGAAACTTGTCCGCCGAAGGCGGATTGGCTTTGTTTTGGCTTTGTTTTTGCCAATCTACAAAATTGTAGAATTACCATATTTAGTTGTTATAAAAGAGCTTATATTAATTTTGGCCTCACATAAATTGGCTTTGTTTTGCAAAAAACAGGTTGATTTGTAGAATACTTTCGACAATTGTCGAACAAGCTGTGTGTGGATTTTGCTCTGATTTACCCCGTGAGATAGGCGCAGCCGCCATCTCATGGGGTGAACTTCGATATCCGCTAACTGCGACATGCTACCCGCTAATTACGATATGCCATACTCTTATATACTCGATACGCAATACGCGATACGATATACGCTATCCGCGTGCCGTTAGGCATGGCCAAGCCCATTACGAGGTCATATTATACCCGAAAATGGCTTAATTTTCAAGTGAAATCCTTTCTCGATACTTGATTCTCAAGACAGTCGCTACAATTACTTTATTCTTTCGACTGTAGAATTTAATAATCTATAGAGCTTTTGGCCAAGTGACACCATCTCCTTTTTTTCCTTGCTTTCTGATATCTCTTTTAGCTCAAGTTCGATATCGTCTCTCGCATCTTCAAGGTCAATGGTAAAGTCTCTGTAAACAATCTTGTGTTTTAATAGCAACTTTGCAGAATCCAACATTTGATCAATGCACATTTGCAAATCTATTTCGTAATCAGTCTCTGTATCTGAGTCATGATATGTATAGAAGGTATCTTGCATGACCTTCATCTCTTTTAGAAGAGATGACGCTATATCGCTAATTTCAGAAGAACTCAAATCCTTATATTTTTTTTGAGCGTCCGATTCTTCCAAAGCCTTTTGTATACTTTCAGGCAAAATTATAGAGAAGCCGCATATTATTTCTCCCCCTTCTATTGCAGCACCATCAGTTAGGTTGACAAGAGGCCCAGTTTTATTCCATGTTTTGCCATATTTTTGAATAAGTTCCTGCTCCAAGCTGCATGCTTCCAATTCTGTCAAGTTATCCTTGACAATTTCTACAACATATCCATTTTTCAACGAATTAACTTTTTCGTGCCAATACCAGTTATGTCCCTCCTTAGAATATGCCCGTCGCTGTTTTCCTTTGCCTACATAGAATGGAACACCACTATCTTTATCTTTGTGAAGATATACATAATAGCCTTGTTCCACCTCATTAAAATTAGGTTCGGTTGCCATTTTCTGTGCACTGTCCCCAGCCATTCGTGGCTGTCCCTATTATCACTGCTGTTACCCAAAATCAGCTCTTTTTGAAACAGACTGTCTCTTTGTTTATTTCTTAGCCGTGTTATTCTTTTTTGTCTGTTGCTGCTGTTATTTTTGCTGTTGTTTCTGCTGTCTCTGTTGCTCGTCCAAACGAGACTTTGAATTTCCTTTGTCATGAGCCATTTCATTTGTCTCCATATTCGTATTGAAAGTATGCAATGTCGTTAACGGCCAACCAAGACGCTTACGTTTCTTCTTAGAATTAGAAATGAAGCAATAAAATTCAACAACCTTAATATCACTCTGGATTATGAAGTCGGCGTGTATTGAATCTGCCTCACTAGGCTCGACTTCAAAGTCGTGCTTACTCCAGTGCCATTCCCGACTTGCGATCATAGGCCATTCGATCTCTGCTTTATCTTCGGGCACAGGATCACAACCGGTTTGCACCGTCTCCTGCAATTCTGGCGGAAGGGGCACAACCTGTCGCATCCGCAACTCACCGTAGTCTGAACTTAACAGCACGTCGCCGGCTTTTTAATTGAAATAACAACATGGACCAACCGAGTGCTTTCAGTTAAGATTGAGTCGTAAACCTTCAATTCAAGATTTACCCTTGGGTATGCCAGCCTCTTTCGTACAAAGAGCAGGTATGTCCAGAGACCACCGACTACGACACCCAAAAAAACAGCCGTCGCTTGAACAAAATCAGCCAGATCCTTCAATAAAGGTATGTATTTCAACATATTTCATGACCTATAAGCACGGATTATATTGTTTCCGCATAGTGTTAAGCTCAACAGCAACCCCGTTTATGCCAACCAGCACAAGTGAAACGCTTTGTTAAGCAATGCTCTGATTATTAAGGCGTACTCGGTGGAAGTCCAAGTAGTCCAGCGAGCCTATCGTATACATATTCTCCGTCTCCACCTGATCCCACAATGTTGTTGACCATGACGTGTGCTTCTCCTTCGCCAACCTCAAGCACATGCCAGAACTGGAGAATTGACAACAGCTCAATACCTGAACCAACTGAATCAATCTGAAGAGCAATTATCTTGTCGCCTGTGCAGAGGTCTTCCCAAGTCACTTTATGGGGCAAACGCTTATGTGTTCCACTCCCGTTGAGCACGGTCGGGGCGCGAAATAGATAGACATCCGGGGTGTTGGAATCGCTGACCCAGCATTTGAAGAGGATATGTTCAGTATGCGCGATCCGTTTATCTGATTCTTTTGCCATTTTTCACTCCAATCATCAACAGTCTAACTCTGCCAACCATATGAGTCGTACATGCGGCATCCTCATGCAGCCGGTTTAATTTTCGTCGTGTGTATTTCGTATTGCGTATTTCCTTTGTATTCAACAAACAAACTATGACCGTCGCCGTCCTTCTACGTAGAAGTTATACTACGAAGTCTGCTATGGGATGCCTTACGGCAGATAAAAATCGGCGACGGCTAAACATTTAGATTAATCAAGGGTGTGAATCCCGCTTGCTGGGAATATTTTGGATTGGAATGTCGGAAAAGGCAAGAAAAAAACCGCGACAAGGTCGCGCAAATCCGAAATTTGAAGTTCATCCTTCGTAGATAATTGTTGTGTGGTGCGCAAACTACGTTCTTATTCAAGGCCTAATTCTTTTTTGACTTTTTCAAATGAGGTAGTGTTTGCACCAGCCTCTTTTGATTTTGCCTCACGAAGAGCTTTTAGACATTCATAATCATCAAGCTCTTCCTGAATTTTTACGAATACCTCGTAAGGGATTACAACAAATTCCTTTTCACCGTTTTTCTTTAATATATTAGCATGAAATTTCATTATATCGATACCACCTTATTTATATGCCTCTTTTCGATGCATTATTCTGTAAATGATTATTTCGTCTTTCTCCGTTTCAAAAAGAACTCTATAATCACCAACTCGAAGACGATATTCTGGCGTAAAATTGGTTAATTTTTTAACATCGCCATGCAAGTTATTTGATAATAATTCGATTTTTGAGAATATCTGTTTTAGTCTTTTCCTATCTATTGATTTGCAGTCCTTTATGAATCTTGGCTTAAATTTTATTTTATATTCCATCACCTGAATTATACCATATTTTCGTATAAATTTTTATTTATTTTTCCCTAAATCCAGCGGATTAACTTTCATGGCTTCCAGCCTTCTACTTGGTTCGACTCTTTCGACTACGCTCAAGACAGGTTCGTTTGCCACAGGTTGTTCAAAGCCTGCCCTGAGCTTGTCGAAGGGGCAGGCAGGCTCAACATTTATGATATGCCCCCCGCGCTGAGAAAAACTAAAATTTTTTGTTGCAGGTTGTAATATTTGATAGCATAATTAAGGATTAAACAATTTAGGCTGGTAGTCTCGTGCAACGCAGCGATTTCGCAGAGTAACAAAGGACCCCGCTTTGCGGGAGTGCGACCCCGCTTAGCGCGAGCCTAAAAGGAGCATAAATGGGACCGGTATTGAATGGGCTGATCAAACTTCAAGATGTCGAAAATCGCCTGCGAGATGCACAGGCGTTACTGGTAAGATGCAGAAGAAGCGTAATCACCGAGGAGAATCAGGTTCGAAGCCTGCAAAACGCGCTCGAAGCCAAAAAAGAGGAGATCCAGCTAACCAAGCTACAGTGCGACCGCTTGGAATTGGATTTGAGAACAAGAGACGAAGAGATAACCAAATTCAGAGCGGCACTGAACGCCTCCAAAACAAACAAAGAATATGCAGCACTGCTGACCCACTTAAATACCACCAAGGCCGACAATTCCAAGCTCGAAACACAAGTTCTGGAATTGATGAAAGAAATAGAGGCCGGTGAAGCAGAGTGCAATAGCCTTCGTGAGCAGATAGAGAAGCAAAAACAACAACTCGAACAGACCAGGACAAAGGCAGAAAAAGAGGCTAAAAATTATCAGGCCGATATCGAAAAAATCCAGAGTGAATGGGATCGACTCGCAAAAACCATACCTCCTGAGCTGCTAAATATATTCAAACGTGTCGCTGAAACGTATGATGGCCAGGCTGTCGCGGTAGTTGAGCAGCAGGAAGGCAGAGCAGCGGCCTATAGCTGCGGAGGCTGCTTTATGAATATAGCTGCCGAGCTTGTAAACCTGCTTATGATTAAGGATGATATAATCCGCTGTCCAAATTGCACCAGGATAATTGTGCTTGGCAGCGGATCTAAAGAGTAAAAGGTTCCTAAATTCCGATTTTCAATTTCCGATTTTCGATTTCAAATCGACAATTGGCAATCGGAGATCGAAAATACCTCTTGGTCTTTCTCAATGGGGAAGATAAATTTGCCGGACAAAATAATCATTTACACAGATGGCGCCAGTAGAGGCAATCCAGGTCCAGCGGCTGCGGGTTTCATCTTGAGTGACGTCGACGGAGATCGATTGCAGGCAAAAAGTTTTTTTTTAGGCCGAGCTACAAATAACGTAGCAGAGTATACCGGTTTTATAAAAGCACTCGAAGCTGCACAGGAAATTGGCGCTAAACAGCTTTCGGTTTTTAGCGACAGCGAGCTGCTCGTCAGACAGATAAACGGTAAATATAAAGTAAAAAGTGAGCAAATCAGGCCACTCTTTCAGCAGGCTGTCCAGCTGCTTGAAAAGTTCGAGGACTGCAAGGTTACTTTTGTTCCCAGAGAGCAAAACAAAGAAGCCGACAGTCTCGTAAATCAGGCATTAAATCTCGAAGGTAATATTGAAAAGCAACCGTTGTCTACAGCGCAGAACAAAAATCCAATTCGATTGGGCGTTTTAATCAGCGGTGGCGGTACAACGTTGATGAATATTCTCGAATACATCAGGAAAGGCCGGTTAAACGCCGAGGTCGCCGTGGTAATAAGCTCGCGCTCGGAAGTTACCGGTGTCGGGAAGGCAAAAAAAGCTGGTCTGGATGTAAAAGTCATCCGTAAAAAAGACTACCCCGATATCGATGAGTTAAGCAGGCGTATCGAGGATGAGCTGGTCACTGCAAACGTTGACTTAATAATCCAGGGTGGATGGCTGTGCCTGTGGAACATACCAGCGAGATACGAAAATCGTGTGATGAATATACACCCGGCACTACTACCGAGTTTCGGTGGACAAGGCATGTGGGGACATCACGTCCACGAGGCGGTCCTGGCAGCAGGGTGTAAAATAAGCGGCTGCACAGTACATTTCTGTACTAATGAATACGATAAAGGGCCAATAATCGTGCAACGAGCGTGCGAAGTCAAAGATACAGACAGCCCTGACACACTCGCTGCCAGAGTTTTTAAGCAGGAGTGCATCGCATATCCACAGGCTATAAGGCTGTTTGCTGAAGGCAGAATATTGATTAAGGACGGCAAAGCGAAAATCCGTGAACTGTAATTGCTTATGAACCCCGTTAGAAAGCCGTTAAGAAACGGGGTAATGCAATAAGGTGAAAAAAAATTAAGAATGGGAGGTTTCTAACGGGGTGAATAAGCGTCAGAAAGCACTGTTAACGGAATCCATAATCATAATAGTGATGACGGCGGCAGCGGTAGTAGCGATGATTAACCTAAAACAGTGGGTCAGCCGTTCGGAAACGATACAGGTTATGGAGCAGCTCGGTCAAGTTGTCCTGCAATATCGAAAGGAGCATGGCTCATTGCCCTCAGGAGATGATGTAAAAAGCATCCAGGAAAAACTGCAAGAAGAGGTTCGCCTGAATAAATTTCAGTATCGAGCTCAGTGGATAGACATTGATTCAGCTCCTGATGAGGTTCTGGCCTATACAGAAAAAAAATTCCGGGCCTCACTGCTCAGCGATGGATACGTGGTAATCCGGCTGGACGGGCGTGTGGAGTGGATGGGTAAAGAAAAATTCCAGAAGCTGCTGGGCCAACAGCGAAGATTAAGTCCACAGGATTTACAGATTCTGCAGGATTTATAAAACCTGTTTGTGGTGTTTCAGTTTTTCTGCCAGATATTTATTTATCGCCGCTGCGGCGGTTCGGCCCTGGCCCATAGCTAAAATTACAGTTGCGGCGCCAAGAACAATATCTCCACCGGCATAAACACCTTCCATCGAGGTCTTACAATCTTCGTCAACAACGATGTTTCCCCACTTATTAAATTCAAGGCCGGGCGTCGTCTGGCGAATTAAAGGATTTGCAAGATTGCCTATAGCTATAATTACCGTATCAACATCAATTCTGAACTGCGAACCCTCGATGGGAATCGGCCTTCGTCTGCCTGATTCATCCGGTTCGCCGAGACGATACTTCAGACATTCGATAGATGTAACTCGGCTGTTTTCGTCGCCGATGATTCGTTTTGGGCTTTGCAGTATATGAAATTCTACGCCTTCTTCTTTTGCGTGATGGACTTCCTCAATTCGAGCGGGCATTTCTTTTTCGGTTCTCCGGTAAACCAAATAGACTTTGTCGGCACCGAGCCTGACTGCTGTTCTTGCTGAGTCCATAGCGACATTGCCGCCACCGACGACAGCCACCTTCTTCGACAGCGCAATCGGGGTATCTGCACCTTTGCCGAAGTCGTAGGCCTTCATAAGATTGGCGCGCGTAAGATATTCGTTTGCGCTATATACGCCGATAAGTGATTCGCCTTCGATACCCATAAAGCTCGGAAGACCCGCCCCGACACCGATATAAACAGCATTGAAGCCGTCTTCGTTCATCAATTGGGCAACGCTTCTTGTTCTGCCTACGATGAAATTGCAGACGATTTTAACGCCCATTTTTCTGAGTGTGTCAATCTCCTTTTGGACGATGGCTTTAGGGAGTCTGAATTCCGGGATTCCATAAACCATCACGCCGCCCGTCTTATGGAAGGCCTCGAATATTGTTACATCATGGCCGGCTCTTCGAGTGTCAGCGGCAGCGACAATGCCGCCTGGGCCTGAGCCGATTACGGCGACTTTCATTCCGGTCTCAGAAGCAACGGCTGGGATGCTTTCATTTTCGCTGTCGAGGTCGGCAACAAACCTTTCGAGTCGGCCTATGGAAACGGCCTTCGTGGGGTCTTTAAACTTTTTACCGACCGTGCAGGTTAGCTGGCATTGGACCTCCTGTGGACAGACTCGGCCACAAACAGCAGGTAATAATGAATTTTCTTTGATAATATCCAGCGCTTTTTTGTTATCGCCTTCGGAAACAGCGGCTACAAAATCCTTTATCTTTATTCGTACAGGGCAGCCCTCGACACAGGGAGCGTTTTTACACCCAAGGCAGCGCAGAGCTTCCAGTCGAGCCTGCGTTTCGGTATAGCCCAGTGCCACTTCATTGACATTGTGTGCTCGCTTGCTGGGGTCCTGCTCGGGCATCGGCTGAGACGGTATATTGTATCTGTCGGCTGGTTTAAGTTGACCGGCTTTTTGCTTTTCCAAAAGCTGCTTCAAAAGTTTTTGTTTATCCTGTTCAACCATGCATATAATCAATATGCTTTGTTTAAAAGACCGTACGTCTTTTCGACCGAAGCCCCTGTGTCTTCTGTCGAAGACAGAAACAGGGGCGAAGTGGAGAAATCCACTATTAGTAGATTTCTCGACTCACCTTCGGTTCGCTCT
>CAZRMQ010000013.1:0-28742 GCA_964601185.1 uncultured Pirellulales bacterium
GGTTTGAAATCCTTCAGGGATTTTGCCGGGTCAATATCAGCCATTTTGTTCTCCTGTAAAAAAATACAAAATCCGAAATCGATTCATCCTACCTCAGACAATCCATACACCTAAATTGCGAAGCATTGTCTTTTCTGATCAGCGGCTTCTTTTGTGCCCTTCCATCTCTGTCAGATACCCAATTCGTTTTTTGGGTTTTTCCTCCTCATATAACATCTGCCCCAGGACGTTAAAGATATACTTGATTTTCTCATCATGCTCCTCAAGCTTTTTTCTCAACGCTGCGTTATCAGCAAGCACCTCGCGCAGTCGGACAAAAACACGCATAATCGCAATGTTGATTTCAATTGCCTGCTTGCTGCGCAGCACGCTTGAAAGCATTGCAATTCCCTGCTCTGTGAAGGCGTAAGGTGCATATCGCCTACCGCCCCAACTTGAGGTCACAATTTGTGACCTCAAGATTTCAAATTCTCTGGCGGAGAGTTGAAACATAAAATCTGCAGGGAATCGCTCGACGTTGCGTTTTACGGCCTGGAGCAGAACCTTGGTTTGAACGCCGTAGAGTTCAGCTAAATCGCTGTCGAGCATAACCTTGCGTCCACGTATCACATAAATGCACTTTTGGATCCGCTCAATAGGCACTAACGAAGTGCTCCGTATAGAATTTTTATTCCTCATATATTGTGCTCTATTTTTTGGTCATAGTTTGTGACTACCTATTCTCTTTTCATCTAAATATTCGACTTATCAGCAAGATGTTAATCTATCGCGGAGTCGTTCAAATTGATGCCCACGAAAAACTTATGCTTCGGTTTAAATTCTTTCAAAACTCTTGCTGGGTCAACATCGGCCATCTTCATTTCTGTATTCAAGTGGAAAATCTGTTCTCGGCGCTGGCCATCTTTTTCATTCAATACGATCCGAGCCTTTTCGAATTTGTTCACTATGATTATCCTCCAATCTTCACACGCCGCTGAAAGCTGAGAATCCGCCGTCTATGGGTACGACAACTCCGGTGACAAATTTTGCAGCGTCACTTAATAGCCACATAACGGTTCCAACCAGCTCTTCCGGCTGGCCGAATCTGCCCATCGGCGTATGGTCGATAATCGTCTTGCCGCGGTCGGTTAGCTTGCCGGTTTTTTCCTCAGTCAAGAGGAAACGGTTTTGCTCGGTCAGGAAAAATCCCGGCGCAATTGCATTGACGCGAATGTCCTTGGAATAATTCTGGCAGACGTGCACCGCCAGCCATTGCGTGAAATTGCTCACGGCTGCTTTGGCTGCCGAATACGCAGGGATTTTCGTCAAGGGATGAAAGGCATTCATACTGGATATATTCAGTATTATGCCTGTACCTTTTTCGGCCATGTCCTTGGCGAAGACCTGTGTCGGCAATAGCGTGCCGATAAAGTTCAGGTCAAAGACAAACCGAATGGCTTCGCTCGGCAAGTCAAAGAAGGAAAGGTCCGGCGACGTGGTGGCTTCCTTTTTGTTGCCGCCGGCTCCGTTAATAAGTATATCCACCGCCCCCAATTCATCGATGATTTTTTCTTTGGCGTCTTGCAGAGTTTTTTTGTCGAGCACGTTACACTTAACTGCGATAGCTTTGCCGTTATTAGCTTTGATTTCATCAGCAACTTTCTTTGCGGCTGATTCAACCAGGTCCAACACAGCTATTTTTGCCCCGGCTTCACCAAGAGCTTTGGCCATCGTTCCGCACAAGACTCCGCCTGCACCTGTAATAACGATAACCTTACCCTTAACATTAAATAATGTGTTCATTTTTCCGTTCCTTTGGGGGACAAAATCCCCAATAAATTGTGGGGCTAAATACATTTTTTCAGCGATGTATTAAAGGTAATTCGGCAGTTTTTTCTCTAACGGTTTCCGTTTGAATCGCATAAACACGGGAAGTCCGTCATCGCCGATTTTTATTGGCACCTGGCCCTGCACAAGAGGCTTGATATAGTCACGCATCGCCTTGGTGATGTGATTACCCTTTTCGTTGATAAATTCACGGGGCACTTTCTTTTCACCATTTGCGACGTCTCTCAACTCAGCCAGGCCTGTCGTGCACTTATATATCCGGCCTTTCTCACGAACCAATGTCACCATCTTGCCGTTGACACCCTGTAGCGCATACTTTACGGCCATTTTGCCGCACATATATGCTTCTTTTACGTCGGTCAGTGACGCAAAGTGCATTGCGCTACGCTGGTTAGTGCCGAGCTTATTGAAGCGGGCCTTTATTTTCACCTCTTTTTCAATTACAGCCTTGAGCATATCAGCAACTCCGCCGAGCTGAACGTGCCCGAAGCTGTCTTTGCTGAATGCACCCATGTCAGCAGTGACGTATTGGCCCTTGTCATCTTTGAGGCCTTCGCCTGCAACGATAAAGACCCTGCCGAATTCTTTGAGCACCTCCTGGACATCGCTAACAAACTTATCGAATGAAAAAGCCGCCTCCGGCATATAAACAAGATGCGGCGCATCCTCTGCGTTGCGGTGTGCAAGGCCCGTTGCCGCAGCTATCCAGCCGGCGTTTCTTCCCATCACCTCCAGAATTGTGCACGTATCGGTCGTATAGAGCGCCTCTGTATCTCGTCCCGCCTCCATAGCACAGGTCGCGACATATTTAGCCACGCTCGGATAGCCCGGGCAATGGTCGGTGAATGCAAGGTCATTATCTACTGTTTTGGGGATACCGATACAGGTCAGCTCATAACCGGCATTTGCTGCTAATTTGTTGACCTTGTCGGCTGTATCCATGGAGTCGTTGCCACCGGCGTAGAAAAAATAATGGATATTGTGGGCCTTGAAAACATCGAGTACACGATCGAAGTCCGCTCTGGAATCTTCGAGTGATTTTAATTTGTATCTGCATGAGCCGAAGGCTGCTGCGGGTGTTTGCTTTAATGCTTCGATGGTCTCAGGCCTTTCAGCCGATAGGTTGAACAGCTCTTCCTTCAGGACACCCAAGATACCGTTGACCGCGCCTATCACACGGCCGATTTTGCCGGATTTTTTTGCTTCCTGGATTACGCCGCAGGCACTTGAATTAATTACAGCGGTTGGACCACCGGATTGAGCCACAATCGCATTAGGTTTCGAACTCATCGCAAATACTCCCGTAAAAACTCTCCCGATAAATCGGGATTGATAAAATTGCAGTATTGGTGCAGAATATACAGGAAGATTATTGAGAATTCAACATTAACTTTACAATGGCATACAGCCTTGTTAAAATGCGATAGATTAATTTCGTCGCGCGTGATACGCATTGTTAAGAATAAATACAATACGAGAATGACTGGCAAAATAATTATCGATATCGAACGGTGTAAAGGTTGTGGGCTGTGCATATCGGTATGCCCGAAAAACGGCATCGTTATCTCCAAATCCTCAAACAAAGCAGGTTATTTTCCGGCTCAGCCTGTTGATAACAGCGATTGTACCGGCTGTGCAATGTGTGCTATCATCTGTCCGGAGGCGGGAATCGAGGTATATCGTGAGGACGATGGCACAATCGAGATAAATACCACGCCGAACAAGGAAAAGTTGCAACCTCAATCCTGCAAAAGCGAAAGCCTTAAGTGATAAAGATACAATAGATTCCCGCTCCCTGCTTAAGCTGAGAGTGAGTATAACCGCCTCTGGTTTTAACGGGTGAAGAAAAATGGACCAAAAGATAAAAACCTTGATAAGTCGAATAAAAGTGCATCTGATAAATATGTACGGGGGGAAAATTAAAAAGGTTATATTATATGGTTCTTATGTAAGGGGCGAAGCTACGAGGGATTCAGATATCGATATACTTGTACTGATTGACCAACCACTAAATCCCTTTGAAGTCAGAGAAAGCTTGAGCGACCTTCTGTTTGACATACTTCTTGAAGAAGGCGAGCTTGTTTCAGTTATTGCAGTTCCCGAACATCTCTATGAAAATTACAATTCTCCATTTATGTTGAATGTGAGGAAAGAAGGATTGGTAGCGTGAACCCCGTTAGACCTTCATGGTTTTACACGTATGCTCTTATAAGTCAAAAAGACGGGAAATTTTATAACGGTGTTACGAATGATCTGGGAAAGAGATTGAAGCAGCATAATGATGGATTAGTGCCATCGACGAAATATAGAGTACCTTTGAGATTAATTTATTTTGAAGCCGGTCTTGACAAAGATGATGCTTATCGGCGAGAAAGATATTTTAAAACGGGCATGGGAAAGAGGTTTCTAAAAAACCGTTTGAAGGGAGGTCTAACGGGGTGAAAGAACTAAGGGATTTTATCGACAAAGCTGAGAAATTCCTAAGCACAGCCGAACAGGCTTTGCGTATTGAAGACTACGATTCTTGTGCTTCAAGATGTTATTATGCAATGTTCTTTATGGCTGAAGCTGTTCTTCTTACGAAAAATTTAACTGCTTCCTCCCACAAAGGTGTAATAAGTTTATTTGGGGAGCATTTTGTAAAAACAAAAATTCTTGAGAGAAACTTGGGAAAAGCACTTAATGATGCCTATGATAAACGGCTTGTTGGAGATTATGGTGTAGGTTTTACGGTGACCGTAGAGGAAGCAGAAGATTTATTAGAAACAGCCAAGGATTTTGTCCAGAAGTTGAAAAATTACCTTAAAAGGTGGTTAGAAAAAGAGTGAGGAACATAAGCGAAAGCGTTTTAATGTGTGGCAATGAGGCCCTTGCGGAAGCGGCTGTCATTGCCGGCTGCGATGCTTACTTCGGCTATCCAATTACGCCGCAAAACGAAGTCACCGCCTATATGTCCCGAAGAATGCCCGAAGAGGGCCGAGTCTTCGTACAATGCGAAAGTGAATTGGCGGCGATTAATATGGTATTTGGGGCCTCAGCCACGGGTAAAAGGGCTATGACCAGCTCATCGAGCCCCGGCATAAGCCTAATGCAGGAAGGTATAAGCTACCTGGCGGGAGCAGAGCTTCCGGCTGTGGTGGTCAATGTTATGCGAGGAGGTCCCGGCCTGGGAAACATCGCACCATCCCAGGGCGATTACTTCCAGGCTACTCGCGGTGGTGGGCACGGCGATTATCGAACCATCGTCTTAGGACCGTCGAGCGTACAGGAGCTGGTTAATTGTATGCCGTTGGCGTTTGACTTAGCCGACCAGTATCGTATACCTGTCGTCGTCCTGGCTGATGGCATCCTCGGCCAAATGATGGAGCCGGTAGGTTTTCAGAAACAACCGGGCCGAGACCTGCCGCCGAAAGATTGGGCTTTAACCGGAGCACAAGGCCGAGACCAAAATATCGTCCGCTCATTATGGCTGAAGGAAGGAGCGCTGGAGGAGTTAAACTACAAGCTGCAGGCCAGATATGAGCAAATCCAGAAAAACGAAGTGCTCTGCGAGCAGTACGAGGTTGATGACGCCGAAATCGTAGTGGTTGCTTATGGCATCGCTGCGAGAATCGTCCGCGGCGCAGTGGATAAAGCAAGAGAAGAAGGAATCAAGGTCGGTTGGATACGTCCTATCACCCTGTGGCCGTTTCCCACCGAGCAAATCAGTAGAGCCGCTGCGGAGTCCGTCGGGGCCATACCTATACGGTTTCGGATATTCTTGACCGTTGAAATGAGTCTCGGTCAGATGGTCGAGGACGTGAAATTAGCTGTAGCCGGAAAAGCACCGGTACTTTTTTATGGCCGGCCCGGTGGCGGCGTGCCAACAGTTGATGAAATCCTCGGCAAAATTAAGGAACTTCAAATCAGACCTAAAACGCAATACGCAATACGAGATACGCAATACAAATAATATGAAAATTGTATTTACACGAACACCTACATTTAAGGATTGTCCGACGCATTATTGTCCCGGCTGCGGACATGGAATCGCTCATCGATTGATAGCTGAGACAATTGATGAGCTGGGCATACACGGCCGAACTATCGGCATAGCTCCTGTCGGCTGTGCGGTGCTGGCGTACAATTATCTTGATGTGGATATGATCGAGGTGGCGCACGGCAGAGCGCCGGCCGTGGCGACAGGGATGAAAAGGACCAATCCGGATAAAATAATATTCTCATACCAGGGCGACGGCGACCTCGCGGCAATCGGAACAGCGGAGATTATTCACGCCGCTCATCGAGCAGAACAAATAACGGTCATCTTTATCAATAACGCTGTCTTCGGAATGACGGGCGGCCAGAT
The DNA here is from genome assembly GCA_964601185.1 of uncultured Pirellulales bacterium. Classification (GTDB taxonomy): domain Bacteria; phylum Planctomycetota; class Phycisphaerae; order Sedimentisphaerales; family Anaerobacaceae; genus CAZRMQ01. The sequence goes on from CAZRMQ010000013.1 coordinate 6,176, forward strand.
GGCGCCGACTACAACCATTGGACAGGTCACTGCTACCACACAAAAGGGCAGAAATACCAAAGGCGAAGGATATCCGCTGCAAGTATCCGAATTATTAGCTGTCTTGCCGGGTGCGATTTACGTCGAGCGATGTGCCTTAAGCAGCCCAGCTCAAATCCGCAAATCCAAGAAAGCTATCAGACATGCCTTTGAATTGCAGGTCAATAATGCCGAAGGTCTGTCACTTGTTGAGCTGCTTAGTCCCTGTCCGACATATTGGCGAATGAGTCCTGCAAGAGCGATGGAATGGATCGAAAAGGAAATGATAAAACCTTTTCCACTCGGACGGCTAAAAGGATAAATACGAATTTTTACGAGATACAAGATGCGAGAGACGAGAAACGATTTTTATGAAGAGATTATCATCGCCGGCTTCGGCGGTCAGGGGATTATTTCAGTAAGCAAGTTATTGGCGCAGATGGCAATGAATGCCGGCAAAGAGATAACGTTGATGCCTTCATACGGGGCAGAGGTTCGCGGCGGAACAGCTAATTGTATGATCACTATTGCTGAAAGAGAAATCGCTTGCCCTGTAATCGGCAAACCCGATTCGCTAATTATGATGAACGAGACCTCGCTGAATAAATTTGCCCCGCGTCTTAAAAAAGGTGGGCTATTGGTTCTGAACAGCTCTATGATCGATAATGTTCCGCAACTGGACGAAACCATCGAGGTAATAGCGGTACCAGCCGATGAATTAGCCGTTCAGTTGGGTAACCCGAAGGTTGCGAATATGGTGGCCCTGGGCGCGTATTTACAAAAGCGAGACCTCCTCACTATCGATATTGCCGTACAAGCCCTGCCTGATGTCCTCGCTGAAAGGTATCACAAAACAATACCGGTCAACACCGAGGCCCTGCGCCGAGGCGCCGAATTTGCATTACACAGTTCATTAACAGCTTAGAACCATTCAAGAACAAAATCCGCTTAAAAATGTAACTTGCCTATCCTGATAGTGATCGCTTTAGTCCGAAAATACATTGTATTTTTGTCAGCTCAGCAGACTACTCAAAGCATCCGCTCGCTGAACCGAGAAAAGACTTGACTTTTGGTGGGCGATTTGTTTTAATATAAGGGCGGAAAGATATTAAATTCGCTTAGCCACAAACCCTCCCTTGGTGTTCGTCTATTGCGGATTAAAAGCTGTTGTGTGAGGAGGTATCTTATGGGGGGACGTAGTCAAATATCTCTGGGACTACGTGCCATGATATTAGCCATTGTGCTCATTTCCAGTGGCTTGGGCAGAGCTGGTCCACCGAAGGCAGATAAGACTGATGGGATTTCGCTTATTATTAAGCAATTCCCCGCACAAGGTGGCACTATAACTCCGGGTCTGGGTGTTCATCAATTTAATCCGGATGAGGAAATTACCTTGACCGCAGTTCCAAAATACGGCTATAAATTCGTGCGTTGGATAGGCGATGTAAGTGACCCACAGGCCAGCAGCACCTTTATGCAGATAAAAGGGCCGAAGATCATTATCGCCTTATTTGAGAGTTCCGAATATGACGGAGTGTTTCCAAGAGCGGGATCTCCCGGAGGTGGAGCTCGGTCTGGTGTCGGTAGAATCGCCGATGTAGGAAATTTCTCCTCGCTAATGTCCGGAGGCGGCGGAAAGGTCGTTTCGCCTTCTCTTGCATTTCCATCATCGTCTACAAAATCAGACCCGCCATTACCGGAGCTTCCGATTGTGATTGTTCCTGTAACGGATGAACCGGTTGTGCCGGAACCGGCAACGGGGACGCTGTTAATTTTTGGTAGTCTGTTTGCCCTTAAATGGTTAAAAGGTAACCGTTTAAATGGTAAATCCAAATACTAATCACCAATAACCATTTACCCCAGCCAATCTTATTCAAAGCTATAACCGCACGTATCAGCAGTGATAAGCTCAGATTCGGTTCTTGGATATTTTCTGCAATTCAGCGGACGGATGGCATAAACAGAGCAATAGGACTTTCCATCCGGCCTGAATCTTAAAAAAGGACAGACATTAGGCAGCTTGCAGCATGCTCCGCAGCTATTGCATCGGCCTTTGCGCCTTTTAGAGACGGGTAGTGCCGCAGTAAAAGTCCTTTTTATTTTCGCAGACCAGGTGTTTCTTCTATCAACCACGAGCACATATTTCCTGAAAGATAACAGTAAAAACGGTCATGCCAATCTGGCTACGGCTTGGCCTTCGCCAAGACGAGTTATCCAGAGAACTGGCCTAACTTTACACAATTTGTTTTTGAAGTCAAGTTTTGTGCCGGTTTTTGCCGCCCCCTGACCTACAATACGTATACCTGCCAAATTGGCACATGGATAGATGTAGAAAAAGGTCGTAACTACTTATTGTGGCTGTTATTATAATTTCAAACAGTTTGGGCACGGATTTTGCAGATAAATATAGTGTGATGTTTTAGCATTTGTACCTGAAGGAACATAAATTATGAAATTCGACAAATTTACATTGAAAGCCCAGGAAGCATTAGCGACCGCTCAGCAGACCGCGATGGCCAAATCGCATACCGTGCTGTCGCCGCTGCACCTGTTAAGCGCTATTTGCGGCGATGACAGCGGCATCGCTGTTTTAATCTTGAAAAAGATCGGTATTAATGTCTCGCGTCTCAAAGATATGATAGAAAGCGAGCTTAGGCGCCTGCCGCAGGGCCAAAGCAGCGGCCAGATTATGCCCGATCCTGCCATAAATCAGGTAGTATTAGACGCCCAAAACATAGCCGACGCTATGGGAGACGAATATCTCAGTGTCGAGCATCTGCTTATCTCGCTTGCTTCGATAGACAGCGATGCTAAAGAGATTTTAAGCCTTAATTCCATTACGCCGGAGCGGATTGAAAATGCTCTTAAAGACGTTCGCGGCGGCGAAAAGATAACCGATCAAACTCCGGAAGAAAAATACAGGGCTTTAGAGCGTTATGGCATCGACCTTTTGGAGATGGCACGAAAGGGAAAGCTTGACCCTGTTATCGGCAGGGACGAAGAGATACGCAGATGTATGCAGGTTCTAAACCGCCGAACAAAAAACAATCCGGTATTGATCGGCGAACCGGGCGTGGGAAAGACCGCAATCGTCGAAGGACTCGCCCAGCGGATAGTCGCAGGCGATGTCCCCGAAGGTCTGAAGAACAAAAGAATCATCGCTCTGGATATGGGGGCGCTGATTGCAGGAACGAAATTCAGAGGCGAATTTGAGGACCGGCTCAAAGCGGTACTAAAAGAGGTTCTTGGAGCTTCCGGTCAAATTATACTTTTCATAGACGAGCTGCATACCGTCGTTGGCGCCGGCAGAGCCGAAGGTTCCGTCGATGCGGGCAATTTACTAAAGCCTTCCCTTGCGCGGGGTGAGCTACGTTGCATCGGTGCGACTACAATTGACGATTATCGAAAATATGTGGAAAAAGATGCGGCCTTAGAGAGGCGCTTTCAGCCGATTCTAATCGACCCGCCGAGTGTTGAAGAGACTATAGCTATCCTTCGCGGCCTAAAAGACCGGTATGACACCCACCACAGCGTTCGTATCACGGACTCGGCTCTCGTCTCCGCTGCGACCTTGTCCAATCGATACATAACAGACCGATGGCTGCCCGACAAAGCGATAGACCTGGTTGACGAGGCGGCCTCGAAGCTGCGAATCGAAAACGACTCGCTGCCCGTCGAGCTGGACGACATCCGCAGAAAGATTGTTCAGCTTCAAATCGAACGCGAGGCGCTGAAAAAAGAAACCGACGAGGCCAGCAAAGAGCGGCTAAAAAAAGCTGAAAAGCAGTTGGCCGAATTACAACAGCAGGATAAAGAGCTTACCGCACGCTGGGAAAGCGAAAAACTTGACATTGACCAGATAAAAGATTTGAAGAAAAAAATCGAAAATGTTCATACTCAGTTCGAAGAGGCTCAGCGAAAGGGTGAGCTGGAAACGGCTGCTCGTCTAAAGTACGAAACAATTGCGAACTTGAAGAAAGAGCTTCAGGCCAAGGAGGCTCAGCTTGCCAAATCAAATGGTACCAAGATGATAGAGAACGAGGTTACCGAAGAGCACATCGCCGAAGTCGTGTCCAAGTGGACAGGGATACCGATAGCGAGGTTATTAAGTGGTGAGCGTGAAAGATTAATGAAGATGGAGGAGCTTATCAGGAAGCGCGTAATTGGCCAGGATGAGGCGGTAGGCGCTCTTTGCAACGCGGTGCGGAGAAACCGGGCGGGCCTGGGCGACCCGAATCGGCCGATAGGGACATTTCTTTTTCTCGGGCCGACCGGCGTAGGAAAGACCGAGCTTTCCAGGGCCCTTGCCGATTTTCTGTTCAACGATCCGAACGCTATGGTGCGTATTGATATGAGCGAGTTTATGGAGCAGCATTCCGTTGCTCGGCTCATCGGCGCCCCGCCGGGCTATGTCGGCTACGAAGAAGGCGGGAGACTAACCGAGGCGGTTCGACGCAAAGCCTACTCGGTGATTTTGCTTGATGAGATAGAAAAGGCCCATCCGGATGTCTTCAACGTGCTGCTGCAGGTTTTTGACGACGGCCGATTGACCGATGGAAAGGGCCGAACCGTCGATTTCAAGAACACCGTCATCATTATGACCAGTAATATTGCAAGCCAGCAGATTCAGCAGCTTACCGAGGAAGCCGGAGCCGACTGGGAAATCGAGGCCCACGTAAAAGAGGCACTTAAAAAGGTCTTCAAGCCCGAATTTCTCAATCGAGTCGATGAGATAATCGTCTTTCACATGCTAACCAAAGACCATTTAAGACAGATTGTTGACATTCAATTGGGTTATCTAACGCAGCGTGTGGCCGGCCAGAAGATAAAACTCGAATTTACTGATAATGCTCGCAAGCAGATTATGGACGAAGGCTACGACCCGGTATATGGAGCAAGGCCTTTGAAGCGGACGATTCAGCAGCGATTGGAGAATGCGCTTGCCGCCGAGCTTTTGGCCGGCAAATTCACCGAAGGTGACACCATAAAAATCGACGCCAACCAGCACAGATTTATCTTCAAAAAGCTATAAATATAGATCGAAAAGTCTGAACTCTGCCTCTGCTTTAAAAATTCACAATTGTTTTTTTGGGTTGCAGAACGTATTTCTGGGTGTATAATTTGTGCAGTTAATCAACTCCGGTTTTCTGTACAATCTGTAAACCCCACTTCTTGCTTTTGCAAGAAAGCAGGGGGGTGCATAATAAAAAAGGAGTGTTTGTTGTGGCGTCGGTGTGCTTCTATTATCAGGTACATCAGCCTTGTAGGCTGAGACGCTATACTATTTTCGACCATGACAGCAACTACTTCGACGACGCAAAAAACGCGGAGATATGTAAAAAGGTCGCAAATAAGTGCTACCTGCCGACGAATCTGCTTCTGCTTGAGCTGATAAAAAAGTACAAAGGCAGGTTTAAAATATCGTTTAGTATAACCGGCGTATTGCTGGAACAGCTACAATTGTATGCTCCACACGTTTTTGCCAGTTTTCAGGAATTAGGCCACACCGGCTGTGTAGAGTTTCTCGCGGAAACTTACTATCACAGTTTGAGCTTTTTGTACTCGCAGGATGAATTCATCGAGCAGATTAAGGCTCACATGCAGGCTATCGAGCATTTCTTCGGTCAAACGCCGCGAATTTTTAGAAACACCGAGCTTATCTATAACAATACTTTGGCTGAGCTTATTGGCAAGATGGGCACTTTCGATGCCATACTGACCGAAGGTGCGGACCATATCTTAGGCTATAGAAGCCCAAATTTTGTGTATCGTCCGATCAGCGATAACGGGCTAAAATTGCTGCTGAAAAACTACCGTCTAAGTGATGATATAGCTTTTAGGTTTTCCAATAAAGGCTGGAACCAGTGGCCTCTTAAAGCTGACAAATTCGCCAATTGGGTAAACGCCGTCAACGGCAACGGCTACACCGTGAACCTTTTTATGGACTACGAAACCTTTGGTGAGCACCAATGGGAAGATACGGGGATATTCAGTTTTATGAGGCATCTGCCGGATGAAATCCTAAAGCACCCGCACAACGATTTCAAAACGCCTTCCGAGGTGGTGGCCAGCTATGAGCCTGTCGGCGTATTTGATTCTCCCTATACCATAAGCTGGGCTGATATCGAGAGAGACCTTTCCGCCTGGTTAGGCAACAATATGCAGCGAAACGCTATTAGCGAGCTTTATAAGCTGGAAAGTACGGTCAAAAGTACAAACGACAAAGAAATAATCTCTGACTGGCGAAAGCTGCAGGTATCAGACCATTTCTATTACATGTGCACAAAATGGTTTTCTGATGGAGACGTGCACAAATACTTCAATCCTTTTGACTCGCCCTATGAAGCATACATCAATTTTATGAATGTGCTGGATAATTTGAATTCTCGGTGCAGCAAGGCCCTTCAGCAAATAAAACGGCAATCTTTAGATATTCCAATTGTTCCTGACCCTACAATAACGCAGGTGACAGAGAAGCGAATTAGTGAATTGACGAATTAGCTACCAATCAATTGATTCGCCAATCAACCCATTTATTAATCTTATGAGCGAAACATTCTGGGAACATTATTCACATCCGGCTGATATGGGCATTCGCGGTTTCGGGCCAACCAAAGAAGAGGCTTTCAGCCAGGCTGCTCTGGCTCTAACAGCGGTTATCACGGATTTACAAACAATTCAGCCGAAAGAAACGGTCGAAATTAGCTGCCGGCAGCAGGACGATGAATTGCTCTTTGTATGCTGGTTAAATGCCCTAATCTACGAAATGGCGACCCGACGGATGCTGTTCTGCAAATTCGACATAAGCATTAAAAACCATCGGCTTGGAGCAAAAGCCTGGGGTGAAAAAATAGATTTGAAAAGACACAATCCTGTTGTGGAAGTTAAAGCTGCAACATACGCGGATTTGAAGGTGCAACAGGATACAAATGGAAACTGGCTGGCACAATGTATCGTAGATGTCTAAAAGCAAAGTTGCTAAAGTGTAAAGTGACTAAAGTGACTAAAGTTCGTTTCACGGTTGCGGTTACGTAGTTCGTATCGACCCGGCCTTCGTAGCCTGCCTTTGCCGGAGCGGCTACGCGCAGGCAGGCTGCTACGGCGGAGAAGGCTTGAGTTTAACGTAATACGTTTAAGAAAATTTATCTGCCTATAGTGGACGAGCAACCACTAAACAAAACACGGTTGCAGAAACTTTAGCACACTTTAGATCACTTTAGGCACTTATAACTTAAGGGCGGTGCAAAATGAATATCGATAAGCTAAAAAAGCGTTCTGATTACCAGTGGTTCATAGAACCTGAAGGTAAAATGCAGGTGCCGGTTATTATCTTTGCCAATGAAAAGCTCATAAAAGATATGGACGAGAAGGTGCTCGAACAGGCGTCGAACGTAGCCAGGCTGCCCGGCATAGTGAAGGCTTCGTATGCCATGCCTGATGCGCATTGGGGTTATGGTTTTCCGATAGGGGGAGTGGCTGGTTTTGATGCCGACCGGGGCGGTATAATCTCCGCAGGCGGCGTAGGCTTCGACATATCCTGCGGCGTTCGCTCAATAAATACCGGCCTTACCTTCGAGGACATTGAGCCTGTGAAAGACAGGCTCGCAGAACAGCTGGCCCGACGAATACCAGCCGGCGTAGGCAGCAGAGGCAAACTTCGTCTCGCCGGAAGGGAAATGGATGAAATGCTACGAGGTGGTGCACATTGGGCCGTCGAACAAGGCTACGGAACCAAGGACGACCTTGAACGTATCGAAGAACGCGGCAGAATCGCTGCTGCCAAACCAGAGTATGTTTCGGACCATGCCAAGAAACGCCAGGAGGAGGAGGTCGGGACACTCGGCTCCGGCAACCATTATCTCGAAGTACAAAAAGTTACGAAAATTTATAATTCCAATTGTGCTGAAACTTTCGGTCTGCATCTAAATGACATTATTGTAAGCATTCATTGCGGCTCAAGAGGCCTCGGCCATCAGATAGCGACGGACTTTCTTCTGAGGATGGTCAAGACAGCTCAGAAAATGGGCATAGAGCTGGCTGATAGAGAGCTGGCCTGTGCGCCAATAAATTCCGATGTCGGCCAGCAGTATTTGGGGGCGATGAGCTGCGGTATTAATTGTGCTATTGCAAACCGTCAGGTTCTCACGCATTTAGTCAGAAAAGTTTTCAGCGATGTTTTACCAAAGAGCAGTCTGCGTTTGCTTTACGATGTCTCTCATAATACCTGCAAGATCGAAGAGCACACCGTGGACGGGAAGAAAAGGAAGTTATATGTACACCGCAAAGGTGCTACCCGCGCATTTGGGCCGGGCCATCCATCGCTGCCGGCTGACCTGAAAAAAGCAGGCCAGCCTGTTCTCATAGGCGGTACTATGGGCACCGCCTCCTACATATTGGCCGGCACGGAAAAAGGTATGTCACTTTCCCTTGGTTCCTGCTGCCACGGTGCCGGCAGAGCTATGAGCCGAACACAGGCTAAGAAAAAATGGTACGGTAAAGATGTTTTAAGAGAGCTTGCGCAAAAAGGTATCATCGTCCGCGGTGCTTCTAATCGCGGTATCGCTGAGGAAGCTCCTGGTGCTTATAAGGATGTGAGCGAGGTTGTTGACGCCACAGATAAGGCAGAGCTGGCGAAGAAGGTGGCTAAACTTGAACCTCTGATTTGTGTTAAAGGCTAAGCATATTGTGGAATTTCTGCGGCACGCCACATCCGAAATTTCTTAGATAATCCTTGATTAAACAATCTAAACTGATTATCCTAATTTTTTCAAGCTCCTGACAAGTATATATAAAGATGGTTTTAGCTGAAGGGGAACCTAAGATGAAAGATCGCAAAACATCCCTCATTTTCCTGATATTTATCCTGGTTTTGTACTCCGTAGTGGTGACTCAAGCGATTGGCCCTGTTGAACCATTAGCTAAAATCACCGTCGAGACAGGACAATACAACCGAATCGACACGCCGGTTTCGGTGAGCCTCGAAGCAATTTCCGATGCCCTTAAGGATGCGCCAATAGGACTTGTAGAGCTTAAAGGCTCCGAAAGTCTGCCGGTTGCTTCGCAGGTTGAGCCGGGCAATCCACCAAAACTGTGGTGGATACTTAGCGGCACTACGCCGGCAGGCAGCGAACGGGTCTACCAAATTGTACCAGGTATCAATGCTGATGCCGCACTCGTTGAAGCGGTGAAGGATGACAAAGTGCTGGTGCTCCAGAAAGGCGACGCAAAGGTCCTGCAATATAATTATGCGATTGTGCCGGCCCCGAAAGACATGGGCAAAGTGCCGGAAGTACGCAGGCCCTTATATGATCGCAGCGGCTTCATTCACCCATTGTGGTCACCGACCGGCGCAGTGCTGACCGAAATCCATCCATCGGACCATATTCACCACATGGGAATATGGATGCCCTGGACGCACACACGGTACGAAGGCAGGCGGATTGATTTCTGGAACGTTGGTGACGGGACGGGGACTGTGCGGTTTACAAAGTTTCTCTCTACAACTGATGGGCCGGTTTACGGCGGTTTCCAAGCTGAGCAGGAGCACGTTGCTCGAAAGACTTCCGAGGGCGAAAAGGTCATACTCAGGGAAGTCTGGGACGTTCGTGTGTATAATATTGGTGGACCTGAGAAGGGGTATTGGCTGGTGGATTTTAAATCCACTCAATGTAATGTTGCGGAAAAACCCCTGATTCAGGAGGAATATCGATATGGTGGTTTGGGCTATCGCGCCACCCGAGAATGGAAAGGCCAAAACTCCAGTTACCTGACCAGTGAGGGCAAAACCCGCGAAAATGCTAATCGTACACGAGCGCGTTGGTGCGATACTGCCGGGGCCATAGATGACAAATGGACCGGTATCACGCATTACAGTCATCCACAGAACTTCCGGCACCCGGAACCTATGCGTGTCTGGCCCGAGCCGGACAACTACGTATTCTTTAATTTTACACCTTCTCCTGCTGGCGAATGGGAAATGGAGCCGGGCAAAGATTTTGTTTTCCAGTATCGGTTTTATGTGCACGAAGGCAAAATAAGTGTCGATGATGCCGAACGCATCTGGCACGACTACGCTGAGCCGCCAGCAGTTAAGCTTGAAAAGATAACACAGTAGGTTCTATGTCTTCGGACTATACAGAGAGTGGAAAATAAACAGGTAGAACGGATTTTAATGCACCGATAAAATTGCTGTGGTAAGCCAGACACTGAACGAGATTTACCAATTACTTTTTGAGCGCTTTGGCTCTCAGCACTGGTGGCCGGGTGACACTCAATTTGAGATAATCATCGGTGCAATCCTGACCCAAAATACCAACTGGACCAATGTCGAAAAGGCGATAACGAATCTAAAAGCTGTTGACTATCTAAGCCCCGAAAAACTTTATCATCTCGACATCACCCGGCTCGCTGAGCTTATTCGCCCGGCCGGATATTTTAATATTAAAGCCAAAAGGCTCAAAAGCTTTTTAAACTGGCTCTTTGAGAATTACGACGGCAGGTTGTCAAATCTGGAAAGTCTTGATACCGTCCGATTGCGGGATGAGCTTTTAGCGATAAAAGGTGTTGGCCGTGAAACCGCCGATTCTATCCTGCTTTACGCCTTCAGCAGGCCAATATTCGTTGTGGACGCTTATACCGCCCGGGTTGCAGTTCGACATAGCCTGATTGAGCCGGGCGCTGATTACGAACAATTGCGAGAATTATTCCAGTTAAATCTGCCTGAAGATGTACAACTTTTTAATGAGTACCACGCATTGTTAGTGAAGGTCGGTAAGGAATTTTGCAGGCCGAAGGCCCGATGTCCCGGCTGTCCCCTCGAAAAACTGCCGCATAATTTAGATGCCGAATATTTTTAACCGCCAAATAATTATATTATGGCTGACTGGACGATACAAAAGCTCTTAAGCTGGATTATCAAATATTTTACGAACAAAGGTATTGAGTCACCACGCCTAAGCGCGGAACTTCTGCTCTCGCACGTATTGGGATTGAAGCGTATTGAGCTATACACCCAATTCGATAAAAATGTCACTAAACAGCAATTAGACCAGTTGCATGATTTAGTAGAACGTGCAGGTCGATGTGAGCCTGTTGCATATCTTACAGGTAAAACCGAATTTTATTCCCTCCAGCTTGAAGTCAGTCCTGATTGTATGATACCCCGGCCGGAAACTGAATTACTCGTAGAGCGCGCTGTAGAGTTTTTACGAAAGCGCCCCATTAGAAATTCTACGATGTGCGAAGTAAAACAAAAAGAAGAGATTTCTAACGGGGCAAGCCCCGGCACCCGGTTCGTCTGCGATTTGTGCACCGGCTGCGGCTGTATCGCAGTTGCGATAGCCAAAAATTTTCATGACGCCAGCATAATCGCAACCGACATATCCGAGGCAGCGCTTCGCATTGCAGCTCAAAACGTCGAAAAACATCAGCTAAAAGACAAAATCGAGCTTTTGTGTGGTGACTTATTTGACCCTGTTGTGCCGCAATTAGATGTGGATAAATTTGATTTGATTGTTTGCAATCCCCCTTATGTAAGTAGTGCTGAGTTTGAAAAGCTCGATAAAAACGTACAGGACTACGAGCCGAAGCTGGCACTTTTCGCAGGAGAGGACGGGCTTGATATTTACCGACGGATTTTCGAGAGAGTAGATAAATTCCTAAAGCCTGATGCTGCATTGATATTGGAGATAGGCTACGCCCAGGGACAGGCGGTTAAAGAGATGCTCGAACAGGCCGGCATATTCCCCGAAATTAAAATAGAAAAAGATTTTCACGATAACAACCGCATAGTAACAGCGATGAAGACATCACCGTGGCTCAGTTAAGGAACTGCTTTTTTCGTCGCTTTGTGCCTTTTTCACACCTGCTCAAGCTAAAAAAGTTTAAATTTTTTATAGAGAACTATCTATCACAAATCTTAGTATAGATCAACGAACAGGCTATCGTCGTGCTGGATCTCGGCGAGTTTAATCGAGTCGCGACGGTTAAATGTTGACTCGGCTACATAATTTTTGTTAAAATAATCGAGGTTTGAATAATCAATTTTCTGGTTTTTCAATCTACAAATATCCAACCGTTGCCAGCAGTAAGGTATCGGTGAGGAAAAAATAGAGGCCCTTCCGAATAATGAAAGCCCTTTGGATATTACTGATTTTGATATTGCTTTTAGCCGGTTCTGCTATTGGCCAGCCATATTCAATAGTCATAAATGAGTTTATGGCCAAAAATGACAGCTTCATTCAGGACCCAAATGGTGATTACGATGACTGGATCGAAATCTACAACACCGGAGACGAAGCTGTCGATATATCCGGCATGTTCCTTACCGATAATTTGTCCTTCCCTGACAAATGGCAGATTCCTGATAATAATACCCCCGAAACGATTATTCCGCCGCATGGATACCTGTTAATTTGGGCTGATAACGAACCTAATGAAGGCACGCTGCATGCAAACTTCAAGCTCAGTACAGATGGTGAAGAAATCGCCCTTATAGATGGCGATGGAAATCTTATAGACAACGTTACCTTCGGTCCACAGCAGACAGACGTATCATACGGACGCTTATCCGATGGAGCTGCAAGCTGGCGTTTCTTTGATGTCCCAAGCCCGGCAGCGTCCAATATTAGTAATTCTGTCAGTATCATTATCAGTGAAATCATGTATCATCCCAGTCATCCAACGCCGGGGGTTGAGAATATCCTGGAGGAATACATCGAACTTTACAATGCGGCGGGCGAACCGGTCAATCTGTTGGACTGGCGATTCACAGATGGGGTGGACTTTATATTCCCGGATGTAACACTCGGGCCGGGACAGTATCTTGTAGTAGCTGCGGAACCTAACACCTTTCGGGCCAAGTATCCTGGAGACAGCAATGTTGTCGGTGGCTGGAACGGTCGGCTGAGCAACTCCGGCGAGGCAATTAAGCTGCGAGATGCAGCGGGCAGAATAATTGACAGCATCCACTATTACGATGAGGGAGACTGGGCGGTGCGTGAGCTTGGACAGGAAGATAACGGACATCGTGGGTGGGTCTGGTCGGATGAACATGACGGCGGCGGCAAATCGTTAGAGTTAATCAATTTCGCACTGTCCAATGAGTACGGACAAAATTGGGCAGCGAGCACTGCGGACGGCGGCACACCAGGTGCAGCCAACACAACAGCCGACGATGACATCGCGCCGTTAATCCTGGATGTGACGCATTTTCCAATCATACCTTTGTCCTTCGAGCCGGTGACGGTATCGGCTCGGATCATAGATGAGCTGACAACCGGTATCTCTGTGACGCTGCATTACCGTAAAGATGGTGACCCTAACTTCAATGCACTGGCGATGTTTGATGATGGCAGGCATGGTGACAGTGATATTGGTGACGGAGTGTACGCGGCGGTGATACCTGCTCATCAGGACGGCACCATCATCGAGTTCTACATAGAAGCCGCCGACGCCACATCTAATATACGCACCTGGCCCGCCCCAAGTATAGTGGATGGTGAACCAAAACAGAAGAACAACCTGCTCTGCCAGGTAAGTGACTCTTTTGATAAATTTCGTTTGCCCGGTAGTCAGCCGATTTATTATCTGATTATGACCGAAGCCGAACGAGCTGAGTTGGAATATATCGGCTCACGTGATCCGGATGCGTGGTCACATTCTCAGATGAACGGCACCTTTATCAGCATTGATGGTGAACAAGCGCAGGTGCGGTATCTTATCGGTATTCGTAACCGCGGAGAGGGCAGCCGAATTGATAGCAGCGGCAAATATCGAAACAACTACCGCGTTAACTTTCCGGATGATCAGCTGTGGAATGGTGTCAATGCCCTCAATATCAATAATCGCTACGGATATTTGCAATTGCTGGGTAGCGCCATCTGGCAGGCAGCGGGTCTACCCGCCGTCGATGCGACTGCGATACAGCTTCGAGTCAACGGCCAAAATCTGGCCCTGATGAATAAATACATGTACGGTTCGTATGTTGCATTGGAGGTGTTCGACAGCGGCTTCGCCGAGCATGACTTTCCCGACGACCCGGCCGGAAACCTATACAAATGCACCGGTGATCGGGCGGACTTGAGTGACGAGGGTGACAACCCGGATAAATACCGCAACTATTATGAGAAAAGTACTAACATAGCTGAAGATGACTTCAACGACCTGATTAACTTAGTTTATGTGCTGAACAACACGCCACGGGAAACTTTTATCCAGGAGATTAGCCAGGTTATCAACCTTGAGCAGTGGCTACGATTCCTCGCCGTTGATGCGCTGGCGGGCAATCTTGAGGGCGGCCTGACCACCCCTAAAGGTGATGATTATGCGCTGTATTGCGGCATCAAAGATACTCGGTTTTGGTTGATTCCTCACGATCTGGATACGCTGTTTGGCCGGAGTGGGCCTGATATAAATCGTAATATTTTTATCTATGAAGGTCTGGATGGCCTGCACGAGCTGCTCACGCATCCGGACATTAAATCCCTGTATTATGGGCAGTTCATCGACCTGATCAACACGGTCTTCTCGCCTGAGCAGTTCGATCCATTGGTGGACCAATTACTGGGTGACTGGGTTCCGACATCGATGACCGACAGCATAAAGCAATTTGTTGTAGAGCGCAATGCCGCCGTCCTAGCTCAAATCCCACAGTAGTTCATCCCGTGAGATAACTAACTCACGGTTTTTTCCCCCGCAAGATTCTTATCTCACGGGGTGAATGATTAATACGATATGATTGTATTAATGTTATAGCCGCTAAGTTTCTCTCTGCCGGCCAATTCTTTGAGCTCTATAAGAAAGGTAATGCCGGCGATTTGTCCCCCGATTTTTTCGATTAGCTGACAAGCTGCTGCCATTGTCCCTCCGGTCGCCAAAAGGTCATCGACCATTAAAACCTTGGAATCTTTTTCCACAGCGTCTTTATGAACCTCCAAGGTGTCGGTTCCATACTCCAAGTCGTAAGTGACACTTTCGGTCTTGTAAGGCAGTTTGCCTTTCTTGCGTATAGGGACAAAGCCAGCCCCGAGTTTTTCTGCAACAGCCGCTCCGAATATGAATCCCCTTGCCTCCACGGCAGCTACGTATTCAATGCCAGCTTGTGTAAAATCTGTGCATAAAGCATCTACGGCTGCTGAAAACGCCTTCGTGTCGGCTAATAATGGCGTGATATCGCGAAATAAAATCCCTTCTTTCGGCCAATCAGGTATGCTGCGGATATACTTTTCCAGGCCAATCCCTTTATTTGTCATTTTCTGTCCTTCCATTTATCCTTAAACCCGTGAGATAGACGATTGAGATTTTGCCCAGGTTACTATATTATTTATTTCACGGGTTTAACCTGTCCTGTCTTCGACCCTGAGGCTCAGACCCGAAGGGAACCGGGTCGAAGGAAATGATAGAACAAAGTGCCTAAAGTGTAAAGTGCCTAAAGTGAGCTAAATTAAAATTTACCTCTTTAGATACTCAAAATTATAGTTCACTTTCCCGATTTATCGGGACAGCCTGATGTCATCAATATAAAGTTTTCCTGCGCCGCTGGACTGCGGAGCACTCTTATTACCCACGCCGATGTACATCTCCTTTATAGCCTGCAAATTTATCCCTGAGGGATTCACGCCGGTACCTGTGGCAGAGCTAAAATCTGCCAGTGGAATATTCCATTCCATCCAGGCCGGCATCAGTACCGCTTCAGCATCGCTGTGCATAACAACCGCTGTCTTGTCGGCACTATCCCGCAGAATTACATACAGCAAGTCAGCCTCGTTACCACCCGGCTGAACTACGCCGATTTCCTCCACCTGCCACTGGCCTGTAACTGTGCCGGTCGTCGAAACGCTGGAGAACCTCGCAGCCGTCAAAACATCAGCGCTATGGCTGGTTACTGCCAGGCCGATATAAACGTTATCAAGCATATCGATTGTCTGTGGATTCCAGACCATCGGTGTCCAAGCTGTACCAGCCTCATCCGTTGCATAATACCCGTAGAAATCACTGCCCGAACGCTCCAGCTTTATCCAGACCGGCTCACGCAACGCTATCTGTTCAGGCGTGGCAACGGAAGTATCGCTGGTCGCATTCTGATTGGTTTCTGCTCTTGAATGATAACGAACGCCGTTATCACCCGTCAGATAGACCGCAGCGAACTTGGAGCCTGGACTCAGAGTATTGCGAATCATTACACCTGCTTTGGCCCAGGGATCGGTATCCACGATACTCTCTACCCTGGCGATGATCGAGCCGTTACCGCTGAGGTTCTTCCAGGCAAAGCGGAATTCATCCGCTGCATCCCAGATATCCGTACCGGCTGCGCCCATAGTGATTACACCGGCTGGACTCTCAATGAAAGGTGGGGGACTGCCCTGGAAGTATAATGTAAGGTTGTTTGCGCCTCCTATGGTCCAATCCTGTGGAGTGGCCCATTGGTGCTGGGTCTCCGAAAAATAGGGAGAATCCGCATTATTATACTCAAAGGGCATTGATTGTCTGCCTTCGTGAACGATGCTTCGCTCTGCAAACGGGGCTTCAAGGTTGCCTACCGTCGAGCCGGTAACGTTACCGCTGTAAGGAGCAACACCACATTCCGGGTCGCCGGAGTGACCGAATCCATCCACCCAGGCATAAAATATCCTATTACAGGTATCATCATAGCTCTCGAAATCCTCTACTACAAGGAAGTCCGTTGTTGTGAAGTTCCAAACCTCTCCCTGCCATACCGCGGGGACCTCTGCTTCATTGACTTCGTTAATCTTCCAGTAGTAAGTTTGGCTCAGTTCTAGATTGCTGAGGTTGTAGCTGTTTTGGTTCCTTTCAGCAGCAACAGGTATGTTCTTACCACCAATTATACCGACAAGAGCTGTGCCCTCGATCACGGCATCTCTATCACTGCTAAAATATATTTCATGTGAGGCTGCCTCTCTTCCCGCTCGCCAGCTTAGCACCGTATCCAGGGCTACATTTGTCGCTTCGGAAGCCGGCTGCGGCTTCCTTGCAAGGACCGGTATGTAGAAGAATCGCACCTCACTCAGACTGCATTGAGGCAATATGCCGCCCCAGTTACCATGAGCGGTAAGCCTGACATACTTTGCAACCACATCGCTCAAATCAACGGTGGTATTATGAGTGTAATCATCCAAGCCGGTAGCCTGGTTAAATTCAGGCACATCCTCCAGTTGTGTCCAGTTGTTGTCATCTGTTGAGTACTCAATCGTAACATTCCTCAGGCCGAAACCAAAAGAAGACTCGATCGACTGGTTAGAATTCCACACCCACATTTCATGTAGTTTGTATTCTGTGTTGAATTCATATTTTATCCAGATCGGCTCCGTGGTGCCGCTTAGCCACATATCTGTTGCTAATGTTGAGTGCTGGTCGCCACCCCCGACTGGATCGGGGGTCAGGCCGGAGGTATCGATAGTTTTTTCAGGCCCCATGGTAGGGGTGGAGCTTGAAGCCGTGGCGGTTATATCAGCACCTGAGAGGGGATAGGCAAAAGGCTCCACTGTAAAGCTCCAGACATCGCCTTTATATACTGTGGTGTCGGTGGGTGGAGCATTGACCTCATCGACCCTCCAGTAGTATGTTTGGCCGAATTCGAGAGCAGTTGGCTTGTAAGTGCTTGCAGCCTGATTTGGGCTTACCAGCACATCCCTCGGATCGGTTGTGTCGGCTTCGTTGACATCGTTAAAGTCGGTACCTAAATATACGTTATGTGTGTCATCAAACGGCCCCGGCTCCCAGCTAAGGATTCCATCGGGGAGTACCTCTACCTCTCCATTCGCGGGATTTGGAACACTGGCGGCTCCGGAGTTGAGAGATATGCCGATCATATAGCGGACCGCGTTGAGAAACATTTTTTTGCCGTTTTCGTTGAGGTTCAATGCGCCGGCGGTCTGGCCTCCACCGCCACCGGTAGTAAACAGCATCCGCTTGCCGCCTGGCGTCTGGGTGGTTCCGCTATAAAACGGCTCTCCAACCTTCCATTCAACAATCCATACAGAATTGTCGTCTACTCTTTGGGCAATTAAACTTCCATTTCCGACATCAGTTGTAATAATGAACGTACCTTCGCCGGAATTTACGGTTCCATCAATAATATCTATCTGGCCATTAGCTAACGTTACGCCGCTAAATACCGGATGGCTCTCGTCAACAGCTCGCAGCATTGTTTCTACATCAAGTTCAGTTATCGAAGTGCTGTTGAGCCACTGCCAACGGTTGCTCCTGGCTAAGAAGGCGCTCTGCAGAATCATCGGCGTTGTGACGGAGTTCCATTGGGTTACCTCATCTTCGTCGTCATAATTACCGCTGTTTGAATTACGGCTTACAATTATAAGGTCAGCGGCTTTGAGTCTGGTTATCTTACTCGCGTCGAGTGTCATATAGTCACTCGTTGTATCAGCTTCAACGATGTACCCTTGGTTCCTGAGCAGGTCGATCCAACCCTGGTCAAACGGGGCGCCACCGGCATCTGCCATCCACTCAGAGACCCAGATGATTGTAGCAGCGTTAGTTGATACCGCTAATCCGAAGATAAGTGCCAGAGATAAATAAAACATTTTTCTATTCATAACATTGTTCCTTTAGTAAAGAACGGCATAATTGGTAACTGGTAATTGAATAACCATTTAACCAATAACCATTTAACCAATTGACGAGTTTTTTAACCTCCTTCTCGCAATAGCCTATTCATAGGACTAATTGAAATGAAGCTATGGTAAATCTATCAATTTACACACTTATTTATACCAAATCAGGCACCCATATTTCAAGTGTAATTTTGGCTGTATTATAGGGCGTGCGATGCTTCTCGGTCCTCCGTCCTGCCACGGCTCGACTGAGCTTGCCGAAGTCAGGCGGGTAAACTTCTGCCCTCCGTCGTCTGTCCTCCGTCCTCCTTCATCCTTCATCACTCCTCCGTCGTCCGTCCTCTGTCTTCCGTCCTCCGCCCTCCTTCATCCTTCATCACTCATCCATCGTCTGTCCTCTGTCATTTATCTTCTGTCCTCTGCCTTCTGTCCTCCGTCATCTGTCTTATTCAGTCCCTCAATCCACTCCTCCATCTTCTTAACTTCATGCGGCATACCAATCTTCTTATATAAATCCCTCGCCTTTTCCCATAATTCTCTCGCTTTTTTTGCATCACCTCGCATCTCATAGATCAGCCCCAAATTGCCGAAGTCTCTTGCCATTCCCTCACGCAGGCCAAGCTTTTCATCAATCTGGAGCGCCTTATTGTACATCTCTTCAGCCTTATCAAGGTCGCCTCTTTTTCGATACATCACCCCCAAATTGCCGTAATCACTTGCCATTCCCTCAAGTAGGCCAAGTTTCCTATCAATTTCCAGCGATTTATTGTGCATATCTTCGGCCTTATCAAGCTCACCTCTATCTTGATAAATCAGCCCCAAATTGCTGGACTGTCTTGCGACTCCCTCAAGTCGTCCAATTTTTTCTTCAATTTCCAACCCTTTAAGGTGCATCTTTTCTGCCTCATTGAGATCCCCTTTCTCATAATTAACTAACCCAAGAGCAGCATACTGATTTGCAATAGATTCCTGCAGGCCAAGTCTCTCAGCAATCTCCAGAGCCTTATTGTGCATCTGTTCGGCCTTATCAAGTTCACCCCTTCTTCGATAAATCAGCCCCAAATTGCCGTACGCACCTGCCACTATATCCTGCAACCCAAGTTTCTCAGCTATCTCCAGCGCCTTGTTGTGCATCTCTTCGGCCTTATCGAGCTCACCCCTGGTTTTATAAATCGCCCCCAAATTGCCTAGCAGCGCCGCCTTTTCTTCTGAGCTTTCTTCAGCCTTCTCAAGTGCCTGTTGCGAAAAACTAATCGCAGCATCTAACAAACCGAGAGCCAAAAGTGGTGGCGTGCATTCATTTACAAATGTATTTACAAACGCTTTTGGCCCCTCAGCCTCTACGACATGCTCTGGTAATCTCATCGCCGCCAGTTCATCCGGCTTGGTCTTTTCTTCCCGCGCCTTTTTCAGCTTGACTCTGTAAGCCTCCACCGCCCGCGCATGATATTCCTTTTTCTCAGCTTCGCTGATTTGCTCAAGTACATAATCTGTCAGTATCGAATGATATATTCTTTGGCCACCAGCCTCTTCCCGCAAAAGCCCACCAAGAAACTTGTCTCTCACAATCCTTTTTCTTTGCGTTGCCTTCAAACCACTAACCGCCTCAGCAACATCATCCGGCACAGCCACTTCTAAAATCGCGTATGTTTCAAACAACCGTACAGCATTTTCACTAATCTTGCATACCTCATCCCACTGCGATTTAGCTATAGCCTCAGGCGTAGGGTCAACAGGAAGCTCTTTTAGCTGCTTTGTCTTCTCGGCAATATTCAGCCCAGCTTGAATTGCATAAGGATGTCCATGATACTTTAAAACAGCTTGATTTAATTCATTACTTGGCAACTCCACATCCGAAGCCCTTAATCTTACAAGCTCTTCAACATCTGTATCATTAAGTGGCTCTAATATATTGTCGGATATATACACAAGATTTCCCAATGCGTTAAAATCTGGATCTGTCACGAGCTGGTCTTCTGTTCGTTGCGCGAAGACAAACTTTATCCTTTCCGGCAAATCTCGTACTATAAGTCGCCAATCTGAGGCACTTCCTTTCTGCATATACTTCTCTGGATCAATAAAAATAACCGCCCTTTCATTTTTTCTTAACCGACCGCTTAATGTCACTAATGAGTTAAAAAATTGGAGACGTGTATCTTTTGTATCGTCTCTGTGAAAGCTAAGAACAAGCTCTGCAAGCGCCTTTCCTCTTGTTCCGCCGATTACTTCTACCATACTAACAAGCGCTTTCCACATCTTCTTGTTTCTGCCTGTAACTTTGAAACCCTCTTTTAGAGATCTGCTTGCTTCGTATGCATCATCCATTATCACCGCCATTGATGAGCTTGCTGGAACAGTCTCCGTCACTTCATAACGCATGCATCCACATTTAAGAGTAGGATGACTGCTTGCAATCTTCATCATTTTATCTAAAAGCCATGTCTTGCCCATTCCACGATTGCCTACCACAAGAACGGCTTGCCCCTGCTGGTCTTCAAGGACCTTTTTGAACTGCTCAATTTCCTTTGTTCTGCCAACAAATATTCTGTCTTTTGCTATAGTCATACACTGGAATTACACACTTTATATTTAGTGAATACTAATATAATATATCCATATTATATAATTATTCAAAAATATTATTTATTATAAAATGCACTGGTCACACAATATTTATTTCGCCTGGATTCGACAGAGCCTACCCTGAGCGAAAAAAGCCTGCCCTGAACCTAGTTGAAGGGTCGAATGGGCTCACCACAAGCTCCTTTAAGGTCTGATTATACAGTTTCAGACAAAATTGTGCCGATGAAATTTTGGATTTTTTGCTTACTCGGTGGATAATATTAGGTATATTTCCAACTAACAAATTCTCTCTATCCATGCCGCCCTTCTTCTCTATAGCGCCTATTTCATCAACATTTTTTCCAGATAAATGTTTCACGTGAAACATTCGTGTTT
The DNA here is from genome assembly GCA_964601185.1 of uncultured Pirellulales bacterium. Lineage (GTDB taxonomy): Bacteria > Planctomycetota > Phycisphaerae > Sedimentisphaerales > Anaerobacaceae > CAZRMQ01. Next base: position 27,739 of record CAZRMQ010000013.1, read on the forward strand.
AGCACTCCATCCCGTAAATACAATGACCATACTATACAAACAAACAGTGACCGTCATTGCGAGGCCGAATGAAGTGAGGGTGTGGCAATCCCGACTTGTATGTGTTTAGCTATATATCGTCAAATGCCATCCCCAAGCTCGGACTCCACATAGCTGGAGTCCAGCACTTGGGGCTGCCACCCTTTATTTATCAATTTTGTTGGATGTCAGCCTCAATCCTTATTCATCGGGATTGGGGATGGTTTTCTCATCAGCTAAACACGTACTCCGACTTGTCGGGATTGCTTCGTCGTCCCGATATATCGGGGCTCCTCGCAATGACATTTGGTCGAGGTACTTATGAAATAGCGTAGATATAACTCAGCCCCCCTGCCGATCCGAGAGATAAAATAACAATCCTACAAATGAATCACCACTCCTTCGCGACCCCTTATTTCCATTCCACTTTAGGGTCCGAGCTTTTCTTTCCGCTCCCTTACGGTCGCGGCTCTGATTCTACACCACTGCCTTTGGCAAAGCAGAGTAACGCTGGCGGATGTGCTCCTGTGGCTCCTGTTCCACCTGGCCGCTGTTGTTTCTATTTCCAGTGAAAATGTTTCACGTGAAACATTTTTTTAAAAACACGATTTTTTAACCTGATAAAGTTGCAGAAATTTCAGCGATTATTCCGAAATATCATACAGATAAATAATTGAGCTTCCGTTAAGAAGCAATTACTTGTTGTGTCTTTGGCGCGTTCACCCCGTGAGATGGATGGCCTGCGGCCTATCTCACGGGGTAAACTGGGTTGTAAATTAGATTGATAATATGCACACAATAGATAAAATGGCAAATTTTGGTAACATTAACATATAATCCCGAAGGAGCTTATTATGGAGACCAAAAAGCAAGAAAAACCAAAACATCTCGGCAGGGGGCTGGAATCATTATTAGGTCCTATAAAATATAGCGTTTCAGCAATAAAACCGCCGGTGGCGGAGCAGGAGCCAGCTCCTAACTTTCCA
>CAZRMQ010000014.1:0-28519 GCA_964601185.1 uncultured Pirellulales bacterium
ATCTGCAAAACAATTAGCTCAGCAAATTAAAGAAATTCATAAACTCAACGACAAATTGAAAGGCATAATCATCTTTGCCGGCACCGAGGTTGATATACGGGCAAATGGTTCACTGGATTTTGATAACAAGTTACTGGCTGATTTGGATTTTGTTATAGCTTCAATACATTCCGGTCTTGGCAGTTCACGAGAAAAAGTAACTACTCGAACATTGAAAGCAATGGACAGTCCGTATGTGAACTGCATCGCTCACCCTACGGGCAGGCTGATTGGCGAGCGAGAAGCTATGGATATTGACGTCGACGCTGTCATTAAACATGCTGCGCAGATGCATACTGCTCTGGAAGTAAACGCAAATCCGTATCGGCTGGACTTAAAGGACGTCCATTGTAAGATGGCCATTGAGGCGGGTGTTAAGTTAGCCATCGGCACCGATGCTCATAGCGTAGGCAGCCTTGGCTTGATGGATTTTGGCGTTGCGACAGCAGGTCGCGGCTGGGCAACTAAAGCCGATGTCCTTAACACGCTCACTCCAGCGAAAATCAAAGCCTTCGTTAAAAGTAAAAGACCAAAGTAGTGGATATTTGATACTTATTTCTCGGTTTTCAGGTAAATCTGAACAAATTTGTAACAGCGGGAGTATCAATTATCGAGTATTCGGCGTCGGGTGCTCTTGAATCTCTACTTTGAAAAACATATAATAAAAAGTAATGAGATGTGCAAATATCGTATTGGCTTCTTTATGGTTGGGGGATAACTGTATGAAAAGATTTTTCTTGTTCGGAATTATAATCTTATTTTTTGCTTTTCAAGGCAGCTTATGGGCTGCTTTGAATGTGACGTTTGATATTGATACTACTGCGGACAGGGGCCCAATTAGCCCATATATTTATGGTTCTAATTTCACTCTCGGGGAGGATGAGAATTTGGCGTCAAGGCGGATCGGCGGCAATCGCCTTACAGGTTACAACTGGGAGAATAACTATTCGAATGCCGGCTCGGACTGGAACCATTATAGCGACCAGTATCTCGTCCGCGATTTACCACAGCAGCAAAGAACAATTCCGGGGATTGTTCTGACCTGCTTCCATGATTCCTGTTTGCAGGAAGGTTTATATTCTCTTGTCACACTTCAGATGGCTGGTTACGTCTCAGCCGATAGGAACGGCGCCGTAACGGAACAACAAAGTGCTCCTTCTTACAGATGGAAAGAGGTCATTTATGTAAAGCCGACGTTATTTTGCGATCCACCAGACAAGCCGGATTTAACGGATAATTATGTATATATGGATGAGTGTGTTAATTTTCTTGTATCTATCTATGGTAATGCCTCTACGCCGAACGGCGTCAAAGGCTACTCACTTGACAATGAGCCTGCATTGTGGCCCTATACGCATCCAAGAATTCACCCAAATCAGACACAGTGTCAGGAGCTCATTAACAGGTCTGTTGCTCTGGCATCGGCTGTAAAGAACATAGACCCTTATGCTGAAATTTTTGGACCAGTGCTCTATGGCTTTAGTGCTTATGAGAGCCTTCAAAGCGCGCCCGACTGGAACAGCGTTAAAGGTAGATGCGGCTGGTTTATTGACTACTATCTTGACCAGATGTGTCAGGCCTCAGATGCACAAGGAAGAAGGCTGCTTGATGTCCTTGATGTGCACTGGTATCCGGAGGCAAGAGGCGACGGTAACAGGATAACAGATTTCCTTGCCTCTTACTCCAGAGAAAATGCAGAAGCTCGTATGCAGGCACCGAGAACGCTCTGGGATGCAGGTTATTGCGAAGATAGTTGGATAGGTCAGTGGCGAAGGTCTTATCTACCTATTTTGCCGAAAATACAGAATTCCATTAACACATATTACCCCGGCACTAAGCTTGCCATTACCGAATTTTATTACGGTGCACCGGAGCATATTTCAGGCGGCGTCGCAATGGCGGATGTGCTTGGAATCTTCGGAAAGTTCGGCCTGTACATGTCCAACTATTGGGGTGATGACGGAAGTTTCGTTAGCGCTGCTTACAAAATATATAGAAACTACGACTGTAACAATTCCAGTTTTGGTGATATTAGGATCAAATCGCAGATGAGCGATAAGCAGAACAGCTCTATTTATGCTTCGGTATTCGATGTCAATGATTCAGAGCTGCATCTTATAGTAATAAACAAGAATTTGGATTATTCGATAAATGGGGCGTTTTCTATAAATAGCACAACGAACTATGTATCTGCAAGGGTCTGGGCTTTTGATAGTAACAGCCCGAACATATCGGAGATTGCGCCTATTGAACAGATCACTAATAATTCATTCTCTTACATTATTTGTCCTCTTACGGTCTGTCATATAGTTCTTGAGCCGCAAATAACATGTCCGATTGATGACGTCAACGGCGATAGAGGCCAGAATACAGAGCAACCGCTGTAAGGCGTCCTGCGGAGAGTGTCAGCGAGGGGGTATGGACGATGGATGATGTGACTATGACAGGGCCATCGCATACTTTTACTACCCCCCAAAAACACGGCGCTCCTAAAATTCAGCTTAGTGTGCCCCCCACGGTCGGTCAGCCCGGCGCAAGAGAAACTTACAGAAACGCAATCTTTTTGGTATAATACATGTAACCGGACGGCTTATAGGTGATTAACGGAGATTGCAATGTTTCACAGGCAAATAACCAGCTATAGGAGCATGCTGCGTACTGCCCTTATCTTTATATTTGTTCTTATAGTGGTTTTTCGCATGAATGGCCCGGCTTTGGCTGCCCAGACCGACAGCAGCTACGAAGGGATTCTCCAAACGGACACCTTCTGGACACCACAGCAAAATCCTTATCGAGTTACCGACGAATTGATTGTGCCAAAAGGTGTGACAATGACGATTATGGCCGGAACAACCGTTCACTTCGGCACCAACGCGAGGATCGTCATTCAGGGACGTCTGGTTGTCGAAGGCACCGAAACGATGCCTATCGCCTTTACCGGGGGGCTCAACCGTCACCACTGGCGAGGTCTTCAATTCGACCAGACAATGGAAGACAACTGCATTCGATACGCTGTTCTTGAAGACGCCCGCACGGACGACGGCATGGTTGGCCTCGAGAACTCACGATTGCTCATCGAACACGTGACATTTGATCACTGTACCCGAAGACGCATCCGAACACTGGACTCCAGCTTGACTGTACGCACCTGTAGCTTCGAGAATATGTTCGGCCCGGATGAGCCGCCGAGCACCGATAACCTCAGCGAACACATCTGGGGCAGCGGTATTCCAGACAACGGATATTTCATTATCGAGGAAAACATCTTCGGTACCAACAAAGGTCATAACGACGCCATCGACTTCGACGGGCCGGCCCGGCCCAATCCCATCCCTCATATTCGTAATAATATCTTTTTAGGCGGTGGTGACGATGCACTCGATCTCGAATGTGATGCGATCATCGAAGGCAACACCTTTATGAACTTTGTCCGCGACCCGTACAATAAGGCCTCCGGCGAAGCCAACATTCTCTCCGCCGGTTCCGAGAAACACTACGAACTGTCACACAATGTCTTTATCAACTCCCAGCATATTGCACAAGTAAAGAACGGTGCTTTTCTGACTTTTGCCTACAACACCGCCGTCAACATTTCCGGCGCAGCTATTTATTTAGACCTCGACCTGCCCGGTCGAAAACCTGGTCATGGGGCCTATATCGAAAACTGTATCTTCCGGCACACTTCTATCGCCCTCGAAGGAATCGCGGACGACACGGAAGTGAGCGTCAACTACTGTCTTCTGCCGGCTCAATGGCACAACCTGGGCACCGGTAACATGGATGCCGATCCCTGCTTTGTTGATCCAGGCCATTGGGTTAAAGTAAATGACCCAAATCAGATTACCGAACCTAATGATCCAAACGCTGTTTGGGTTGATGGTGACTACCACTTGAAGTCTCAAGCTGGAAGATGGGATCCCGTAAGCGAAGGCTGGATTCAAGATGATGTCACAAGTCCCTGTATCGATGCAGGCAATCCGATGTCACCAATCGGCTTAGAGCCATTTCCCAATGGTGGTGTTGTCAATATGGGAGCCTACGGCGGAACAGCCGAGGCCAGCAAATCATATTTCGGCGAGCCGGTTTGTGGAACGATTGTCTCGGGTGATATAAACGGCGACTGCAAAGTTGATTTTGCAGACTTTGCGATTATGGCCTTGCACTGGCTGCAAGGTAATACATCGATATGAGTGATAACCGAAAAAAATCATAAAAATAGGCAAAAATATCTTGAAAAAAACGAACAGTTACGTCTAAAATGTAATCTAAAAGAATAAGCAGGCTAAAATATATCATAATTTGTTTTGTCATCATAATTCCTCAATATCATCTATAATACGCTTGCTTTTGAGAAGTAAGAGGTTTTCCTGAATTCGCACCCAAAATGTAGTTTCTTTGGGTTTTTTCTCAGGAAAACAAGAATATCGGGAATACGGCCTTGAGTGTATGCATTCACCGAACTGACTCGCTTGGTTGAAATGCGCTACGGTATTGTAGTCCGTAGTACCGTTAAATATTTATCATTCCTTCGACAAGCTCAGGATGGTGAGCAAAGTCGAACCATTTTATTGAAAGGGCAGGAAAATGAGAGGGAAAGAAAATCTTGTTAAATGTGCCGTAAGGCATCCCTTAGTGGAGTCTCTGTGCGTACTGTTTCTTTTAGTGGCCATGTCCACCGCACAAACACCTATACCTGAGACATCCGATTCACTCAAAATAATTTATGTTAACGATGATGCCGACGGTTTCAATACCGGCACAAGCTGGACGGACGCCCTCAACTCCTTGCAGGATGCTTTATTGCTTGCGTATTTTTATGATAAGCCGGTGGAAATACGTGTTGCTGAAGGTGTTTATACACCCGATCGAGGACTTGGTATCATGCCTGGAGATCGCACGGCTTCGTTTCAGCTCATAAACGGTGTCACTATTAGGGGCGGCTATACTGCAAGCTTGATGAGAGGCCGCCGTGAGCAGCCTGACGTCCGCGATATCAACCAATACAAAAGCATTTTGAGTGGTGACCTTAACGCCGACGATAACCCAGAGTTCCCCAGTATCTGGGGGAATAGCTATCATGTGGTAACAGCCAGCGGAATCGACGCGACAGCCATGCTGGATGGTTTCACCATCACTGGTGCTCGTAGTATCCCCGAGGGACCACATGGCAGTGGGATGTACAATGATGAGAGTAGTCCGACGCTGATCAATTGTATATTTAGTGGAAACACAACAGGAGAAAGTGGAGGCGGAATGTACAACCACAACAGCAACCCGGTGCTGCTCAACTGTACGTTCAGCGGAAACACGGCTATGAGAAGTGGCGGTGGGATGTACAATGATAAGAGTAGTCCGACATTGACCAATTGCACATTCATCGAAAACTCAGGACGTGGCGGCGGCGGTGGTGGTATGTATAACACCAACAGTAGCCCAATGTTGTCTGACTGTGCTTTTAGTGGGAACTCGACAACAGGAAGTGGCGGCGGGATGTTCAATGATAGTAGCGCCCCGACACTGCTTAACTGCATATTCAGCGGAAACTCGGCGCAGAGAAGCGGCGGTGGAATGTACAATCGTTACACCAGTCAGCCGACCCTGACCAACTGTATATTCAGCGGCAATTCCGCTGGAAGCGGTGGTGGGATGGAGAGTCTCGACGCAAGCCGTCCTACGCTGTTTAACTGTACCTTCAGTGCCAACTTTGCGACAGGAAACGGTGGCGGAATCTCAAACATCCAGGATAGTACTACAAAACTGGTCAACTGTATACTCTGGGCTGATACGCCTGACGAGATATGGGCTGTAAGCGGAACACAGCGTATAAGGAGTCTAAGTACAAGTGGAACAGTAGAGATTACCTACAGCAATGTGCAAAATGGTTGGCCGGGTGAAGGCAATATCGATATATATCCACAGTTTGCTGATCCTGAAAATGGAGACTTCCATTTGAAATCTCAGGTGGGCAGATGGGACCCGATAAGTCAAAGCTGGGTCATAGATCAAATAAGCAGCCTGTGTATCGACGCGGGTGATCCAGGCATGCCGGTTGGTCTCGAGCGTTTCCCCAATGGCGGCCGAATCAATATGGGTGCATACGGCGGCACGCCCGAAGCCAGTTTGTCACCACGGCAGCTACCACGCTTGCTTGGTAAGGCTACCAATCCAGACCCTGCCAACGAGGCTGACAACATTTCTCGAAATGTCACATTGAGTTGGACCGCCGGCATAAACGCTGTTTGGCATAATGTTTACCTCGGACGCGACATTAATGATATGATGCTTGTATCAAATCATCAGACAACGACGGAATTCAGGCTCGAAACATTGGAATTGGGCTATGGAGCTACTTACTACTGGCGTATAGATGAAGTCAATAGCGAGGGTGATACAATTACTGGAGAGGTCTGGACATTTACAACCGCCACCCAACCGTCACGCAGGTAACTCTAATTCAGATTTGATGTTGGAATTGTAGCTGCACGGCAAACGCATTAATATGAGCTATGGCGAAGCGCTTCGTAGAAACAAGCTCATGCGGAGAGTTTTCGTCAGTTTATGCCGTGTGCCCTTACAATTTTTTCCTTGAAATTCCCGCGCCAGCGGTTTAAATTAACCTAACAACAGAGAGAGTGAACCTCAGGTTTGTGATGAAACGTGGCCGGTCAGCTTTTTGTTAGACTCACCGGGCACGCGAGACAAAAGGACTCAAGAATATGCAGAGCATTATTCAAGTGACATGCTATCATGGCGGGAGCCTCCGCGAAGCCATCGCTAATGACAAGCGTCTGGAAAAGTTTCAGCTCGCGATATCGAGTCAGAAAACGTCAGGACGCAACCCGGGCTGGGCGAAGCTTCATAGCACTGATCCTGAAGTGCCGGGGGCAATCAACCTCGAATGGAATCCTACGACAAAGACCCTTATGGCCAGAGTTGTCACAAAGGGTAAGAATACACCAGAGCTAATTACGGGCGAATTCATCACCTATCTGATGCGCTGTCAGCGAAGGAGAATTCGGTCCATTCTTCTTTTGCCGGGATAGCGACGTAGTGTGTGCCAGGCATACCTTTATATTGTCGGCGGTCTGGCTCGGCCTTCGCCGAGACAAGTGCCCACCCACATTCCACACCGTTTTAATCTTGAATGTCGCCGTTCCGGCGACGGCTAAACATTGCCTTGACGTAACTCGTGCAAGGCAATAAAATTGTTCACTACTTTATCGAGTATCGAGCATCAAGAATCGAGAATCGAGGTTTTGATATGACATTGATCAACGAGAATTTTCTGAAATTGCAGGCTGGTTATTTATTTCCTGAAGTCGGCAGGCGCGTTCGCGCTTACAAAGAGCAAAATCCGACCGCGAAGATAATCAGTATGGGTGTCGGCGATGTAACGCAGCCTTTAGCGCCGGCTGTAATCAAAGCAATGAAAAAGGCCGTTGATGAAATGGCTCAGAAAGAGACCTTCCGAGGTTACGACGACGGCGGCGTCGGATACGAGTTTCTGCGAAAAGCTATCAGCGAAAATGACTTTAAGGCTCGCGGAGCTAATATCGACATCGACGAGATAGTCATCAGCGACGGTTCAAAATGTGATACCGGCAATATACAGGAAATCTTCGGCCTGGATAATGTCATAGCCGTAACCGACCCGGTCTATCCGGTGTATGTGGATACGAATGTTATGGCGGGCAGGACCGGCGGGCCGGCAGGGAAGGGCAGGTACGAAGGAATTGTCTATATGCCGTGTACCGAGGAAAATAACTTTGTACCAGAGCTGCCCAAGCAAAAGGTGGATTTGATTTATCTTTGCTTTCCGAACAACCCGACAGGTGCGATAGCGACAAAGCAACAATTGGCCAAATGGGTTGATTATGCACGCAAAAACAAAGCGATAATCCTCTTTGACGCTGCTTACGAGGAGTATATCAGCAAGCCTGATATTCCGCATTCGATATACGAAGTCAATGGGGCGAAAGAGGTAGCGATAGAGTTCCGCAGCTTCTCCAAGACTGCCGGCTTTACCGGCGTGCGATGTGCTTTCGCCGTTGTGCCAAGACAGCTTGTGGCTTACACAAAAGACGGCAGGGCGGTCGGGGTTAATCCGATATGGAAAAGACGGCAGTGCACCAAGTTTAACGGCGTATCGTATATTACTCAGGCTGGTGCCGCAGCCGTCTATACCGAAGAAGGCAAAAGGCAGATAAAAGAGACTATCGATATTTATATGGGTAACGCCAAGCTCATCCACGAAACGCTCAGCAAAATCGGTTATACTGTTTACGGCGGTGTCAATGCGCCGTATATCTGGTTAAAGACACCCGAAGGCGTGAGTTCCTGGGATTTCTTCGATACATTGCTGAAAAAGGCACACATTATAAGCACTCCCGGCGCGGGCTTTGGCTCAGCAGGGGAAGGTTACGTCAGACTGACAGCATTTGCTCAGCCGGAAAATGTTAAAGAGGCGCTTGAGCGCATCAAGACTATATCCTGATGGAAGAAAGAATCGCATATATTGGTTTAGGCAGCAACTTAGGTGACAAAGAAAGCACTATTGGCCGTGCGCTTGAAATGCTTTCTCAAGTCGAACATATAGAAGTCACTCGTGTAAGTGACCTAATCGAGACTGCTCCGCTCGGACACTTCAGCCAACCCAAATTCATTAATGGGGTGGCCGAAGTAAAGACCACATTAAGTGCGGAAGGTTTATATGAGAAATTAGCCGGGATTGAGATTCTACTTGGCAGAAAGCGCCAGGGCAAATGGATGCCCAGGACAATTGATTTAGACCTCCTTTTATTTGGGTCCGACATTATCGATTTAACTCATTTGACCGTCCCTCACTCACAGATACACTTGCGCTCGTTTGTGCTGAAAGGCCTGTGCCAGCTAAATCCCGAATGGATTCATCCTGTGATAAAAGAGCCGATGAGGGAATTGGCTGTTCGATTAGGCGGCCAGGATTTTATGCTCAATCCGCATCTGCTACAGCTTGTCAGCGTAGCGGGCATTATCGGCGTAGGAAAGACAACGCTGGCAAAGGGCCTATCGAAAAAACTTGGTTGTGAATTGCTGCTGGAGCCTTACGATACTAATCCCTTTATGCCGGACGTCTATGCGGGCAAAAAAGAGCTGGCGCTGGATTCACAATTATATTTTCTTACCAACAGAATCAGCCAGTTGAACCGCAATGTTCTTGAGCTGGGCCGGATTGTTGTAAGTGACTATATTTTTAATAAAGAACGTATTTATGCCGGACGGCTGCTCAATGCTCAGCAGCTGGATTTATACGAAATGATTTTTCAATCAATCAGTGCTGAAGTCACTCAGCCGGTACTGGTGATATACATACAAGATTCAGCACAAAGATGTCTCGAACGCATTCATGATCGCAATCGTCCATACGAGCAGAGGATTGAACAACAATTCCTGGAAGACTTGATCGGCGATTATGAGCAGCTCTTTGCTGATTGGAAAATCTGCCCGGTTATCCGAATACAAATGGCTGAATTCGATTGCAGGCGAGACAGTGATATCGAGCATTTAGCAAATCAGGTAAAATATTACGTTGTAGAGAAAAACCACATGTAAAACATGGGACTAAATATTTAGCCCCCCAATTTATTGGGGGGTTTAAAAAAAGATTGGAAAATGGAAGTCGCCAAAACAATACAATCGATTCGAAAACTCGTTAAAGCCGCCCGCGCAAAAGGCAAAACAATCGGCTTTGTGCCTACAATGGGTGCACTTCATATCGGCCATATCTCGCTAATCGAAGCAGCAGCTCGTCAGACAGACTTTATTATCGTTAGCATCTTCGTCAATCCAACCCAGTTTGGACCCAGCGAAGATTTTGAAAAGTATCCACGACCGTTTGATAAAGATTTGGAGATTTGCAAAAAGCATGGCGTAGATGTTGTCTTTGCTCCAATGCCACAGGAAATATATCCCGGAAAAAATCTTACCTGGGTAAATGTGGAAAAATTGACTGAACCGCTTTGTGGCCAATTTCGGCCAGGACACTTTCGCGGTGTAACTACTGTCTGTGCCAAGCTGTTTAATATTGTTGCACCGGATATGGCATTTTTCGGCCAAAAGGATGCTCAACAGGCCATTGTTATCAAGCGAATGGCTGCTGATTTAAATATGCCTCTGGAAATCGTTGTTTGTCCTACAATTCGCGAGCCGGACGGCTTAGCTGTAAGCAGCAGAAATCAATACCTTACCAGACAACAAAGAAAAGGCGCGACCTTAATTTATAAATCCCTTCAAAAATGCCGGGAAACGATTGAAGCTGGTGTCACCAACAATAAAAAAATTATTGACCAAATGCGTAAAATACTTAATCAGATCCCGTCGGCAAAGATCGAATACATCAGCATCGTTAATGCCGAAACACTTGAGAGTATCGACCAGGTTGCCGGCAAAGTCCTTGCTGCAGTTGCAGTCAAAGTTGGCTCAACCCGGCTCATCGACAACATTCTTGTGGACGCAGACTGACAAGTGTATATAATAATGCCTGAATGGTTTTTGGAAGACAGAAAGTCTAAATAGGAATTATGCTTGTTAAGTTATTAAAAAGTAAGTTACATCGTGCAACGGTTACCGAAACGAAGCTGCATTACGCCGGCAGTATTGCAATAGACTCTAAGCTTATGGAAGCAGCGGGTATTTTGCCTTACGAAAATGTTATGATCGCAGATTTGAACAACGGCAACAGGCTGGAAACCTATGCTGTACCGGCAGAAGCTGATTCCGGCCAAATTATTGTGCTGGGCGCTGCTGCCCATCTGATAAAGCCAAAGGACCTTATTATAATTTTCAGCTTCAGTTATTATTTCCCCGAAGAAACCCAAAAACATAAACCAAAGATTATCGTTCTCGACGAGAATAACCGATATAAAAGTAGCAGATAGCAAACTGTGAATCGGACGAGATACGAAGCAAATGTATCCTGAGCTTTTCAAAATACCTTTCATCGGTTTGCATATAAACAGTTATGGCCTGATGATGGTTGTCGGCTTTATTGCAGCAGTATCTATGATAAGGCACCTCAGCCGCGAAATCACGCCAGATCCTCAACTAATTACTAATGCTGCCCTTTACTCATTGATAGCTGGCGTTGTCGGAGCCCGATTATTCTATGTAGTTCACCATTTTGGAAATATGGAAGGAGGAATACTGTCATTTTTCGCCATCTGGCGAGGTGGTCTGGAACTTTATGGTGCTGTTCTTTTTGCCGTCCCCGTCATATTTTTTTATCTTTTGTACCATAAGCTTCCCGCCCGTCATTACCTTGACATCTTAGCTATCGGCCTGATGCTGGCATTGGCCTTAGGCAGAATCGGCTGTTTTATGAGGGGCTGTTGTTTCGGGAAACCTACGGCTCTGCCGTGGGCCGTCCGTTTTCCATACGGCTCAGATGCTTATTACAGCCAGATATATCCGAACCCGCAGAGAAATCGTCCGGAGCCGCAATTGAAATTGCCGGATGAGTTCTTCGGCTCTTACACCGATAACGGCAAAAACCTGTATGGCTTAAAACCTTACGAAGATTTAACCGAGCAGCAGAAGGACATGGTTAAAAACGGTGAATACCACTGTTTGCCTGTTCACCCAACCCAGTTATATTCATCGGTAAATGCCGCTGTTTTGTGTCTTATACTTTATCTCTTCTGGCGAAGGTCTCAACACGCCGAAAAGTCCAAAATTGTAAACAAGCTATTCGCCAAACCCGGCAGCACATTTGCCCTGATGTTTATAGTTTATGGCATCACACGGTTCTTTATAGAATTTCTCCGCGATGATAATCCTTTTGAGATTGGTAGTTTAACGGTTTCACAGATTATCAGTGCCTCATTGATAATATTTGGAGCGATTCTGATGGCGATATTTAACAGAATGAAGCCTGTAGTGCATCGTCATTAATATTTTTCCCGCCTTTGTCAATGGTGCCTGTCATCTTTGAAGGAAAAAACCGGTTTATTAATGTGGTTATTAAGAACCTTTCAGGGGACTACCACTTGTTACTGTCAAGTATTGTGTATCATCAGTAAAACGTATCGCACCTTCATAGGCAGCAGGGATAAGAAGCGTATCGCCGGCTCCGAATTCAATGTGACTTCCTTCCCGCCTTTGGTATGACAGAATTGTTCCAGCGCCGGTTAGAAATATTAACGTTTTCATCTTGCCTGATGAAATGAATACCTCGCAGTTTACAGCTTGATGGCCTTTGTCTATCTTGAAGTATTCGCAATCTACCAGCCGACCTATCGTTGTTACCGGAAGCTTGGTGCTATCCATATCGAAATTGATGCTTTCCAGGGCTTGTTCAATGTGAAGCGGCCTGGGCTTGCCGGAGTCGTCGACTCTGTTGAAGTCGAAGACGCGATATGTTGTGTCTGATGGAGTTTGAATTTCAGCTATCAACAGACCTGCTCCGATGCTGTGTGCAGTGCCTGCCGGCAGAAAGTGACATTGACCTGCTTCAACCGGAACTTTTTGAAGCATCTTATCAACGTTGCCATTTTTTATTGCTTCGGCGAATTGCTGTTTTGTTACGCCTTTTTTTAGGCCTTTATAAATTACCGCACCCTTTTCTGCAGATATAGTATACCAGCATTCTGTTTTAGGCTCTCCTTCGCCCAGACGACGGCAAGTTTCTAAATCCGGGTGGACCTGCACGCTCAGGATGTCCTCAGCGTCCAGAAATTTAATTAATAATGGAAAGGGCCCTTTGAAATTCTTATTACCTGTTATTTCTTCTGGAAACTTTTCAATTGCCGAGTTGAGCGTTTGCCCGGCTAATTCACCGTTTGCGATTACGGATTTATCATCCGGCAAATCGGCCAATTCCCAGCTTTCACCTATCTTTTCGAAAGGCGGAATGTCTTTATTGAATACTTCCCGCAGCTTTTGTCCACCCCATATTCGCTGCTTGAATATCGGCTTAAATTTCAGCGGATAGAATTTCATAATTATTATTCTAACCTTATAAGGTTTCGTTGTCTACAATACAATGCTGCTAATATCAATTCACATCCCAGAAATAATGCAATAGCAGGGCCGATTGAAAAATCAAGATAATACGCAAAAAATAAGCCAGCCACCGAAGCTATAGCCATTGCGGCACAGCTTATTAACATTCTTATACTCCAATTATATGAGAACAAAGTTGATATTGTCGCAGGAATGATAAGAAAAGCAAAAACTACCACAATACCAGCAATTTGAACAGCCAAAGTGATTACAATACCCAGTAGCATATAGAAGACAAAATCCCACATCGCTGTCTTGAAACCTTCGGCATGAGCCTTTTGGTAATTATTCGATAATCTGTTCAACGGTTTTCGGAAAAAGAAAAAACAAGTTCCAACGGCTGAAAAAACAAACAGGCTTAAAACAATATCCCGCCAGTTTGTCCACAGGAGACTGCCGGATAATATTTGCTGCACATGCACGTGTCCGCCAGGTGCAATACCAACCAAAAATAGAACCCCTGCGGCAGCAATTGCATAAGAGATACCTATAACCGCCTCAATTGAGATTTGAGTAATCCTGTTTCGTATTACAGCGTAAAACGCAGCCGCTAATAAAACGCAACATAGTGCACAAATGTACGCAACGGTAGAATCCCCGTGCACCTCGAATGCAAGATGGGCAGCAATTGAGCCGACCGCTGCGATTTGAGCTAAGGCTATATCGATAAAGATAACTTCCCTTTTGAGTACGTGTATTCCCAAATAGCCGAGAATAGAACCCATGAGGATGCAAGCAAGAAAAGGTAAACCTAAAATTTGAATTATTGGCGGCATTACTCATATCCTCTCAGGTGAACACTTTTTTGTTGGAAAACAGACACCGAATAGATACAGCGGCAACGAAGAAAACACCCAGGCACAGGACTAAGCTGGGGCCGTACGGCAGATCAAAAAAATAGGATGAGCATAGTCCAATCAAACAGGCTGTAAATCCAGCAGTCCATCCTATAACAACAGCCCCAGCCCATTTTTTGGTAAACATCGCTGCGATAGCTGCCGGGATCATCAAAAATGCGTACGCTAACAATACGCCCGCAATAGGAACGATTAAAACCGTAATAATACCCTGAGTTGTAAACAGCAAAAAGTCCCAAAGCTTTTCATTTTTCACCATAGAAGGATTCTTAGCTAAGCCTATAAATTTATGGCGAAACTTATAGTGAAACAGCAGCAGGATGATATACACAATGGTTGTAACAGAAACCAGCGGCCAGCTTACCCATAGCATAGAGCCTGCAAGTGTTTTAGTCACGTAGGCTTCGCCGCCACGAAGCTTGTCTCCCAGTAAAAGTGAGGCAACCAGTGCCATAGCATACATAATGCCAATAACCGCTTCGCGAGGTATGGCTTTACTTGTTGGTTTTATCAAAGCCAGCAACATTGCACCGAATATTACTGCTATCATCGAGGACACGTAAGATTGAGCCGTGCCGTATTCTATTCCCAGACCTATGCCGACAAGAGCACCGAAAGCTGCCAACTGATCCAGTACAAGATCAGAAAATATCAAGGTGCGTCTAATTATGTGCAGCCCTATATAGGTATGTAGAATCAAGACGACTGCCAACAGGGCAATCTGGACCGAGAAAAATCTTATTATTTCTGATGTCATAATGTTATTTCTCGCTTACTGTTTGCTTAAAATACCTTTCTTTTCCGCTGCTTTTAAAAGCCCATCAACCCAATAATCAAAAAGTTTAAAATAATCATCTACACCCTCGGCACCACCAACGTACAAAGGAACAATAACCGCTTCGGCATTTGTTCTTGATGCTACTGTTCGTATTTTTTGCTCATCGAAATAATTTGCAGCCAGAATGATGCAGATATTTCTTTCCCGCATAAGATTAATTAAGTTAGTCACATGCTTTGGTGAGGGTGGTATTCCCGGCTTGGGTTCCACTGTTCCTGCTTCTTCCAGCCCAAAAATTTTCACGAAGTAAATCCAGTTTTTGTGATAAGTAACAATCGGCGTACCACGAAGTGGTAGCATCTTTTTCATCCAACCACCAAGAAATTCAATCAGTTGTTTTCCTTCAAATTTTTGTTCTTTAAGAAAGGGTACCAGCTCACCCTGCTCGGCAAGGCTGCATAGAGTATCACCGCCGAGCATTTCCACAAGCTTGGCACCAAACAGTTGCTCGTCAAATTTTCGATGTAAGCTTTCTAAATTTTGTAAATATGTTTCTTTGCCTTCAGGGTCGTTTTTAATCAATCCCGTAGCTATATTGCGCGCAGCCACTTTCATTTTGATAGGGCTGCAAGTGACATGAGGATTGCCGTAAATATGAACGCCGCCCTCTACCCTCGATACGGCCTTGGGCTTTTCCAAAAGCTCCATTCCGGCAGATGTAGATACATAGCCCGGCTGACCGCTACGAATCTTTCCATTGCCGGAATTATCTATCACAGTCTGTACCCAAAGCTCCAGGTCCAGTCCCGTAGCGACCAAAACATCGGCCTTTCGCAGGGCCGTAGCAAATGACGGCTTAGGACGAATAAAATGGGCGTCTTGATCACCCCGGACAATTGCTTTAACAGATACACGGTCACCGCCAATAACTCTCGCAAAATATGCATAATCCGGCAGTGTTGTTACTACATTCAAATTCGGTTTGGCATACACGCTGGTGAACGAAAAAGCCAGAACTAATGCGATTACCACTAATCTCTTTTTCATAGTAACCTTACTCCCTTTTGTTAATAACGCTCATGCTTATGTGGGCCGGCTGAGAATATTAACTGCAGCCAGACGATGTGCTCAGGATTGTCTATTCGCTTGCCGTTGCTGTAATCATACTCTAAGCGAAACTTTACAAATGGGCTCTGCCACCAGGTAATATATGGGCTGATTTGCCATAGATATGGATTATCACCTGTTACAGCCAATGGTGACAGTGAGGGCAAGCTGGAAAGATTGGCATAGCTCTTGGTATCCGGCACGTAAAAATCGCCTCTAATACCAATATCAATTGTACGCGAAACCTTATTTTGCAAATAGCTGTATAGGCCCCAGGCGTTGATATTATCAGAGCCTGAGCCATCCGGTGCCAGAAGTTTTTTATTTAACCAATACGCTTCACTTCGCCACTCGATATTTCGATAGCGCATTTTTTCGGTCGGCTCCCACAGGACCGACAAATCTGCTCCTAACACAGTTGTCATTTGACTGCTGTTTTGCTTAGTGCCGCCTTGAATATCCCATTCATCGTTCCAGCCTAAAAGGCCGGTCAGGCCCCATTCCAAATAAGTGTCTTTTGAAAGATCCCGGTAGTTCTTGTAGTGTGCAAGAAGGCTCGGCCTATTGCGGGCGTTTTCGCCAAACAAACGGCTGTTTGAGCCATCTGTTACCTGGAACGTTAACTGCTGTGATGTGTCACCGATAGGCGGCATCATCCAGTCAAGGGATAATCCGCTTTGATTCAGACCCCCGTTACCGAAGATCTGGCGAAGAGCCAGAGGAAAATCAACCTGGTCTAAGCCGTGTTTATGCCAGCGGTTTACAACGCCAAATTGCTGGCGGAATTTGCCCAACGTTAAATTAAGATCATCCGCAATATCGTACAAGGTTATATATCCCTCACCAAGGCTGGTTTCATTCTCAGTTACTGGTATTGCAGCCTTAAATCGGGTGTACGGATCCAGCCATGACTCAACATGGATACCTAAGGTTCGAAAATCAAAATCACTGCTCTCGGTGCTTGTTGTATCCTGCCGAGAAGAGAAGAGGAAATCACCGGTGACACTGATTTCAGGGTTCAAGGCTTGCAGACCAAGGCTTCCTGATTTGAAAACAATTTCTTCCGGTTTTTCCTCGGCAGCCGGTTTTTCTCTGGCCTTTGCCTCTGCCAATTGGCGCAGGGAGGTAAGTTCATCCTGAGCCTTTTGTTTGGTAGTCACAGCGGAAAGCTCGTCTATCTGTTTTTTTAGGGCAGCTATTTCAGCATCATGCCTTTTCTGCATCTCAATCATCTGCTGCTGAAGCTCAAAAATTTTAACATTTAATTGCTCAATATTATTGATGTTATCCTCTTTTGCTATAGCTGTAATATTGAATGCTGTTAGGATAAATAGTATTGAAATAATAAAAATTCTTTTCATCGTTAAAATCCTTACACAAATGCTTTAGCTGATAAAGCTTTTTAAGAACTTAAGATACAAATAAGTTGACATATTCTGCCCACTTATTGCGATGCAATGATTGCTGTGTTATTGTTTTAAAGTGTGAATGGGGGAGAGCGAGGAATAGGAAGTCTGATATTAGAAAATGACGGAGCGATTTGACAAATAAAGCTGGGAGAATATTCAGTTCTGTTTATTTCTTCGATTTTTGGTTCTGTTGTCATGCTGATTTTGTTGGCATTGCTAAGCAGTGTTTGACAAATTGAACATCGGCTGGCGCTATGATTGTCTGAATGTCTATGGTTGAGCAGGTGCATTTCCAGCATTACCCCTGTGACCATCGCCGCAAAGCAGACCGTTGTAATTATCAGAATAACTTTTCGAACTGATCGATTCAAATTAAACCTTTTGTTCCATTGATTTCTATTTTTACAATGAACTAGCCATCGCCGTGCCGGCGACGGCTAAACTTTGCTTCTTTTTTATGCACATGCCGGACATAGACCTTCGAGCCGAACTTGCTGGCGTCGAATGATAAAGCCTTTGTGGGGGCTTTTAGCCATAGGTAGTTTCATTTCCGTCAGGCAGTGTGTGTTGCCACAGCTTGTACAGGTAAAGTGAGGATGGCACTGATTCTCAGTGCAGTCCTGAGCCGATTCAAAATGCCATGCTCTTTTTTGCATAAAGGCCTTGTGTACAAGCCCTACCTTGCAGAGACTCTCCAAAGTTCTGTATATAGTGACTTTATCGAAGCGTTTCTTACCAAGACGCTGTGCGATTTGCTCCTGGTTGAGCGGCTTGTCAGATTTGAGCAGCACTTTAAGTATTGCTATCCTGCATCCAGTGCGGTAAAGCTTTACTGCTTTTAATATCTTTCGGGCATTTGAATCTGAATTCTGCTTTTTCATTTTAATTTATCGCTATTTTATGGTTTCGGCTCTGTCTTCAATTCAATGATGATGGGCATGTGATGGATTGCCTTCCGACCCTTCGATTTCACTCAGAGCCTGCCCTGAGCCTGCCGAAGGGGCAGGCTTAACAAATAACAGTGGAAAAACGATATCGCTGAAACAGCAGGGCAGCAATACTGCCACAAACAGAAATCCAAAACTAACTATAGCTTCCCATAATGATAGGTGCCCACCCATGGCCATAATAATATGGAAGGATGAAGCCCAGGTGCTCAGCAGAACATGGCCTGCGTGCGGTACTTTTGTCTTCGGCTTGATATATGCTATTACAATACCTATTATTGCTGCCGGCAATACCAAATACCATGCTTCAATGAAGCCAATGTGAGCATGTTCGGCGAAGCCGGAATGTTCGTGGATATGGACTTTCATACCCAATAGCAGTTCGCCAACATAGGGGATTATAGAGTCACTTAAAGTTGATATACCTATCGACCCAAAAAATCCGACAAGAAAGATTGCAATGAGTCTTTTTTTGGAGGCGTGAAGCTTGAACATTGAAGTGGTTACTATTGCGCTTAATAGCACGTGCGCAGGATGGAATATATAGAAAATCCTTTCGCTGGTTTGTTCCTGAAGGTTTTTAAAAGCAAGCATGCAAATAATACCTGTAAAGGCTCCAAATAGGGTAAATGGCGAGTGATTTTTTAATTCTGATAAGATGATATTAATTTTTTTCATAATCTACACAAACTCAAGCCTAACCATCATTTTTTGGTATCAATGTTAAATATGAGATCATTTAATATTTTATTGTTATACGTAAAAAATGCAACTAAGTTGCAAATTTTTTTGAACTTTTTTCTATTGAGTAATCACTATGTTCGCGATTAAGCATAAATTGCGAAAATAACACTGCTTATGATTTATAGGATCTGAATCGAGCAATTCAAGTTAGCCGTAGATTTGTCCGAAAACAACAGTTGTTATGTATTAGAAGGCAGAATTGGGCAAATGTGCAATTCGAGGGTATATTGTATAAGTTCGTATTACAAGGCCACTTAGATGATTGTTACACTTCAAAAGCTATTAACTGAATCGCCATTTTTAGCTTTAATTATTGTATTTTGGGCAGGTGCATTAGCATCCTTGAGCTCCTGTACAATAGTGAGAGTGCCGATAGTTTTGGGATATGTTGCCGGAACAGGGGGCTCAAAAAAAAGGTCAATGCTTTTATCCGTTCTTTTTGTCTTAGGCCTGATTGTAAGCTACACCCTTTTTGGCATACTCTTGGGTCTTATCGGAAATTTAGCTTTCAGTTTCATCAGGGTCAATAAGTATATTTTTTGGGCAATAGGTATTTTGCTATTTATCTGCGGCTTATTTATTTCCGGGTTGATTGACCTGAATATCCTCAAACACAAACGGCACATTATCAATAGATTCCAAAACGCGAGTTTGTTGGGGGCATTTTTGTTTGGAGTAGTTTTTGCACTTTTGGAAATGCCGACTTGCCCTTGCTGTGGAGGTGTGCTTTTGTTGATAGCGGGGATTGCGGTCGCCAAGAATCTGTCCCTCTATTCTATAATAGTATTTATAAGCTTTGCTCTTGGCCAGAGCTTCCCGATACTGTCAATCGGCTTATCAACAAGTTTGATTAAATCAGATTTGATCAATTACTTAGCGCCTAAAGTCCATCAATTGGAGCAGCGGATTAAATTAGTGGCAGGAAATATATTGATGGTTTTAGGTATCTACTTTTTTGTAATCGCGTAAGAGTATTATGCAAGAGCAGCAAACAAATTGTAATGAATTTCATTGTCATAACCAGTGCCATAGAAAGCTGACGGCAAGACGGTCTTTCAGCGTTATTTTTGTTATCGTTGCAATTATTATTTTAAAACCGTTAATGGTTAACCAGCTCCTCAGCAGAGCTGATGCGTATTCAGCATTTGGTTTATATCATGATTCGGTCAGGCAATGTAAGAAAGTTTTGCTTTTCGATAAGGACAACCGTGAGGCCTGGAACAAGTTGGGCTGTAGTTATAAAAGCAAAGGAGATATAAAGAATTCCATAGAAACTTTTGAAAGGGCGATAGAGATAGACCTAAGAAACAGAGTCGCCCTTTTTGAGCTGGGGATGATATACGCATTAAAGAAAAACTATTCAAAAGCCATTCAATATTTTGAGCAGGTCAGAAAATTAGGCCCTGAAACACCTGAGCAGCGGGCAGAGGACATGTTTTCATACAACAAGTCATCGCTGGATATGTTGGCTATTAGTTACGAAAGACTCAAGGATTACGATAAGGCGATAATAATGTTGAAAGAGTTAAAAAGTTTTTATCCTGATTACGTACAGGCCGAGAAAAGACTGAGACGACTGGAGGAACCGGGTAGCTGATAGTGTAATCGTAATCATTGGATTTTTTTAATCGTATTTGATTTTCTGCGCTTTGTTGATTTCAAATCACAATAAACCAGCCGCATTTTTGCATATTATTAACATAAAGTGATTGCAGATTTTAGCACGTCTGGGTAAATTATCTTTCCTGCCTGTAAGAGCCAAAAGTCCGAGGTTTTGTTGCAGGTTATTAAATAATGTGAACTTGACGGACAAAATAAAAGCAGAATGAAAATACTACAAACAATAGCAGACCTTCAAAAGATAAGAAAAGGCTGCGTGCTGACGATTGGAAATTTTGATGGTGTTCATCTCGGACATCAGGAAATCTTGTCCATAGCTAAAAAGGCTGCGATACGAAGAAAAACAGAGTTGCTTGTAATGACTTTCGAGCCGCATCCGGTTGCTATTTTATATCCGGAAAGGGTACCAGGGGTATTGACACCTTTGGAGCTTAAAAAACATTTACTGGAAAAGTACGATGTGGACTGCCTAATTGTGTTAGATGGTGACAATGAGCTCCTGAATCTTTCGCCCGAGGATTTTGTGAACCGTTTTCTTGTTGAGAACGTTCAGCCGAGTGTGGTTGTTGAGGGCAGCGATTTTAATTTCGGAGTAGGACGGGCCGGAGATATAGATACACTTCGAAAATTAGGCGTCGAAAAGGATTTTGAAGTTTCTGTAATTGAGCCGAAGCAAATCAAGCTTTCAACAGGTCAGACTGTCAGGATTTCGAGTACCATTATTCGCTACATGCTCGAAAGCGGTCACGTTACTGACGCTGGTGCTGCTTTAGGAAGGCCTTATCGTCTAATAGACCAAATTATACCCGGCCGAGGCATAGGCAAAAGATTGGGTTTTCCGACAATGAATATGAGAAGACCGGAGCAGATCATTCCCGCTGAGGGTGTCTATGCCGGCTTTGTTCGGATTGGGCAGACGATAGAAGATGTTCTCCGGAAGGAGTCCCTAGGACTGGCTTGCGAGGACGGAATTGCCGCTGTTTATAGTATCGGACAGGCAAGGACATACGGCGATGAATTTCCATTGCTGATAGAGGCGCATTTGCTGAAAGAGAATGTTGACGGTTTGGCTGGCCAGTATATGGCTATGGATTTTGTTGAGCATATCCGCAGCCAGCACAAATTCAGGACTTCTGAGGAGCTTTCCGCCCAAATCGCAGAGGATTGCGAAAAGGCAAGGAAAATTCTGACGGCACAGCGATATGAACATTGTGATGAATAGAGATGGATTACCGCTCCCTCACGGTCGCGGCTCTGTTAGGTCTCGCGGCTCTGTTAAATATCCTATTGCATATCTTATAACTTTTACAACCTATGGAACGTGGCTGCATGGTGACAGAAGGGGAAGTGTCAACAGGGAAAATAACCAGTATGGTAGTTCTTTCGTAACTCCAGCTCCATACTTGTGCAGAAAGGAGAGAGACACCCTCAAGAATCCAAAGTTCCTGTTAGAAAAAAGCCAAAGGAATTTAGTCTTGAAGAACATTCTTCAGGTATGCAAATTTTGTGGCTGGTTAGCCCATGCAGTACACGTTAGAAGCAACCATGTTCGCATCGTAGTAAGCGGCAGCGAAAAGCCGGAAAAGATGATGGCTGATTTTAAGGCTTATGCCACCAAAGCGATAAGACAAAGTAATAACAGCACACCGAAATTCAAGAAATATTGGACACGACATGGCAGCACAAAGTACCTTTGGACGAAAGAAAGTCTTGCATCAGCAATCAGATATGTTAAGAATGAGCAAGGCGAAATGATGGCCTTTGGTACGATATACAAACAGAGCCCCGAACGTAAGTGAGGGGTAAAAAATACCGAACGTAAGTAAGGGGGAATTTATAGGAGATCAATATGAAACGTAAAAATTTCAAGAACTTAAAATGTGCGGCGTTTGCTCAAAGCGAAATCTTGCTGGTTGTTTTCTTTATTGGTCTGCTGGTTGGGCCGGCCTGTCGGGTAAATGCTGGTTGGGAGCAGGTAAGTGAGATTCAAAGTAAGATTAATGCTCCTAAGTTCTTGGATCGGGATTTTAAGATTACCGATTACGGCGCGGTTGGAGATGGACAAACAGATTGTACCGAGGCCTTTAAGAAAGCCATATCGGATGCACAAAAAGCCGGCGGCGGTCGTGTGGTGGTCGAAGCCGGTTCATTCCTGACGGGTGCGATTCATCTGAAAAGTAATGTCAATCTGCATATTTCAGAAGATGCCGTAATAAAGTTTTCGGTCGATCCTAATATGTATCTTCCTGTTGTGTATACGAGGTTCGAGGGTGTTGAGTGCATGAACTACTCGCCTTTGGTCTATGCCTACAAGCAGGAAAATATTGCCATAACAGGCAAAGGGACACTCGATGGACAGGCCAGCTATGAAAATTGGTGGGGATGGACTAAAACTGCCGGCGATGATATTCGAGAGTCACGGAGTCAGGGCGAAACCGGCGTGCCGGTTGAAGAGAGGGTCTTCGGTGCCGGCAAAAAGTTAAGGCCTAACATGATTCAGCCCTACAAGTGCAAAAATGTTTTAATAGAGGGAGTGACATTCAGAAATTCGCCTATGTGGCATATTCACCCTGTGCTTTCGACAAATGTCACCGTCAGGAATGTGAAAGTGATCGGCCACGGCCCCAACAACGACGGCTGCAATCCCGAATCGTGCAAAGACGTCCTCATCGAAGGCTGTTATTTCGATACAGGCGACGATTGCATTGCAATAAAGGCAGGCAGAAACAACGATGGCAGAAGGGTGAATGTGGCGAGCGAAAATATCGTGATACGAAATTGCGAAATGAAAGACGGACATGGCGGGGTGGTTATGGGCAGTGAAATGACGGGTGGTGCCAGGAATGTCTTTGCTGAGAACTGCACGATGGACAGTCCTAATCTTGACCGCGCATTGCGGATTAAGACAAATTCGGTTCGCGGCGGAACAGTCGAAAACATTTATATGAGAAATGTCACGATAGGACAGGTTGCCGAAGCGGTGCTCAAGATTAACTTTTACTATGGCGAAGGCGACACGGGCGACTATCCGCCGATGGTTCGCAATATTAATATGGAAAACGTTACCAGTAAAAAAAGTAGGTACGCTTTGTCAATCAGGGCTTATGACCGTTCGCCTGCAACCGATATCCATCTGAAAAATTGCACATTCGATAACGTTGACAGAGCTAATGTGCTCGAAGGCGTTAAAAACCTGACTTTGGAAAATGTGAAGATTAACGGCGAGGTTCTGAATAAGGTTGTTGAATAGATAATGATAGAGAAAAACGATTTTCAAAAAGCGGTTGAGTTAGTTAACAAATCCGGCAGTATTTTAATTACAACCCATAATAAGCCGGATGGCGATGCCTGCGGCTCAGTCATAGCAATGCATGAGGCCTTAACAACTTTCGGCAAAAAAGTGAAGCTGCTATTTCTTTCACCCGTTCCGAAATGGTACGAGTTTTTGTTTGCTGAGCAAGTTCCGATTCTCGGCGCAGATATTCAGCTCGAAGAGTTGATGCAGGGGAAGTTCGGTCGATTTGATTTAATAGTAATTGCCGATACCAATAGCTACAGCCAACTGCCGAGGTTTGAGCAGTACCTGAAACAAAACGATAAGCCTGTTTTAGTAATTGACCATCATGTCACCGGCGACGGTCTCGGCACTGTTGAATTAGTCGAGCCGAAAGCTGCTGCTTCGGCTTTGATTGTCCATGATTTGTTGAAATATGCAAAATGGCCTTTAACCGAAGAAGTTGCCCAGGCGCTCTTTTTGGCAGTCGCTACCGATACGGGATGGTTCCATTTTGGTAATACCGACAGCAGAGTTTTTCGCAGTTGCGCCGAGTTGATTGAAGCCGGTGCAAATCCGACAAAGCTCTATCATGAACTGTACCAGAATTTTTCGCCAAATCGGTTTAATCTTTTAACTATCATGCTCAGCACATTGGAATTGCATTTTGAGGGACGTTTCGCGGCGCAATATCTGCGCCAGCAGGATTTTCAGCGGACCGGTGCTTCGTATGAGGATACGGAGGATTTAATCAACGAATGTCAGCGGATTAGTTCGGTAGAGGTCGCAGCCTTGTTTGTGGAATTAAAGGATGGCCGAATTAAGTGCTCTTTGCGGAGTAAAGGTGCTGTTGATGTAAGTAAAATCGCTACCAAGTTTGGCGGCGGAGGCCACGCAATGGCCGCTGGTACTCATTTGCCCGGACCATTGGAAAACGCAATGCAGCTTATTGAAGCCGATGTTGAAAAGCAGCTTAAAAATAGTAAAAGTTAAACAATAGTGGTTTTTCTTTCTATATAGATAGGTATTACTGGCTATGCTCTTGGGTCTCTACAACGTCGTCAGAGGTAACTTCGATAAAGTCTGCCATTGAATTTATTTCGCTGAAGATACCCCAACCTGCTCCGTCCTGACCCTTGCTTTGCCATACAGTGACAAAAACGCCATTATCACTTAACTCGATATCCGGATATCCCTGATCGCCTTCTACGAAAGTATTTAGCTGGAATTCATCGCCAATAGGCTGGCCTGAGCTATCATATCGTTGACCGAATATATCTCTCTCAACCGTGCTTGATTCAATTTCGCTTTCCCACACAATCACAAACTCACCTATGTTGTTCATCGCAATCTGCGGATTTTGTTGTTTTCCATCTAAGGTTGTATTATTAACAATAAACTGGTCACTCATTGCTGCACCGTTAGGATCAAACAGCCTGGCGTGAATATCATCCTGTTTTTCAGTTTCTGGGTCACCATCCCAGGTAACTATAAAATGTCCGCTATTGTTCATAGCGATTGATGGCCGAGTGAGGGTATCAAACTCAATTGTACTTGCATCCACAGGTTTGGTCTTGGCTGTGCCATCGGCATCATACAGCCGGACCATTATCAAGTTGTTGCTGCTGCCGTCTTCCATCCAAACGACTGCGAATTTTCCATTTGGATCCATCGCGACATCCGGATAACGGCAATCTCCCAGCAAGTTAATCTCAAATTCTTCGCCAACAGTTAAACCGTTTACATCGAACAATTGACAGGATACCACCCGCGTATTTGTATCTACCTCGAACTTTTCGCTTTCCCATACGACTGCAAACGCTCCGTTCTTGTCCATAGCAACCTTTGGACATTGTTGTTTACCTTGAGTGTATGTATTGATGAGCAACTCGTCGCCGAGTGGCTGGCAGTTTGGGTCAAACCGCTGGATAAAAATGTCTTCCTCATCTATACCGGGGCCTTGCCATGCAACGACAAAATCACCCGAAGCATTCATTGCGACTGAAGGCTCTTTTTGGTTGCCGGAGGTTGTAGTATTGATCTGAAATTCGTCACCAATAGGGGTACAATTTGGATCGAACTGCTGCCCAAAAATTTCATTTGACCTGTCGCCTGTAAAATAACTGCTCCAGACTATCATAAAATTGCAATCTGCGTCCATTGCTATAGCAGGGTTAGCTTGGTTACTACTTGTGCGTGTATTTATTTGAAACTCAGCGAAGCAAGTGGAAGCTGAAATTGAGGCGATAAGCAGGTATGACGAAATCACTCCTCTCATTGTTTTACCCTCCATAGTGGCTCTTGGCCCATCCATAGACAACCATTGGCCGGTAAGCTTTACGGCTTTTCCTGCCTATGTTGTAAAGCTGTTATTTCTGTTTTATGGTGTGATTATTATATTGACTTTATTATGGATGTCCAGATAAAAATACCTGCCTACGAATTTTAGTCCGGCTTTTGAACAATTTTCTAAAGTTAGCGTAATAAATATGAATTCTATAAAATAAAAAAATAATTAAAAATATATTGACTGTGTGTCGATAGGGTAATAGAATTTAACATGTAGGTGTTGGGTAAAGGTATATGCCCGATGGAAAGGTAGATGAAAATTCTGAGAAAAGTGTTGATAATTTACGAGTTTTTGCATTAAACTGCTAATAAATAGGCGTTTGCCATCGCAATTGAAACCGCTGGCAGTTTAAGGCAGCGGTTTTTTTGTAGCTCTTTTTTAACTTTATAGATTGACCGAGCGCTAACAGGCGTTAGAATTACAGCTACTATATGGGCTCGTAGCTCAGCTGGTTAGAGCGCACGCCTGATAAGCGTGAGGTCGGAAGTTCGACTCTTCCCGGGCCCACTGGGAATTTACGATTTCCAATTTACGGTTTTCAATCGACAATCGAAATTCGGCAATCGAAAATCCGTTTGGCCCGGGGACGTAGCTCAATTGGGAGAGCGCCGGCTTTGCAAGCCGGAGGTTGCCGGTTCGAGCCCGGTCGTCTCCATTGTTTAGCCCCTCAATTTATTGAGGGGTTGCCCACTGAAGGCGGGCACAAGATTCGTTCTTTGACAAGTAAATATGCAGATGCGTGGGATAAAGTCCGAGCTGGTTTTTCGCTGTAAAGCGAAGAACTTGTTGATATGAGCGCTTATTAGTTGACCAAATCTGTTCAATCAAAGATTGATATGGTCAAGTTACTAAGGGTGTATGGGGGATGTCTAGGCGTCGAGAGGCGATGAAGGACGTGGCAGGCTGCGATAAGCCCGGGGCAGGTGCCGAGCAACCGTTAATCCCGGGATGTCCGAATGGGGCAACCCGGCGGAACTGGGCAACCAGATTCCGTCA
The DNA here is from genome assembly GCA_964601185.1 of uncultured Pirellulales bacterium. Taxonomy (GTDB): domain Bacteria; phylum Planctomycetota; class Phycisphaerae; order Sedimentisphaerales; family Anaerobacaceae; genus CAZRMQ01. The sequence continues at coordinate 27,160 of CAZRMQ010000014.1, forward strand.
CCTGCGGCTGAATGCATAGGCCGTATGGAGCGAACGCAGGGAACTGAAACATCTTATTACCTGCAGGAAAGGAAATCAACCGAGACTCCGTAAGTAGCGGCGAGCGAAAGCGGAAAAGCCCAAACCAGAGGGCTTGCTCTCTGGGGTTGCGGGCGCCGGTAAGCAGTTACAAAGGCATCGCAAGCAGAATCCGCTGGAAAGCGGAACCGTAGAAGGTGATAGTCCTGTATGCGAAAGCGAGAGCTCTGCGTTATTACCGGCGTTCCAGAGTAGCACGGAGCTCGTGGAACTCTGTGTGAAGCTGGGGGGTCCACCCTCCAAGGCTAAGTACTACTCGACGACCGATAGTGAAAAGTAGCGTGAGCGAACGATGAAAAGTACCCCTATTAGGGGAGTTAAAAGTACCTGAAACCATACACCTACAAGCTGTGGAAGCCCTATGATCCCGATTCGTCGGGATAACGGGTGACCGCGTGCCTTTTGCATAATGAGCCGGCGAGTTATCGTCTGTGGCAAGGTTAACCCTTTCAGGGGGGCAGCCGTAGCGAAAGCGAGTCTTAACAGGGCGAATTAGTCGCAGGTGATAGACGCGAAACCACGTGATCTACCCATGGCCAGGTTGAAGGGGATGTAAAAATTCCTGGAGGACCGAACCCACTAACGTTGAAAAGTTAGGGGATGAGCTGTGGGGAGGAGTGAAAGTCTAATCAAACGTGGAGATATCTCGTTCTCTCCGAAATAGCTTTTGGGCTAGCCTTGAGTCACTACTTTACGGGGGTAGAGCTACTGAATGGGGATAGGGGACCACCAGTCTACCTGCCCCAACCAAACTCCGAATACCGTAAAGACTATCTCAGGAGTCAGACTGTGGGGGATAACCTTCATAGTCAAGAGGGAAACAACCCAGATCGCCAGCTAAGGTCCCGAAGTCCTGCTTAGTTCTTAAGGAAGTCGAATTGCTGTGACAACCAGGATGTTGGCTTAGAAGCAGCCACCATTTAAAAAGTGCGTAATAGCTTACTGGCCGAGCAGTTTGGCGCCGATAATGAACGGGAATAAGCAGGCCACCGAAGCTGCGGTCCCGCCCTGACTTTGAGAGTCCACTGTCAAGCAAAAGCAGAGCCCCAAGCGTAAGCGAGGGGTAATTTGACTTCGATAGTGGTTTCTCAAAGTCAGGGTGGGAGGTAGGAGAGCGTTGCTGTCAGCGCTGAAGCCGTACGGTAACGAGCGGTGGAGCGGCAGCAAGTGATGATGCCGGCATGAGTAACGATAAAACAGGTGAGAATCCTGTTCGCCGAAAGCCTAAGGTTTCCTGGGGAAGGTAAATCCGCCCAGGGTTAGTCGGGCCCTTAGTCGAGGC
>CAZRMQ010000015.1:0-26091 GCA_964601185.1 uncultured Pirellulales bacterium
GGATTTTTCGAGCTAATCTGGATGCAGGCGCTTGGCTGAATCAATCGCATCTCTTGGACAACGTCCAAGAGCAAGTACGAGACTTCATTAACAGCATCTGCGCCGTCCGGCGTCAGTCCGCCGATATTGATCAGGGCAAAATCTGTATACGTGCCGCTTTGCTCCTCGGTGACACCGACCTTCGGCGGTGCAGGCTGATTATTGAACTTGATCCAGAAGCATTGAAGCAGCTCTTTAGCCTTTTCCGGCGTTAGTGTCCCTTCTTCTATACCCTTTTTATAAAAGGGATACAGATGCTGGTCAAGCCGACCCGGATTGAATGAGTCCCACGTGTTCAACTCCGTGATCACGGACAGGTGAACAAACCAATATGCTTGCAGGGCTTCCCAGAAATCACGAGGTGCATGGGCCGGCACATGCGAACAGATCTGGGCAATGCGTTTTAGTTCCTCGCGGCGACCGGAATCGCTTTCAACCTCAGCCAGCTCAAGTGCCTTATCTGCATATCGCTTGGCAAAGGTGATCACAGCATCGGCGCATATCTGCATCGCCTGATACTCCTGGTCTTTCTCGTATGCGCACGGGTCATTAAGGTAGTCCAGCTTCCTTCTATTTTCTGAAATGGTCTCTTTGAAATCTGCCATACCCTTGTGGTAAATTTTATCATCAAGAATAGCGTGTCCCGGTGCCCGCTGTTCCATAAACTCGGTAAAAACACCTGCACTGAACGCTCGATGCCAGTCTTTGTCCATTGCCTGGAAGACTTTGTCTCGAATTGTTTTGCCGGACCAGAACGGGATAATCTTTTCTTCGTAAACTTGCTTCACCTCATCACTAACATCAAAAGAAGTCTTCTGGCGCGTACTGAGTATGCGCAGGTCTTCCAAATCATGGCAGCACAGTTCAGGATACGTTGGCGTTGCTTTAGGAGCAGGGCCTCGTTCGCCTACGATAAGCTCACCATCGTTGATGCATATTGTCTTGTTTTCCAGGATATGCTTGAAGACAAGCGCCCGGCAGACGGGCACGGAATGGTGCATCGGAACATCACTTTGATAAAATTGCGTGATCAGCTCAGCCCGCTCGGTCGAGATGTAAGGCTTCGTCCCAACGCTTTGCTGACGCAACTTGGCTACTCGTTTATTCATCGTATCAACCACCTATTTTGACTTCAAATCCGTATCTTCTAAACGTTTCTGCGATACCTTCCATCGTCTCATCGCTGGGTGTTTCTGTCTGCATAAGCTCAAAATTATCGGAAAGCCGCACTGATTTTTCTAAGCCCCCACGGTTATAGGGCAATATATCGATTCTATTCACACCCTTAAGCGTCTTGGTAAATCGGGCTGCCTCTTTGATGTTCTTGTCGTCATCGTTAAAGCCGGGGATAATGGGAACACGAATCAATATTTTTGCTCCAGCTTCAGCGAGATACCGGATGTTATTGAGTATCAGGACATTGCCCACACCAGTATACCGTTTGTGCATAGATGAATCCATGTGCTTCAAGTCGCATAAAAATATATCCGTCTTATTCGCTACGTCCCGGATGATTTTTGGTTCTGCGTAACAGGTTGTATCGACCGCTGTGTGAATCCCGACCTGTCGGCATTGGTCTAATAGCGCCAGAAGGAACTCCGGCTGCATCAGCGGTTCGCCTCCGGAGAACGTTACACCTCCACCCGATTGGTCGTAGAAGATTCGGTCCTTTTCAACCTCAGCCATTATTTCAGCCACCGATATTTGCTGTCCAATAATCTCTCTGGCACCGGCAAGACACACATCCACACATGCCCCGCACATCTGGCACTTTTCGACATCAGTGACCGGTTGTCCGTCAACCAGTCGTATTAACCCCAGGCTGCATGCCTCAATACAACGCCCGCACCTGACGCATCGCCCGTGGCGTAGACTCGGCTCAGGATGGAGCTTCCAGCTCTCAGGATTATGGCACCACCGACAACGTAATGGACAACCTTTAAAAAAAACTGTAGTCCGAATGCCAGGGCCATCATGAATCGCATATCTCTTGATGTCAAATATGAACCCGGCCAGCCCAACGGGCTGGACAGGAGCAAACCCGACTTCGTCGCCCTGTTTAGATTGTTTTTGTTGTCCTTGGGACTCCATACGGAGAATCATGGAAAGAACTAAACATAAACCATTGTTTACTGAATACAACTATTAACTATAACAAAAAAACAACCATTTTTCAATACACCTCTGACGATAGTCAAGACTTGTCCGACAGCAGTCGGATTCCCTTCCGCCAGAGGCGGACAAGTATTCATTTTTCAGTACTCAGTTCAATCCATGTCGTCCCGGATGTTAGTGGAACTTCAAAGGCGCCGCGGACTATTGCGTAATTGCTAGCGAGCTTGAGGATGCCACCGATTTTAGTCACTTATTTCTTCAGTGAAAATATTAGTTCCGCCTTGCGAGGGCTGGCCGTGCCGTCTTCCCATACGGTCTCGACACCCACAGTATATGTCGCCTTGGGATCGAGTCCGTGTAATGGGAACACAGCCTTGGGAGTGTATCCCTGTAGTTTGCCATCTAAATAGACCTGATATCCTACGTTGAGCCAATACTGCTCATTCCAGGTCAGTTTGGCACCATCCAGGCCGACGCACTCGACACGCAGCCTTGTCGGCTCGCCCGTTGGGTAATGATAGATATCGGTAGGCTCGAACCTTACCTCCCAGCTCACCTCCGTAGTTTGGTCACTGTGAATTTTGACTGTAGCCCATCCTTGATGGTTGGTGTGGGTGACAGGCAGAGCCTGCCCTGAGCCTGTCGAAGGGTGGGTGGCAGGCTCAAGCGAAGCTTGGGGATGGTTTGATGTACCTACAGCATCACCATCGCCAAGGCCTGCGGCCTTGACGCTGCCACCCGACCTGGCCATAACACTCTTGACGGCGAAGTTGTGGTCTCTGGGGAAAACAAAACGCAGCTCATACGGATCATTCTTGATGACCCGGCTCTTGCCGCTATAGGACATTTGGCCTTCATTATAGTTCAACTCCATCAGATCCACCCAGCCCTGGGTAATGTGACGATTGGTCGAGATCAGTTGAATCTGCCCGGTACTCGGCAGCACGGTCAGGACCCGGCAGCTCGTGGGGGCCACATCCAGAGCAATGCCGGCCTCCCACGCACCTAAATATTCCTTGTTCCAGAAATCAAACACATGCAAGGGCCGGTCGGTCGGCAGGCCCAGGTCCGCCCACTTTATAAACATCTGTTCCATAGTGGTTTCATCGAAATTGAACACGCCGACTACATCATAACGGCGTCCCAGGTGGTTGACTTTCAGGTCCCAGATTCTTTTGTTGCGTTCAGAAGGAAATAAGTCCAGCGGTCGGATGTCAACAGCCGGATAGACACGCCTGAGCATCTCGACGCGGTCTTCGGACAGATCCATCATCCGGTCCGTAGCCATAAGGGCCTGGCCGGTCAGTCCCTGCAGCGTAGCCCACACACGAGCCTGCTCCATAGTCAGAGGTGACCGCAGAACCATAACATCGGGGTCGGCGTACCATACGATATTGTGCTGATAATAGTACTGCATCACGGCGCGCAGCGCGACCCGAAAACCGCCCCAGCCGAGCACGATGTCCCCACCTGTACGTGAGCCGTTCATAATGTTGACGCCCTCGACCGGAATGCCCCAGCAGCCGAGAAGATAACGGTCCGGCCCGAGACAATCGCGTATGCTCTCAAGGGTTTTTCGATACAGTCCGTTAGTGTCGTCTTCGGGATTCTTCATAAATGATTTTTTATTGCGATATTCGTTGGCCACAATAGGCTGACCGTCGATCTTGAAATAGTCATAGCCCCAGTCACAGAGTTTTGTAAACAGAGCTTTCAGGTACGCATGGGTTTGGGGTGTGGTTGGGTCGACCAGATACTTACCTTCCCATGTGTCGGAGGCCGTCGTGCCGTCGGGTTTTAACAGGAACACGTTCGGATTCTGTTTCACGACCTCTTCATTGCTCTGACCGTGAGGCGCCAGCCAGATGCCTGGGGTCAGGCCCACGGACTTGATATATGAAGCTACATCTGCCATACCGTCCGGAAAGCGTCCCGGATTAATAATGGTCCAGTCGCGTTTGCCGCCTTGCCAGCCATCGTCGATCTGTACGAACCGGGCACCATAGTCTTTGAGGTTCTCGGAAATCCACCTGGCATTGCGTTTTACCTCCGTGGCTGTGATTCTCGGATAATAATAGTACCACGTGCACCAGCCGGACGGCGGCAGCGGGAAACGTGTCTTATCAATAGGCTGATAATACGCTACACCCAGTGTGTCCCGATAGTAGTGCTCCTTGATGGTTCCATCTTTCAATGTCACTTGGTCCTTTACGGGGTCGTAGGTGCCTTGGGCCAGGGTCGTATCCACATCACCTAAGGTCATCATAAACAGATCCGGGTTGTTCCCGTCCTGGATGCGACAGGGAACCGGATACGGCCATGGTGTCTCTGCATGCGTTTGCGATGGAGCTACGAACAGACTACACAGAATCATAAGAAAACAGACTGCAACTCTCATAGTCATTTCTCCCTAACAGATTTTGTATTATCATTCGGACTCGTCCGACAAGTCGGATTTATTTACAGCTTTGTTCGCTTAACTCTGGTCTGCGGCTTCGGCATTGCGGTCTGGAGGTTCGTGGCCGAGAAGATATCGCACGAAGAAGTCCTGCATTCGACGTTGACCATAAGAGCCACCCATACCGTGACCACTACCGGGAACTACTAAAAGGTCGAAATCCTTGCCCGCCTTAATCAGGGCATCCACAAAACGCATCGTGGATTCCGGCGGGACATTCCTATCCATCTCGCCAACTATCAAAAACAGCTTGCCGCGCAGCCGACCGGCGTTTTCGATATTTGAACACTCGGCATACTGAGGGCCGACCGGATAGCACATCCATTGCTCATTCCACGAGGCTTTGTCCATTCGGTTGTCGTGACAGCCGCACGCGGCCACAGCGACTTTGTAGAACTCCGGATGAAACAGCAGGGCACCTGCGGCGCTTTGACCGCCGGCGGAGACGCCGTAAATGCCCACGCGGTTAATGTCATAATAGGGATATTTATTCACGACGGCCTGATGCCACAGGATTCGGTCTGGGAAGCCGGCGTCCTTTAGGTTTTTACAGCAGACGTCATGGAAAGCCTTGGAGCGGTTGGCTGTCCCCATGCCGTCCATTTGCACCACGATAAAGCCCAATTCCGTGAGCGAATCAAACCGGCTGCTGGCTCTGAACATCTTCGGCACAAAGGAGCCTTGCGGCCCGGCATATATCTGTTCGATGACCGGGTACTTTTTGTCCGGGTCCGCCGTAAGGCGTCCTGTGGAGAAGTCGGGTGGTCTGCAGATGATGCCCCAGATGTCAGTTTTGCCGTCACGGCCCTTGGCAACGAACACCTCCGGTGGCCTCCACCCAGTGGCTACCAGCTCAGTGATGTCCGCATTCTCCAGCTCACAGACCAGCTTACCATCTGAGGTCCGCCGCAATTGGTGGACCGGTGCCATATCCACACGCGAGTAGGTGTCGATGATGTATTTCCGGTCCGGCGAGTATTGAATAAAGTGGTTGCCATTATCCTCGGTCAGCGCCACCAGGCCGGTGCCGTCGAAGTTGATGCAGTAATAATGGAGAAAGTACGGGTCCTGATCGGGATTTCTGCCGCTGGCGTTGAACCAGATTTGCCGTTTCTCCTCATCGATTTGGTCAATGCCGCGTACGACCCACTCGCCCGAGGTTATCTGATTCTTGACTTTTCCTTCATTTGCGTCGATTAGATAAAGATGCCGCCAGCCGTCGCGCTCAGAGACGTAAATTATTTCATCGGTTTTATCCAGCCAGTTTACTAAACTCAATCTCAGATTTTCCGTATGGGCGGTCCATATAAAGGTCTCGGTCTTCTCGTCGATGAGGTTGCGGGCGTCTCCGGTGTGGGAATCGACCTCAATGACTCGGAAACGCTGGTGACCCCGATCGACCTTTTCATACGCAAAATGACGTTGGTCTTTCTTCCAATGCAAACGCGGAACCTCCCAATCCAACTCTAATTTATCAATATCGGGCTTGATTTGCTTTTGAGTATCTATATCGAAAAGATTCAGATCGTAGGCCGTGAACTCATCGCCAGGCAGTGTATAGGGACGGCTGTGTAGCTTGGCCCGTCCGCCGCCAGATGGTGACGATTCGACCAGGTACACCTCTTTTTTGTCGCCCGGCTCGATGCGAAAGGCCACCAGGCTCTGCGAATCAGGGGCCCACGAGAGCATTCCGTAAGAGGCACCAACTCTTCCGTCTTGACTGAGCTGGGTTTCCTCACTGTCGTCCTCGGAACGCACGAAGACATTGTTGTTTTTGACAAATGCCGACCATCTGCCATCGGGAGAACGGACTGGTTCACCAGGTTCGCCCCGCCGCTGGCCAAAACCGTCGGAGTCGGACCGTTGCCTCCGCCCGAATCTGCCCCGACCGAATCGGGACTCAGCCTGGTCCGCCGCATCCAAGGTAGCGGACGCTTCGGTTTTGGTGCATTCATAGGATGACAGGTCACATTTCCAGGTCGTTTCTTTCTCCCCTTCGGTTTGGGTCCCCTCTCCGCTGGAATCCTCGCTCAGAGCCTGCTCTGAGCCTGTCGAAGGGGCAAACTTGAACCGGATGGCCTTATCTTCATCCATAAACTCGATTGTTTTGAAAGGCAGCCGACAGGGCTCGTACTCGACGCCCGTCGCCTTAGATAAAGCCGAGGCCAGCTTTTGATGGTCAAATGCTGCTTGACGCATTCCGTGTTCGGCATTAACCAGGATAAACTCTTTGGTGTTGCCGCTAAGGTCGTTACGATACCAGAAACACGTATCCTCAGCGCCGTCAGGCGTCTTGTGGACAAACCAGTGAGGAACAATACGGTCCTTAAAGACCTTATTTGCCGGGGTTTCACGTCGACTTGTACTTCGCGATGAAGCGTCGCTTTGCAGAGTAGCATTCGATGCACGTTCGCTGTCCGTTCGCCTGCTTTGAGCAATTAATCCTTTGACTTTGCTCCCTTCGGCTGCGCTCAGGACAGGCGGGGCAGGCAGGACAGGATTTTCACCAGCTAAAAGTGCTGCAGCGAGCAAACTGATCTTTATGATACTTTTAAGCTGAAATGAAGATTTCATAGTCTGTATCCACTCCTTCCCTTCGACAGGCTCAGGGCAGGCCTGTCAAATCTGTAGGAAAAAGCCTATTTTTGAACTGATTTATCCATTCCTTCGACCCGGCTCAGGGCCTGACCTGAGCCTGCCGAAGGGACAGGCACGGCATCAAAAAATACCCTTGATAACGCGTAATGTCAACTCTTGATCCTAAGTATAATTATCCTAAAGCTTGTGCTTCATAGCGATCCGTCCTCCGCAGTCCAAAGCTGTATGCATGATAATACGGATGTTTAATGAAAATTTTCCTTGAATTATATGTGCCTGATTTGGTATAAATTATGTTGTTAGAGTATATGAAATTTGATTGCCTGGGCACTATTTTCATTCAAAATCCAATACAGCGGATTGACTAATCTCGCAAAATAAAGGTGTTTTTTATCGGGGGGAGAATATATATGTATATCTCAATTAAAAGCCCACTACCACTATTGGGCTTTTAATGGAAGGAGGTAGAGAATCAGAGGTAGGGTGGGCACGGCTCGGCTGGCTCACCGGAGTCTGCCACTATTTGGAACTCATGCTTCGTAATATACTACAAAGAGTAACAGCGATGTGCGTTGCATACCCTACGAATCTGAAAATCCGGATGCTTGTTCCCATTCTTACTCTCCGCTTCCGTGGGGATAATTTTACCCCTACGAAAGCAGGGGGCAAGAAAACAGGGGTTTGTTGAAAATAACGAGTGCTTTAGCGTATGGTCAAGGCACAATTATTGAGAGTATAATTTTTAAAGGAGGAATATTATGTATAAGAGACTGTTCTATTTGGCTGGTGTTCTTTTGATACTGGCCGTGAGCACCACGGTGCAGGCGGAAGTGTTCACCGACGACTTCGAGACACCATATGATTACGTTGCTGTTGCTGCTGAAGATCCCGGGCGCATTGCACAAGAAACTATATGGGATGACTTTATCGGCTGGATGTCAGGCGAGACTGTCGATGCTCTTAATGCATCAATCGATCGTCCGGGCCAACTGTACATTGCGTCAACCAACGGTGCTTGGGACCCATTCGATAATCTGGGTCCATTTCTGTTCAAGGTCGTACAGGGTGATTTCATCGCGACGGTCAAAGTTACTGATTATGCTGGTACTGCAGATGCCGCGGTCGCTCACAACGATGGTGGTCTGATGGCAAGAGCCTATCTCGATGATGCTGGCCCCGGTGAAGACTGGGTCACCATAGACTACTTTCCCATCTGGACTGGCAACATGATCTGGGAGGCCAGGGACGGTGTCCGTAACGAAGCATGGTCCTGTGCCTATCCCGGTTGGGACGCAACGGGCACGAGATGGGACGTAGTTCGTCCATATCTGCGGCTCGAGCGAATCGGCAATACCTTCCATTTTTACATTAGTACCGATGGTGAAAACTGGGAGGAAATGTCCTGCTCACCCAAGACGCGGAACGATTTTGATGGTTTGCCGCTAATGGTTGGGCTTCGCCATGCAACATATTCCAGCACTCTTGGTTATGTAGCATTCGATGATTTCAGACTTGAGGTTATAGTAAAGCTCAAGGCCTATGATCCGGTTCCATCTGATGGTGCTGCAGGTGTGATATCACCGCTTCTTGAGTGGACCGCAGGCGAAACCGCAGCCTTCCACGATGTGTACTTCGGCACCAATCCAACACCGGGTGAGGCTGAGTATCAAGGCCGTCAAGCACTTACTACGTATCAACATGCTCCCGGGTTGATTCCCGGTACAACTTATTACTGGCGGATCGATGAGGTGGAAGCCGACGGTACTACGATTCACGAAGGCGATGTCTGGAGTTTTACAGCAACATCTTTTACCGCCTGGAATCCCAGCCCGGCAGATGATATCGAGTGCATCCTCACCGATGCGGACCTTAGCTGGGGCGTAGGTTCAACAGCATCTCGGCACGATGTGTACTTCGGCACAGACGAAACCGCCGTGGCTAATGCAACTGAAAGTTCGCCCGAGTTTAAGGTCACATTGTCGGAAACAACTTACGAGCCTGGGACCCTCGAAAAAGGCAAAACTTACTACTGGCGGATTGATGAGGTGGAAGCAGATAGATTTACGAAGCATAAAGGCCAGGTCTGGAGCTTCAAGACCTTAGCCAATATACCGATTTACAATATTAATCAGGTCGGCTGGTGGAAGCTTGATGGTGGCTGTAGTGGAAATAATATTGTTGTTGATTCGTCCGGCTATAATTATCATGGTATATTGAGAGGTGACCCTCAGTGGGTAGCTGGGTATGACGGCGGCGCATTGCAATTAGATGGCCGCGGCGATTATGTGGAGCTGCCCATCGGCTCGCTCATCGGCTCACTTACCAACTCAACCTTTACGCTATGGCTGGACTCGGAGTCAGGCGGCAGTTGGGTGAGGGCCTTCGATTTCAACACCGACCCTAACGTTTACATGTGCCTCGGACCACGTTGGTGGTTTATGGATGACATGTATTTTGCTATTACAACAAGCGGTGAGGACAATCAGACTTTGGTACAGCCCACTGGTTTCGATATAGAAACCGGATGGCACCATGTGGCTGTAACGATTAACGCAGACGAAAGTACTATTATTCTTTACTATGACGGCGGGGAGTTAGCACGCAATGTCTCTGCTACACTTTCGCCGCAGGATTTGGGCAATACTACCAACAACTGGCTCGGCAGGTCGCATGATCCTGAAAATTCGTACTTTCTTGGTTTTATGGATGATTTCCGCATCTACAACTATGCACTATCGCAAGCTGAGATCGAGAGGGCTATGTTAGGTGATCCACGACTTGCTTGGAATCCGATGCCGACCAATACAGCATTAACGGATGTAGAAAAGGCGTTACCACTTAGCTGGACGCCCGGAGAACAGGCAGCTCAGCATGATGTTTATTTAGGCACCGATGAAACCGCTGTAGACAGTGCTGATACATCCGATACCACGGGTATATATCAGGGCCGATATGATCCTAACAGTTACACACCACCCGAAGGCGTAGAACCTAACCAGGTTTATTACTGGCGGATCGATGAGGTCAATACCGATGAAAGCGTCAGCAAAGGCAGAACCTGGAGCTTCACGGTAGCTGATTATCTTATTGTGGATGACTTTGAAGACTATGACGATGACGGTAACAGGATATATAGTACTTGGAGTGATTACTTCGTGAATAATACCGGCATGACTGTGGGTTACTTTGATCCACCGTATGCTGAGCGAACTATAGTTCACGGCGGTTCTCAGGCTATTTACATGCATTACGACAATGATGGTACCGTAAATGAAGGCACCACCTACGAGCAGGGTGGGACATTGCTTTATTCTGAAGTCGATCGCCAGTGGGAAGTTGCGCAAGACTGGACCAGAAAAGATGTTGAATCTTTGATGCTATGGTTCAGAGGTGTACCGGCCTCTGTCGGCAGCTTCACAGAAGGGCCGCCGATTACGATGACTGCTAGTGGTGTGGATATATGGGGTACGGCTGACGAGTTTCACTTTGCCTACAAGCGGCTCTCCGGTACTGGCAGCGTAACAGCGAAGGTCGTCAGTATTACTGATACCGACCCCTGGGCCAAGGCGGGAGTGATGATGCGCAATTCATTGGATGCAGATTCCGCACACGCTATAGTTGTCGTTACGCCGGGTAATGGAGTTGCCTTCGAGTACCGTGCTGAAGCAGGCGGAGGTAGCTTAGAGGATGCCGTGCAAGCCGAGATCACCGCTCCACAATGGGTGAGATTGACTCGTAACGGCAACAACTTTACAGCCGAGTATTCAGCTAATGGAAGTTCCTGGGAGTTGCTGGGTGTACCGATAACGATACCCATGCTTGCGGATGTATATGTAGGCTTATGCCTGACAAGCCATAATGTCAATGAGACGTGCACAGCAGAATTTTCCAATGTTACCCTGCCCACCTCAGTTACAGGACAGTGGCAGTCGCAGGACATCGGCATAGAAAGCAACATTGGTGAGCCGATGTATGTTGTTCTGGAGGATAGCACCGGCAGCAGTGCAGTGGTCAATAATTCAGACCCGGCTGCAACAGCCATAGGAAGCTGGACGGAGTGGAATATACCGCTGACAGACTTTACCGGCGTGAATCTATCCAGTATCAAGGCGATGTACATTGGTGTGGGCGATAGAACCGCTCCACAGGCTGGCAGTGCAGGTGATTTGTATGTTGATGATATCGGCTTGAAATTGCCCAAGCCTGTAGAATAAACAGGACGTTCGGTCCCGATTTATCGGGGTCGAAGCCTTGGTTCCCTTTACTACTGTGAAGTAGTGCAAATTTGGGGCCCCCCTGCTTTCTTGCGAAAGCAAGAAGGGGGCCCTGTTTTTTTTGTATCAGCCTGCATTTTTCATGTAGGTATTGTATTTTTAGAGAACGATTTTGCTACCAGCTCAAACAGAGACTCTTGCCCTGAGTATTTCCGGCTAAACTACTCCCTCTCCTCCACAAACGCAAAACAGGATTTTGCTGCCATCAGCCTAAAAATAATGGTTGTCAACTACAGGTTTACTATCATCTTTCATCCCACGGCGAGTGGTGACCCCAAGTGATTCCGCCAGTTCGCTTACAGCATATTTACCTACCAGAAATTCGATAACTAAATAACTTGCCTTTTCTTCAAGCATCTGCTATTATTTTTGGTATATGAGGAATTGTTTGGAGGGATTTACCTATGGAATCATTTTCTATATCCAAAACGTTGTGCTTGTGCATAACTGCTATCACATTTGTGGCTCCTTTTACTTCCGCAGCAGAATTCGTCGGTGGCACGGGTGAGCCGAATGATCCATTTCAAATCGCCACGGCTGAGCAGCTTGTCTCGATAGGCTCTGATCCAAACCTGTTGAATAAGCACTTTGTGCTTGTGGCTGACATAGACCTTGACCCAAACCTACCGGGCGGGTGCGTATTTAGCAGAGCGGTGATTGCACCAGATATCGATACGATCGACTGGCACCACCGTAGTCCCATGTTTGCTGGTGTGTTCGACGGGCACGGGCATATGCTATCCAACTTGGTAATAGAGGATGCCAACGGGGAACACATAGGACTCTTTGGCTATGTCGGCGCAGCAGGGAGCGTGCTGAACCTTCGCGTTGGAAACGCCATAATCAAAGGGTCGTTCTGCGTCGGTGGAATTGCTGCGGTCAACACGGGCTTCATCGAGAACTGCCACGTCAATGGTGTCCTCGGTGGTGCCAATATGACCGGTGGAATCGGCGGAGAAAACACAGGTATTGTCCGGCGCTCACATGCGGAGGTGAGAATCAATGGCCGCTATCGAACGGGAGGACTCCTGGGAGCGAACAACGGAGAAATCGTTCAGTGTTATGTGACTGGTCAGATTAGTGGATCTTCTGACGTAGGGGGCCTACTTGGAAGCAATCATGGTTCGGTTGTTTCGTGCTATTCATGGGCCAGTGTAAGCGGCAGCGACTACATCGGCGGGCTCATTGGTTATGACTATGGAACCATCACGACGAGCTATGCCACCGGCAAGGTCACGAGAGGAACGCGAAATGGAGGCTTGACGGGCATAGCAACAACGACAGCCTTTTCCAGCTACTGGGACTGGCAGACCTCAGGCTTCGGTCGTAGTGCCTCAGGCAGACCAATGACGACCCAACAGATGCAGGACCCGGAGACGTTTCGGGGGTGGGGGCACGATGGTGCATGGGTCCTGGATGCTGGCCTTGACTATCCGCGTTTGGCGTGGGAGGGCACGGCTGGAGAGCCTATTGTCGACGAGGCACATCGCTATGGCGGAGGAACCGGAAGCCTTAGCGACCCGTATCAAATCTGGACCGCAGAGCAGTTCTGTAATATCGCGTGGTACCGAGCAGATTTTGACAAGCACTTCGTGTTAATGTCCAACATCGACATCAATGATGCCGACCCTAGATGGGTCAAGCCTATCGGAGCTCACGGAGATCCCTTTATGGGTGTCTTCGATGGGAATCACCACATCATTCGCAACTTCAGATATGGAACCGCACCCTCCACTGTGCAGCGCAACATGGCAGCTGCCGACGGACTGGACCGCGGGCCAATCTACCCGTCACCACCGGTGGTTCCTGAGCTCCCACCGGAACATCATGTAGGAGTGTTTGGCGTCATCGGAGAGATCCGCTTTGACGACCCCTGCCCTGCTCGATACGACGAACTGCGCGGAGTCGTGAGGAACCTCCGAGTTGTCGATGTCAAGGTCAGCGGAATAAAGTATGTCGGCGGACTTGCTGGAGTGAACCGCGGGGTGGTTTCAGCGTGTTCGACCAGTGGATATGTGGCGGGATCGTCGTGCATTGGGGGACTGATAGGTGGTAATGGTCACTACGGCAGCAAAGGTCTGGCCCAGGCTTGCTTCAGCGTTTCTGATGTTGTTGGTGAGTTCCAGGTCGGAGGTCTGGTTGGAGCAAATGGGGAATGGTGTACCGGTATTGTGGAGTCGTGCTACGCTGCGGGTAATGTGAACGGCTACTCTGAGGCCGGTGGTCTCATTGGACACAACGAAGGTACAGTGGCTACCAGTTATTCGGTCGGAGAGGTTATGGGTGCCCTCGATCAAGTCGGGGGGTGGACCGGGGGTCTGATGGGTTTCAACGTGGGTGCGTGCTACCTCAGTTACTGGGATGTGGACAGTAGCGGGATCGTGACCAGTGCGGCTGGTCAAGGCAGAACGACTACGCAGATGTGGAGCCGTGAGACGTACCGTGGCTGGGGCTCCAGCGGCGTTTGGACCATAGATGACGGCAACGACTATCCACGGCTTGCCTGGCAAGGGCAAGCGGGAGAGGCCATCGTCGTGGCCCCGTACGGGTATGGTGGAGGCACCGGCATTGCCGAAGACCCGTATCAGATAAGTACTGCAGATGAATTCGTCGCGATTGCTTACCACCAAGAGGACTTCGACAAGCACTTCATCCTAATGCAGGATATCGATTTAGCCGGTATCGACCCGAATCGGATCGTTCCCATCGGAAACCCTGCATTTCCATTCTGCGGAGTCTTCGATGGCGGTAACCACACGGTCTACAATTTCTGTTGTGTACCGGATGGCGAGAGCTACCTGGGTGTTTTCGGAAGTGTGGCGGGCGGGCATATTGAGCGGCTCCATCTGGTAGATGCGGAGGTAGCCGGCCTACACTGCGTGGGAATGCTGGTGGGAGACAACCAAGGCACTATTGCCTCATGCAGCGTTCACGGACGCTGCAGCGGGTCCCAGTATGTAGGCGGGCTGACAGGAGGCAACCAGAATACCATTATAGACAGCCGTTGCGCAGGCGTAGTCGCTGGGGGTTGGGCGGTTGGAGGCCTCGTGGGACAGAACATGGGCGACGTGATATCCTGTGGTTTCGATGGCCAAGTCACTGCAGGGGACTCGGTTGGGGGGTTGGTCGGACGTCATGATTATGGGGCAACTATACGCGCCAGCCGTGCGGAGGGTGCCGTGAGCGGTTCGAGAACGGTTGGTGGCTTGGTCGGCTACAACTATGGCAGCACCACGTCAAGCTATGCGATATGTGTGGTCGCAGGGACGAGCGACTACATTGGGGGACTGGTGGGATCGAACCCTGGGAACCAGGTTGCCTACTGCTACTCAGCCGGTACCGTGCTTGGCAGTAAGTACGTTGGGGGACTCATCGGAGCAACCGGTGACAGGGCGTACAACTGCTATTGGGATGTCGAGGCGAGCGGTATGCCCTCAAGCTGGACCGGAATGGGTAGGTCGACTCGCGAAATGATGAGCGCGGAGACCTTTAGTGGATGGGGTTATCCTGGCGTGTGGGTCATCGACGAAGGGCGAGATTATCCTCGACTTGTCTGGGAGGGGACCTCGGGGCAGCCCATAACCGATTCGGAGTCTCGCTACAGTTATGGTACAGGTGACCCGAACACACCTTACGAGATACGCACAGCCCTGGATTTCATCGGCCTGGCGTACTACCAACAGGATTTCGACAAACACTTTGTTTTGACGAATGACATTGATCTCAGCTCTGTAGATCCAAATCTATTGATGCCGATCGGCACACGCACAATCCCTTTTACAGGCGTTTTTGACGGCAATGGCCACACGATTTCGTATTTCAGCTATACCGCTAAATATGAGTACTCGGTAGGCGTGTTTGGAGCCATCAAAGAGATGAATACCGGGCAGGAGGGAACCAGCGGCTTGGTCAGGAACCTTGGCATTGTCGATGCGACTATATCAGGCCAGAACATAGCGGGCGCGCTTGTAGGCTATAATGCCGGCACGGTCATTTCATGCTATTCAGCCGATAACAGTATCGAGAGCACATATAATGCCGGTGGCTTGGTCGGATACAATGATGGTTTAGTCACAGCGTCATGGTCATCTAACATCGTAAACGGTCGGTCCAACATCGGGGGGCTCGTGGGGTACAACGGGTGTACGATCGAGTCTTGTTACAGTACGACCGACGTCGACGGAGAGCAGCGTGTAGGAGGCCTGGTGGGTACAAGTTCGGGGACAATCGCAGGATGCTATTCTGTCGGCATGGTCGACGGTGAAGCCGACTTTGGCGGGCTTCTGGGGGCCAATGTTAGCTCTGGTCACGAGAGCTGGGGTGAGATCATGGCCAGTTTCTGGGATACACAGAGCTCTGGTGTTTTTACTGGAGTTGGCAATCTTGAGCCTGATCCTGTAGGTGCCCTCGGCAAGAGCACAGCCCAGATGCAGACCGCTGCAACCTTCATCGACACCGGCTGGGACTTTGAGAATATCTGGATGATCTGCGAAGGCAAGGACTATCCCCGATTGCAGTGGGAGAATGTGCAATGTGAGGAGTAAACATTGCATAGTTTTTAGCTGTTATAGTCTTGTTTTAAACGACGTCACTGGAAAATTTATCCCGTGAGATAAGGCTATCTTAATTTATCGAAACTATCTCACGGGACGAATCCGCGCCTCTGTCTCTTCGACAAGCTCAGGGCAGGCTGGCCCGCCACACAAATGGCGGGTAATTCTTTACTACTACCGAGTCCGCTACTATAATCCATTTATTCGGTTAATTCTTGGATGATTTTAAGTACGTAAAAAAGCAGGATGCTTGAATAATGAGTGGTAAATGTTTTTTCTTTGCCGGTGGGGGTACAGGCGGTCATATCTATCCCGCTATCGCTGTGGCAGAGCAAATAATCAGACTTGAGCCGACAGCGAAAATACATTTTTTCTGCAGCAACCGCAGTATCGATGCGCAAATTCTTCAACAGGCTGGACTTGAATATACAACACTTCCCGCAAAAGGTCTTGGCTTTCGGCCTGGCAAATTGCTCAGCTTTTGCACCACATTTTTCAAAAGCTATCGAATTGCAAAGGAAATAATCGCTGCAAGTAACGACGCGATAGTCATCGGCATAGGAGGATATGTAGCGGCGCCGGCCTGCCGGGCGGCTCATAAACTAAAAGTGCCCGTTGTACTCTTGAATGTGGATATTGTGCCGGGTCGTGCGAATAAACTCATAGCCCGATGGGCGGATGAAATTTACGTTCAATTTGAGGATACGCTTCAATATCTTGCCAAATTCAAGAACAAGATTAATATTGTCGGCTGTCCCCTGCGGAGCAGCTTTACCAATCCACAGCCGGAAAAAGCAATCGAGCAATTAGGTCTTGATAAAAATAAAAAAATCCTGCTCATTACCGGCGCGTCGAGCGGCTCAGAAAACATTAACGACACTATCTGTTCGCTGCTGCAAAAGCTTGACGGTTTCGCCGACAACTGGCAAATAGTTCATCTGGCAGGTCGGGCCAACTTTGAAAAAGTCAGCCAAAAGTACGCCGGCGCCAAAATCGAATATAAGGTTCTTGGATATTATGATGACATGCAGAATCTATTAGCTGCTGCGGATTTAGCGATTGGTAGAAGCGGAGCGGTAAGTGTAGCTGAATATGCCGCAGCGGCTGTGCCCAGTATCTGTATGCCTTATCCGTACCACAGGGACAGGCATCAATATTTAAATGCAGGTAAGCTCGTTGAAGCCGGAGCGGCGATTATCGTTGATGACCTGCCGGACGCAAAAGATAGAGCCGAATGGCTGTGGGGAGAGCTGGAAATGCTGATGAAAGATGAAAAACAACGGCATGAGATGGCTGATGCCTGCAGGAAAGTTGCACGTTTGGATGCCAGCTACAAAGTTGCGGAAAAACTCATAAAAATCGCCTTGTAGAAAGAAACTGTCGTTTCCAGCTATACTTGTAGGATTCCAATGGGTAGTTTCAAACGCCGAATTATATAACAATTTTTGGAGAATGAATGATGTGCGAAAAATGTGGCTGTTCACCATGCAGAACGTGTGGTCTGCCGATAGAGGATGGAGTTTGTTCAGGTTGTGGCGAAATCCCTGATAAGTGCTTTTGCGAACCCGAAGAGCAAGATGAAGAATTAGAAGAGGATGAAGAAGAGTATGGGGATACAGAAGAGGAGCCGGAGTAAGACAATCATATTTTCACGCAGGTTCGCTTTGTTGATAAGCTGCAGATTATTTCGACTTACGTCAGGTACAAGCCATCACCATACCTATTGAGTTTTATAGCGACTTTAATAAGTTGTTCTCTGCACTTTTGCAGACGAACTGTATATAGTTTGCCTGCAAGGGGAGTTAAGCCGGGTGTTACGCCCAAATTTCTTTGATTGTTGCCGCATTTACAAGTGAGACACGTAGCTGCGAGAAAATCGAAATCAGGAATTTACTTGTAAATATCGGTTATTTATGTTAGTTTCAAATCACTTCGGGGCCATAGCTCAGTTGGGAGAGCGCTTGCATGGCATGCAAGAGGTCGTGGGTTCGAATCCCATTGGCTCCATTCCCATAATCTCTTATAATCCGAACAGTGCACGCCGCGCCAGTATATCCATTAGCATTCAGCCTTAATTTGTGCTATTTTTACATAAATCGGAGCCGAGACGGCTGCACACCTTACCCGGCCTTGGAGCAAGGAAAATTGGCTTTGATTGGCTTTGTTTTTCCGTGGCCCGAAAACGGAAAATTTCTCATATTATTTTTATATCAAAGAGCTTATGTTAATTTCTGTTATTTGAAAATTGGCTTTGTTTTGCATAAAAATAGGTTGATTTGTCGAATATTCTCGACACTTGTAGAACAAGTTGGGTGAAGATTTTACCCTTCCGCCTGCGGCGGACAAGGATTTTGCTGTCTTCTGTCCTCCGTCTTCCGTTCTCTGTCATCTGTTTTAATATCCGCTATACTATATACGCGATACGATATACGCTATACGCGTTACGAGGTTATATTATACCCAAAAACGGCTTAATTTTCAAGTGAAATTTCGCTGCTTGCCATTGCAAGGTTTCAAAGTTCTTGCAATTACTGTTATAAAGATTTAGATTATGCTTGTATGGATGCGATTCAAACCATATCTGAAGTAGTGAATATAACTCCCTGGTCAAAGCAGATTTATCATGATGCAGATAGCTTCTGGCGTGAATCGAAAGGATTGCATCACGCGTACATGGTTTACCGTACACTTAGAGGAAATTATAAACATATCTTCCAGCCTGACGCCGTTTTCTATGTTGGTAAGTCACCGGCAGCATATCTAAAAAAAGTCAAGGCAAAAAAAATACAAGATGAAGACATACGGCAATGGCAAAGATTCCTTTGGAATCAGGCTGTGGTTCCTTTGCTGATTGTTAAATCCCCAACTCAGATCCATGCATATACGGCTTATACCAAACCAGAAAAAAAAGGAAGCGAACGACGGATTCAATCCATTCTCGAAGATGTTGCCGACACATTGAAACTTGACCAGTTATGGAATGCAATAGAGTCCGGTATGATTTATAAGCAAAAGCCGGAAGCTTTTTTACGGAATAATGCAGTCGATCAATATCTACTCGATAATCTTAACGCAACAGCACTTCAACTGGCAAAAACGCAGCCAGGAAAAACAGAAGAAGAAAAAGAGAATAACCTTAAGTTTGCGCATCATTTCCTTACCAGACTTTTATTTGTTTGCTATCTCATCGAAAGGGGAATGATTGGAAAACATTTCACTGATATTGAGCACAAAACCTTAAAAAAACTTAAACCAGCGAATGAAAACGGTGAAGGATATTTTCTCAGACACCTTTTTAAGGAACTAAATACAACACATCAAAAACGTGAGGCCTTATGCCGTATTTTAGGTTATGTCAAGCGAATGTTCAATGGAAGTTTGTTTCCCGATAGCATTGAAAAAGAAAGAGAACTCTATACGGATGAATTTATTCAAGCGGTAGATAATTTCCTGCAAGGACATGAAATTCGGACAGGACAACAGGTTCTTGGTTTCTGGGCTTATGATTTCAGTGTGATCCCAATAGAGACCATTAGTGCAATATGGGAAAGTTTTCTTGGTGAGCAAGGAAAGCTTCGAGAAGCTCAAGGAGATGGGGATTCAAAACGAGCAACCGGAGCTTATTATACTCCTTTGCATTTAGCTGAATTAACCGTAGACATTGCCTTGGAAGATATAGAGAAAAAAACAAGCAAGCCGATTCATGAGCTTGAAATTCTCGACCCGGCCTGTGGTAGTGGTGTGTTTCTTGTCTCTATGTTTTGCCGTATTGCTGAAAGTTTTTACCGAAAGTCAAGGATAACAACGGGCATTGAATGGGCTCGTAAATTAAAACAGAAATTAAAACAGTTATATGGAGTAGATATAAGTGATACCGCTTACCATATCACCTGTTTTAGTCTGTATCTTGCTTATTTAGAATGGCTCGAACCGAATGACGTTGAGTACCTTCTCGAACATGGTGAAAGATTGCCTCCTTTGTTGGCAAATGCAAAGGAAGAAAGCTGGAATACTGTACATTGGGATAACCTTTTCAATCCAAATATTCTTCCTGAAAAACGTGATTTTGATATTGTAATCGGTAATCCTCCTTGGGTAAGTGGGAAACATCAAAAAGATGAAGATTTCTTCTTGCAATGGAAGAAAAGCAATCCGGAGAAACCGTGTCCTTCAAATCAGATTGCACATGGCTTTATGTGGGAAGTAATGCAATATGTCTCAGGAAAAGGAGTTGTCTGTCTTCTACTGCCCGCAGGAGTATTGTTTAATGAAAGAACCAATAAGTTCCAAGCAAGCTGGTTGAAGAGTGTTACTCTTGAGAGAGTTATTAACTTATCAGATCTAAGGCATGTTTTGTTTTCAGGTTCTAAGGCTAAAAATCCTTGTCTCTCCGTTCGTTTTCGCTCTCATAAGCCAGAACAAAAGAGTGATGTTTTATATGAGTCCCCTAAAATGGATATTCGTAGCCAGAAAGGTGGCGTTATATATGTTCGCGAAGAAGATACGGTAATACTTCAACAAAAAGAATTACTGAATGCGGCAAAGAATAAAAATGCCCCTGTCGTATGGAAATCACATTATTGGGGTTCTTGGAGAGATAACAGATTATTGTCAAGATTAAATGAGTTGCCTAAGCTAGAAGAACTGATCGGAAAGCCAGATAGTGGAAAAAAGCTAATTTTCGGACGAGGAGGAGAACCTTATAGACAAAGTGATGCTGAAAAAGATGCCAAGCCTTATTATCCATGGTGGGATAAGAATCTAAAATTTATATCGTTTCTAAACGAATCCTTTTTGATTGTAAATCCCGAGAGTATAATACCTATTCCCGCAGAGTTTCAAAAACTTCGAAGATCACCTGATAGAAAACTTTTTGAAAATCCAAAGATCTTAATTAGTCGAGATGCAAAAAAGGTTGCATATCGTGACCAGCCTGTCTATTTTTCTGACTCTATACAATCCGTTGCCGCATTAGATAAAAATACTGAAGACTCTAATTTACTCCGTTTTTTGGCGGTTGTTCTTAATTCGGATGTTGCACGTTATTATTTATTTCATACTTCCACAAGATGGGCAATCGAGAGAGATGTTGTGTACTTACATGAGATATATAAGATACCTTTTGTCTTACCAGAAAATTCTTACGATCCATCCAAAGCCAAAAAGATTATTAATGAAGTATCTAGAATAGTTAATATTTTTGAAAAGAAAATGAACGCTCAAAGCTGGTTTGGTTTGGAAGAAAAGGCAAGAAGCATTAGCAAGACATTAGAGTCACAGATTAGGAAATATTATAATATTGATGATTATGAATCGATGATTATTGACGACACCCTTCTGTTAGCTGTTAAAAGCTTTCATCCCCGACAGGACCAAAAAAATATTCCAACATTAAGAGAGCCTAACAAGGGGGATTGTAAGACTTATGCTAAAACACTTTGTGAGATGTTGAACCATTTCGGAAAGGGAAGTCAATTCAAGGTAAAGAGTGAAATTTTCAAAGGGGTACCATATTCAGTTGTAAAAGTTTCGTTGACAGATAGAGTCTCAAGCAATGTATCTATTACAGACACGAAAGAAAAACTTGCACTTGTTCTAAAGAGGATGGAATCTTTACTGCAAGAAAGGAGAGGACCTTTTGCTTTCTGTCAGAATCTTAAAGTATTTGATGGAGATAATCTGTATGTTTTAAAACCCATGCAGATGAGATTCTGGTCAAGGACAACAGCCCTGAATGATGCGGATGAAATCGCCGGTTACATTCTTCAAACTCGGAGGAATAGTTAATGGGTATGCATGGGGAATCCTCTTCTCGTTTGATACAACAATTTCCTATAGAGGAAGTAAAACAAGCGATAGAACTAATTCTTTGGTCTTGGGAATCCTTTAAAGTTTCTCTAAGACTTGAAGATAAAATAACAGATAAATTTTATGTCCACCTAATTAACAATAAGGATCGCTCAAAACACTTTTTTACTATAGTTCCTCGACCCGCAGAAATAAACGAATATGGCGAAGAGATAGGAGAAATTGATTTAAAATTCATTTATAAAAATCAAGAGAGAACGTATATTTCTTTCGAATGCAAGCGATTGCGTGTTAAATTCCCCAGTGGTTTCGATACTCTATCTGGAAAATATGTCACAGAAGGAATGTATCGTTATTTTAACGGCCAATACGCGCGCAATTTGGACAAAGGTGGAATGCTTGGATATGTAATGGATGGCAATATTGATTTAGCAGTAAATGATGTTAAAGCAGCTATTGAAAAACGACGTTTGAATTTATATATGGATGAAAACGAAACCCTTGAGGCTTCATCCTATATCACCTCAAAGCAAGTAAAAGAAACACTTCATAAATATGGTCCTAATGAGAAATTTACCATATATCATATTTTTTTACCGATGAATATTACACCGAACAATAATTAAAAACTCTGTGTCCTCTGCGGCTATAAAAAATTTTTCTCTGTGTCTAATCATATCACCTTAAACCCTATCTTTGCCGATTCCATTTGCAGGGCGAGCAAGCCCTATAAATCCAACCAGCATTTTTAATACTGAATGTGTAGAGTTTATTGCTATTTCTCCGCCATTTTGCTGTTTCCTTAATTATCTATGTATTATATCAGCCGCAATATAGGCAGAATTGTAACAATGCCGTGGAGGCTATATTGACGTAAGTGACAAATCAGATTGATGTATTTTCCAACTGGCCTGGCTTCAGAACAGACTGTTTAGCGATGTTTAACAGCACGCCAACGGCCGCGGATGACAACAGCAAACTTGTTCCGCCAGCGCTTACAAACGGCAACGGGATACCTTTTGTCGGTAGTACAACTGTCACCACGCCTATATTAATCGCCGCCTGAAGTGCGATTGTCAAAACGATGCCAGCGGCTAAAAATTGGCCGAAGCGGTCTCTGCAGCGCACAATCACTAAGATTCCCAGCAAAACGAAGATAATAAATATTCCAATTATTGCTGCGTTTCCGACGAAGCCGAGCTCTTCGCCGATAATAGCAAAAATAAAGTCTGTTGTATCTTCCGGCAGATGCCCGTATTTGCAGATTCCCATACCAAGCCCTTTGCCCCACAAGCCGCCCGAACCAAGCGCAATTAGTGACTGGTTCGCCTGGTAAGCTATTGAATCAGTCCATTGCCCGGGATTAAAATAGGCAATAAGTCGATGCATACGACCGGGCGAATGGACAAGTATGGCAAAAAAGCCAATAATGCCAAATGGCAAAGGTGTTAAAATATGCCACCATTTTGCACCAGCAATTATTAACATTAAAAAGGCCAGAAGTGCTACAAATACTGCTGTACCAAAATCTTCTATAACTATCAGTCCTACTATTACCCCGATGACAGCACAGACCGGGACGAACCTTTTCCAGTATAACCTTAATTTATCGCCGAGCTTATCGCAAACAGCGGCTAAAAAGAAAACAGCCGCCCATTTTGCCAGTTCGGAAGGCTGAAAACTTATGACTACGGGCCCTAACGGTATCCTGAGCCATCGCCGGGCACGGTTAACCTCTGTGCCCAAACTCGGGATTAAAACAATTATAAGTAAAGCTATACTAAGGAGTAATAAATAGCTCGACAAAGACTTTAGCCAGCCGTTAGTTAGGCTAAATCTACGATAATTCAGACACGAGACGATGTACATAACTAAGCAGGCGATAGGAAAAAACAAAATCTGTCGCAGGCTGGACAAATCATAGAATCTATGCAAGTCAAGCTCCCGACCGATGTTAGCGCCTGCCGAAAACACAAAGATCGTGCCGATAGCCATCAATAAAACAATTATTACAGCAATATAATCTGCTAACGAATTTCTTTTTGTTACTGTAACCATAATCCTTTAATAGACTTAGGCAAAACTTATTAGTTAATCAAAATCCGGATGTCTGGATATATTTTTCGGCTGATATGAGTTAAAAACAGCAGAAATAATTCTGTAATAGAATAGGTAACTTTCCGGCGAGACAGATGCTTCTATATTTTAATATCAGGCTTCACCTATATATCATGAAGCGGACTCGTCGGAGCGAGAATATCCAATATGGTTTGGACATTTAGTTTGTGGGACATTTTCGGAAAATAGTTATAAGTGCATCAGGCATAAAAGCTTAAGAGCAAAAGCAAAAAGTGCAAAAACTGTGCAAAAATGAGCGCAAATTTGCAAAAACAAGCGCATTTTGATCAAATATTATCAACTTTTTAGCACTTTTAAGCACATCTACAATTTTGTATTTGACTTGTCAAAAAAAAATCTCTCTCTGGCACTACATTTGCTTCATAACGATGCCCGATGTCCTTCGACCCGGTTCGTCACGAATCCGGCGTGCCGAATCGACGGACTCAGGACGGGCTTGATACCCGATGCTCGAAAAAAGAGGACAAAGGTTTACCCACCTCTGGCGGGCCTGCCCCTTCGGCAAGCTCAGGGAAGGCTTTGAGTGACCTTTGGTAAGCGAACCTGTCTTGAGCGTAGTCGAAAGAGTCGAACCAAATCGAAGGGACAAGCGAAGCTTACCCACTGTTCTATAGTTGGTTGCTTCTGGGCACATTTAATTTCTATGATTAGCATAAATCTTTTTTTCGCATTCACATATAGTATACGTAAAGTGCGTAGCTCTCCGTAAGGAGTCCCTAGGACTGCCACAGGTACGCGCTTTACGTATGAGCTTTTTTTCCTGCGATTGATAGTTAATACGCCGCAGGCGTATTAAGGCCAAATGAAAGGATGAGTAAGGAGGATGAGTTGGGAGGAGTAAACTTTTTAACATAGGATGTACATCCATTTCTGGCGGACTATTCGTGCGATCAATTCTTTACGATAAACTTAGATCTTTATCAGCTTGTTATGTTAAATGTCACGCCCAACGCGGTTGTTGCTTTTCTCAATGGCTACTTTTTCGGATAGCCCACCGATTGTGCGAGGATGACCCTCTGCTCCGGTCGCAGTTTCATAATTTTTGTCAGAGCAGGCTTAT
The DNA here is from genome assembly GCA_964601185.1 of uncultured Pirellulales bacterium. Taxonomy (GTDB): domain Bacteria; phylum Planctomycetota; class Phycisphaerae; order Sedimentisphaerales; family Anaerobacaceae; genus CAZRMQ01. Next base: position 25,045 of record CAZRMQ010000015.1, read on the forward strand.
CAATTAGATTACGCACAACCGTCGCCAATCCCTCGGATGCACAGAATAAATAAACGTTCTCAGCTATAAAGCCTGTGTCAGCGGCTGAATAAAAAACCTTATCGGCATTTGTAGCTTTTCCCATTTTCGTGAAATCCGCCACGTAGATGAGGTTCACAGGCACATCCTTGACGAAGGGCTGAATCCCAGCCGCAGCCCGGACATCTTCCGCCAGAATCGGCTGCAACGTGTGTCCCTTTGCATCATAAAGGTAAAGGCCTTCGGCCATTGCGATATAGACATCGATTTCCTGCCAGTTCATCGCGGATGGTGCGGTACGCTTTGCCGAATCTTGGCGGTTTATTCCGAACGCCGCCCAAAGCAAATTTGAAAGCACTTGTGGAGGCAGCTTCTCCGTACCAAATTCGCGCGAAGATTTTCTGTCTTTCAATACCTGCATTAAGGGCCTGCCGCCATCCGTTTGTGGGGGCAAAAGCTGTATCGGCTTGAGCTCCGTACTCGTGCTGCTTTGCGGATTATCAGCCGAAATTAAAGTGGAGCAAATAAAAAGACTGGCCAATAGCAAGCATGGAATTAAAAACAATTTTGTTTTCATAATACATCTCCTTCAAATTTGATAATGCTTTGAAAAAAACACTGTAAACCGTCATTTCGAGCGAGTTCCCCTTCTTGCTTTCGCAAGAAAGCAGGGGAGCGAGTCGAGAAATCTACTTTGTGTGCAGATTTCTCCGCTTCGCCCCTGTTTCTGTCTTCGACAGAAGACACAGGGGCTTCGGTCGAAATGACAACTTCTGATCTTTTCTACGGAGCATGATCTTTTAAACTCTCGAATATAGCTGTTTGTAGCCATCTAATGTTGCGGCTCAAGGGCCGCATTCGATGCAGTCCAAGTTCTCTAAGATTGGCAGGTCACCTGGCCATTATGGGGAATCTAGTGCCGTTTCTATTAAATTACTATAACATTTTCAAACAAGATATTTTTAACATTTGCTACGGGTGTAGTTTCCGTTTTACGTAAAATATGATAAAAATTGGACTCCGTTGCTT
>CAZRMQ010000016.1:0-25863 GCA_964601185.1 uncultured Pirellulales bacterium
GCATTAATCGCATCATTTTCCCGCAAGAATGGGCTGAAAAAGACGATCCGCTCACGTGGATTACGGCAGAATACACTAAAGCAATCGAGCAATTTGTACGTGAGAACCCCAGCCAATACTGGTGGCTGCACCGTCGATGGAAGCATCAACCAAGAGAAGATACACAAAAAATATAGACAGTATATACCCTCCCTATTTTCACATTAGTGCCCTACTAAGAGGCTGATTTCCAGGTGCATTTGGACATTTAGTTTGTGAGACATTTTTGAAAAATAGTTATAAGTGCATAAAACATAAGAGCTTAAGAGCAAAAGTAAAAAGTGCAAAAAATGAGCAAAAATGCTCAAAAAATCACAAAAATGTGCGCATTTTGATCAAAAATTATCAACTTTTGAGCACTTTTAAGCGCGTCTACAATTTTGTACTTGACTTGTTAGAAAAAATTTTCTCTCTGGCACAATATTTGCTCAACGTCGATACTCGATGCTCGAAATAAGAAGACAGAGGACGGAGAACAGAAGACAGAGGACAGACGAGGCTTGCCCGCTGTAGGCCGGGACGAGAGATGACCGAGCCGGGGTGATTTCCTACGTGAAGATAATTTTTGATTCTTGTCAAAAGTAGAAAAAGTATTGTGCTGATGGCCAAAAAGGGGATAGAATTAGCCACAGATTTCACAGACGTTGTTCTGAGCCCTTCGCTTCGCTCAAGGGTAAACTCCGCGAAGAATCTATATTTTAGTCACGGGCGACGAGCAACGAATATTGTTTCCCACTTTATACAGACCGTATAATAATTGTTAGAGGTCATTTGAGTCGGATAAGATATGAACAGGCTCTGTATTTTCGTTGGCATGATAGTCTTTGGTTGGATTGGATGGTGGATAGGAGCCAGATTTGGATTCATGACCGGCTTCTTGGTTAGCAGCATCGGCAGCATTGTTGGAGTTTACGTAGGATGGCGTATCAACCGCGATTACCTAAGTTGAAACTCCGTTGAATCATCAAGGGACCGACAACCGATCAGCACCGCGCAAGAGACTGGACACAAGATACAAGTTGGGATTTATTATTTACTAAATACGACATACTACATACGATATACAAGCGACGAGATACGAGTGACGAGCGACGAATTTGTTTGGCGGGAATTGCGGGTTTATTGGGAAAAAAATAGTTGACTGTTCATAGTATTAATAGTCTGTACCGATATGAAATACACACAAGTAAAACTTAAATAAACAAGTACTTGCTACCAGTATTAAATTTTGAATTTGGAGCATAGAAGGAGACTCTCTACCGTTTTTTGAATATGCAGCAAAACTGGGACTCGACAAACCACAGTTGTATAGTTGAATCAATCAAATAAATAAGGGAATAAATAGGAACAACCACCTAATTTATCAGGATTTTAATTGTTAAGGAGGAAAAATGCATCTGGCATTTAAATGCACGTATAACGACGCTGATGAAAATATATATGTGGGTTTTAATGGAACCTGTTCGGTCGATAATATCATCCGAAATATAAAATCTGGTCGGGTATGGTGCAGTAATCAGGATTGTGCATGCAGACAATTCAAAGACAGGGGCTTTACAGGAGATCCTCCTGTTTTTCCGTGTTATGAAAGTGAGCTGTTTAACAAATGGTGTTTCGGCGGTGGGACATATCATCACGGGAAAAGAGCGGGTACACCTATTAAAATTCATAAGGTCAAGGAAGGCAATATCGTCATACTGACAACACTTTTTCCTATAGATCAGGAAAAGGACAGAAAAATCATCGGCCTTTATAAAATCGGAAGAATAGAGAATCCAGACCAGACATTTGTTTATGCCGCTGAAGAACATCGTGTTCGATTACCACTCGAAGAAGCTAAAATGCTTGACTTTTGGGATTATTTTTCTGTTGCTGGAGAGCAGCCAAGATGGGGTACAGGCCTTTTCAGATATTTGGAGGATAAATCCGTAGTCATGATTTTAAGAGACCTGATGAGCACAATCAGAGACGAACATACTAAGATGATCATTAAAGATATATTAGACCATGACTTCAAAGGTGTGCATGAACTGCCTAAATGTATGCTCAGAAAAAATGAGTCACGAGCAAAGGCCATTGCATGTTCGAGAAAATATGGGGCGGGTGGGGAAGGAAAAGAGCATAAACAACTGAAGGAATGGATAGCTAAACATCCTGAAAAAATCGGTGTTACAAATGTCAGGAAGACAACTGTCGAGCATCTTTTTCTTAGTGGGGATGTTGTGGATATTCTATTTGAACTCAATGATGGAAGTGATGTCGTGGTTGAAATCGAAACAGTCGACCCCGAGCCTGGTTGCCATCAGGCTATAAAATATAGGTCGTTACGATGTGCACAGCGAGGGATAGATTTAAATTCTGATAAAGTTATCGCGTCTCTGGTAGCTTGGGAAATTCCCGAGCCGATTGCAAAATTTTGTGCAAAATATAGTATCCATTCAAAGGCAATCAATCGTACTCTATAGTACTTAATCTGGGAATAATAGGGGCCGTTTACTTATTTTTTCTCCGGCGTAGCCACATTTTGCTTTTTGATGTTGATTGTATGAAAGATTTTTTCGAGACAAACAAAGTACCCATAACTATTATCGTTGCAGCGTTTTTAATTGCTGCCTCAATCTGGTTGTCAAAAAGGCCGGCTCAAGTCAGGCCGCCGCAACAACTGCCGAAACAAACCGAACCGCTGCAACAAGCCGCCATACGCATCGATTATACCGAAGCTCCGAATCACATTGGAGAATATGCTTGTGTGGTGGGTAGAGTAGATCATGTTAACAACCCAAAAGAAACTACATTTCTAAATTTCTGTCCCGATTACAAAACCTGTCCGTTTGGTGCTGTAATTTTTGGTTCAGACGTACATAAATTTCCCAATCCAAAACAATACGAAGGAGAAACTGTGGAAATCACCGGCTTGATAAAATCTTATCAAGGCCGGCCGGAGATTGTTCTCAAAGACACGGGTCAAATCAAAATTTCACCTCTCAAGTCTTCGTCTACTAAAGAAACCCCACCTCTTTACCGTGTTGTGAAAGTAATTGACGGAGACACAATCAAAGCCGATATTGCAGGTGAAATTGAAACTGTAAGGCTGATTGGGATGGATACCCCCGAGATAGCAAGTCCTCATAATTTAAAAGATGATTATTTCGGCCCCGAAGCCGCCCGTTATACTAAGCAGCTCTTGGAAAATCAGTCGGTCTTTTTAATCCCAGACCCAATGCAATCAAACAGAGATAAATACAATAGACTTCTGAGATATGTCTTTTTGGAAGACGGCACTTTAGTCAATGCTAAACTCGTCGCAGAGGGGTATGCTTATAATTATATATATGAGCCGTTCCAGTTTATGAAACAGTTCGATTATTTAGAGAAGCAGGCAAAAGAAAAACAGTTGGGGATATGGAGCGGCAAAAAAACTAAAAACTAAGGAAAAACTTAGGAAAATTTAATTTTTTCTCCGCCGTAGTCGCATTTTGCATTTTAATATTTAATTTTCCTTCTGCGTAATACTACGAAGGATGAATCTTTTCTCTGTGTCCTCTGTGGCAGAATCGATTGATTATTGGGGTGAGATTGCCATGGCCTTCGGCCTCGCAATGACCGAGAAAACATCGAATATCCAACAAGGAATGTCGAACGTCGAAGTTATGTGGCGAAGACCCCGCAGCAAAATTGCAGCAGGAGCCTATTTGCTGCGGGGGTAAATAGTTGGCCTTCAGCCCACCAGCTTCTTAGTTCGTATTTAACCAATTACCAATAACCAGTCTGTTATCCGCCGAAGATGATTTTTCTCAGCTTTTTTCTAAATTCGGCATACAAATTGGTTAAATGGTTAATTGGTAAATGGTTATTTTTGAGTGATTATTGGGGGTTGAGGTTCCTGCGTGGCGGGATTTAGAATTTTAGAATTAATGCTTGAATCTTTCGAGCGGAGCGAATAACATGACAGCAGGTAAATATTGAACGCCGGTAGTTCCGGCAAGAGTTTTCTTAAAAGAAAGGGAATAAACACAATGAATATTTATGCAGGAAATTTGCCGCATGAGACAACCGAGGATGAGCTTCGTCAGGCCTTTGCAGAATTCGGCCAGGTCACAGAGGTTCGTCTAATAATGGATAAGTTCAGCGGCGAGTCAAAAGGGTTCGGATTCGTAGAAATGCCCTCTAAAGCTGAAGCAGAAAAAGCTATCGAAGCCATGAACGGCAAGGATTTTATGGGACGAACTTTGAATGTCAATGAAGCCAGGCCGAAGATCGATCGTGGTGGTGGTGGAGGAAGACGCGGAGGTTTTGGTGGTGGCGGTGGTGACCGTGGCCGTGGCGGCGGTGGTCGTAGCGGCGGTGGCCGTGGCCGGTACTAACGAGCAGTACTGCTGAAAGATTGGGATGTAAGTGTGAAAATGAAACGCTCCTCCGGTTTTAGCGGAGGAGCGTTGGTTTTTCCGGTGTGCTTCTTTAGATTAACCAGGGATTACGTTGGTCGCACAAGGGCCTTTCTTGCCCTGTCCGACATCAAACTGAACCTTCTGGCCTTCATCGAGACTGGCGTAGCCGGTCGTCTTGATCTCCGAATGATGAACAAACAAGTCATCGCCGGCGACATCGGGTGTGATAAATCCAAAGCCTTTACTACCATTAAACCACTTTACAATACCTGTACTCACTACAGTGCTCCTTTTGGCCTACTAATGGCCATAAAATCTGTCTCCCGGATTTTTGAAGAGAATATTCTTGAGAGACGTGAGAATATACCCCACTTAAAAACGCATTGTACCAGAGAACTGACCGGACGTCAATAAGAATAAATAAAAATAATGGGATGATGGGAGGTCCAGGGAACATCCCAATCTACAATAAAAAAAATTGACAAAACTAATCCCCGGATTAATATACAGCTTTTTATGTAGTGGTTGCAGTGGCGCGAGCCACACTGCATGTATTCAACGTGTGTGCTTGTATATTTCCTCACTCAAAAGTGTTTTATGCTTTTTATTATATGAAATTTTACGATAATTAACGAACAAATAGTCAGCTTTGCACTGGAGTCATTCCGAATTAGACTTGCCTGTGCGATAAGACGGCTATTACGTGGCGGAGCCGTAACATTGAGCGGACCTTTCAGCGTTAAAGTTATTTGAATATATGAACCTTCTCTTCTTTATAGCGGTTGCCATTATTTTCGGTTTCTTTGGCGGCAAAATTGCTCAGCGCCTGAAACTGCCGGGCGTGGTGGGTTATTTAATTGCCGGTTTGATATTCGGGCCGTCATTTCTGAATGTTTTTCATGAAGAATTTGTCGAAGGTATGAATATCTTTGCCAGCTTTACCCTATCGTTGGTTGCATTCATAATCGGCAGCGAGATGAAGCTGAGCACGCTGAAGGAGATGGGTACAGGTATTGGCGTTATCACACTTCTGGAGTCATTTGGTGCCTTTTTGTTAGTGACAGCAGGAGTATATTTTCTGACGGGCAAATTGTATTTTGCGCTTGTTTTCGGAGCAATGGCACCGGCATCTGCGCCTGCAGGGACCGTGGCAGTTTTGCAGGAGTGCAAGGCTAAAGGCCGTTTGACCAATGCCCTGTACGCGGTGGTTGGTCTGGACGACGGACTGGCTATAATGATATTCGCAATTGCCGTGGCTGTAGCCCGGATGCTGCTGACAGGCACCGAACTGTCAGTCGAAAGCTTGTTAGAAGGACCGGTACTGGAGATAATCGGCTCGATTGTACTGGGTTGCACATTAGGTGCGGTTGCAGGATATCTTGCACGTCGGATATCGGCTGAGGACGCTATACTGGCAATTTATCTGGGCAGTATTTTGATATGTACAGGAATAGCCCTTTATTTTAATTTTTCTCTTATTCTGGCCAATCTGAGTTTAGGCATGGTCCACGCTAATTTATATCCGGCGGCAAACAGACGGGCTTACCAGTCGATAGAATCGATTACTTTGCCGATCTACATCATCTTTTTCTTCCTGGCAGGTGCACATCTGCAGATAAGCCTACTACCAAGCATAGGTTTTGTGGGATTAGTGTATGTGTTATGCAGAATAGGTGGATTGATGGGCGGAGCTTTTCTGGGTGGAGTAATATCCAAGCAAAGTTCAGTGATTCGAAAGTATCTTGGCATGGGTATACTCTGTCAGGCTGGTGTGGCCATAGGACTTTCACTGCTGGCGGCAGACCAGTTCCGTACTCTGGGAGAAACTGGCAGAAATTTAGCTGTTGTGGTGATCAATACCATCGCCGCTACCACAATTATCTTTGAAATAATTGGGCCTATAGGGACAAAAATAGCAATTACCAAGGCCGGCGAATTGGGATTAAATATAACTGAGGATGACCTAATAAAAACGTATGAGGTTCAGGATGTGATGGACACCAGGCTGCCGGTACTCAGTGCAGGAATGCCTCTGAGCGAAGTTATCAGAATGGTTAGCAATACCGACGAGTTTTACTATCCGGTTGTCGATAGTAACAACCAGCTTGTCGGAACTATAACACTGGATGGTATCAGAAAGACTTTCGCCACGCAAGAGTTAAATGAATGGTTAGTGGCTCTTGATATCACCGAGCCGATCGTGACCAAGGTCACACCACACATGCCATTGTCAGAAGCCCTCGAGGAAGGAAAACGGCTGGACGTGGGGCATCTGCCAGTTGTGGCTTCCAATGAGAACAACAGGATTGTTGGAATTTTGAACTATCGTGCAGTTCGACGGTCCCTAAGTGCGGAAGTACTGTCACGGCAGCAGGAAGCTGATAAGCTGCATAGCAGCTAACAGGCTGAAGTTTAGATAAATATATAATAGGAGTTTCATGGCAGTTCCAGTTATTACAGCTGGAACACAGGATTTTAGCCGCTTTAATCTTGTTTTATTGATCGGCCTAATAATTGTGAGTGATACGATTGACACATGTCTTTTGTAAGTGTTTGCACATCCTTCTTTTCAAGAATGCTTTTAGGGCTTTTTCAAAGTTTGGCAAAGTGTGGGTATGATGGAACTGGCCAGAACCATTTTAGCAGACATTCAAGAGCTTAATCTTGTCCTGCTGATAGGAATTGCCATTTTTGGCGGGACAGTCGGCGCAAAGATATTCCAGACAATGAGGATTCCGCAGATAATCGGCTATGTTGTCATCGGGATATTATTGGGTCCAGTATTCCATATTATTTCTCAGAAGACCGTTCAGGACCTGCAAATGTTCGACGTTCTTGCACTGGGGATTATCGGCTTTCTGGTCGGCGGAGAACTGAAACGTGAGATATTTATCAAGTTCGGCAAACAGGTTCCTATTGTTTTGCTTTTTGAAGGCATAACAGCGGCTTTGCTGGTGGGGGTATCTAGCTTCCTGGTTATGTGGTACTTCTCAGATTGGCATACAGCATTGGCCATTGCGGTCGTTTTCGGGGCCATCTGTTCAGCTACGGACCCAGCGTCGACGATTTCTGTCTTGTGGGAATACAAGGCGCGTGGGCCGCTTACGAGTATGCTGACCGCCATAGTTACTCTTGATGATGCGCTGGCGCTGATGTTATACGCCATCAGCATTGGAGTTGCTGGCGTTGTTACCGGCCACCAGGAGAGTGGATTTTTGAAAGCACTGCTCGGCTCATTTTATGAGATGTCCGGCTCGCTGCTGATAGGTGTGGCAGCCGGAGCAGGATTGAGCTGGATAGTGAAAAGAATCGAAGATACGGAAAAAATGCTGGCATTTACTGCAAGCTCGACGTTGTTATTCATAGGCATTGCGATACACATGCACCTTGACGTTATTCTTACATCTATGGCTGTCGGCGTGACTCTTACGAACATCGGTTCCAAGAAAACAGCTTCGACGTTCGAGCTTATGCGCAGATCTACTACACCTATATATATTCTATTCTTCGTTCTTGTTGGTGCAAAGCTGAGTTTTCAGCATATTGACACAATGACCGGATTCCTGGTTGCCGCTTATGTAGTTGGCAGTATTGTCGGCAAAACAACAGGATCATATCTGGGTGGATACTATGCAGGATCTGTTAAGACAGTCAGGAAATACCTTGGATTTTGTTTATATCCGCAAGGCGGTATTGCAATTGGCCTGTTAATAGTGGCGAGCAGTCGATTCGATAGCAATATAAGTTCAATAATGTTGCTGGTTGTAATCATAGGGGCATTTGTTCTGCAAATAATTGGGCCGATAGGCGTCAAATTAGGTGCTCTCAAAGCTGGAGAGTTGGGATTGAATGTCACCGAAGAAGACCTTATCAAAGGTTATAAGGTTGGTGACGTGATGGATACAGAGGTTCCGGCCATTTCAGCAGGTACGCCTCTAAGTGACGTCCTTAAAGTGGTCAGCAGTACAGAGCACTTCTACTACTCCATAGTTGACAGCCAAAAAAAGGTAATAGGCGCTCTTACACTGGAGGGAATCCGCAACACTTTTGCTACTATGGAACTGAACGATTGGCTGGTGGCATTAGATATCACCGAGCCAGTGGCTGCTAAAGTAACGCCGGATGTCCCCTTATCTAAAGCTCTTGAGCAAATGCAGGAATACAATATCGAGCATGTTCCTGTGGTGGTTTCAGACCAAGATGATGAATCGGTGGGCATTCTGGATGCCAGAGCGATGCATCGGCAGCTCAGTGCTGAAGTGCTGGAAAAACAGCGAGAGGCAGATAGAATGTTCCTTCTATCCAGCTCAGGACGGGACAGAACCAGGTTGAAATAAAATATTGCAATTAGGTAGATTATTTACGTAGAGATGATGCAAAGCGAATTTTTGGCTTCTAATATTAACTTTCATTACCATCTGGACCTGTTGCTTGTCCTTGGAATAGCAATCTTTGGCGGAACGATTGGCTTGTAGCACTTGATATTATGGAACCTGTTATCGCAAAGATGACTCCGGATATACCATTATCAGAAGCATTAGAAAACGCCAACCAACTATATACAGAATACGTACCAGTTGTAGCTTCACAGCAGGATGACAGATTTGTGGGCCTATTAGACTGCCGAGCGGTACATCGGCAGTTATCAGCAGAAGTGTTGTCACGGCAGTAAAAAACCGATAATATAACTGTAGGCTAATTGTAGTGAGCGGATTAGAGGATTAGAGGATTAGTTAATTAGTTAGGCAATGGCATTCTAATTCACTAATATGTTCTCTTTTGGAAAAGATAAAAAGCTGGTCAGTGATAAGCAATTCAAAGCTGTTTTAGACCGCAATCTACGTGTCAGCAATGCCATGCTGACACTGTATATGGCAGAAAACGAATGCGGCTATCCAAGGCTGGGCGTTTCTGTTGGCAGAACCTGCGGTAATGCGGTAGTGCGAAATCGATGGAAACGGCTATTACGTGAGGCCTTTCGGCAAAACCAAGACAAGATTCCGGCTGGCTTTGATTACTTACTTATGATTTCGTATCAATGGTTAAAAAAAACAACTAAAGTAGAACAACCATCGTTTGAACAGGTAAAAGCCTCGTTTTTGGCTTTGGTAAACGAAGCAGTTGACAAGATAGGATAAAATTTGAATTGAGAATTTAGAATTGAGAATTACAAACTCTACATTCTAAATTCTTTGAGGTTGGAATTTGAGTGATAAGCGCAAATTAGTACCAATAGGCACAGCAGCAAAAAAAGCTGGCGTTTCCCGGCAAACTCTGCAATATTACATTATGGTGGGTCTGATTGAACCCATAGAGGTTACGTCGAGCGGCAGACGACAGTTCGACGAAAGGAGCGTTGAGCGAATTAAACTAATAAAAAAACTCAATGACAGCGGCTATCCCTTGCGTGCTATAAGGGAGCTTTTTCTCGAAGGACGTCCTGACTCGAAAGGGAGTAAACAGTGAGCGACTACGAATCAACCCAAAGAAGGCGTAATATTATTGTTGGCATTTTTGTGATAGTAGCTATTTCCGCGCTTGTTTGGCTGATATCTAAGTTCGGCGATTTGCCATCCGCGGTAAGTAAATTCCGCTCCTTTGAGGTGTTTGTTCAGTTTCCTACCGCGCCCGGCGTTCAAAAGGATACCCCCGTGCAATTTTGCGGCTATCAAATCGGTAGAGTTACAAAAGTCATGGCTCCGGAGAAGTGTCGGGATCTGGTAACCGGACTTGAATATCATCAAACAAAGGTTGCTCTCAGCATTGACAAAAAATACGTTAATATTCCTTCCAATGTTGAAATCAAGCTAATGATGCGAGGTCTTGGCAGCAGTTATATTGAACTTACGGTTGATCCTACAAAGCTGCCGGCTCCGTCGACTGATCCAAACCAACCAGAAACAGTTTTTTTAGTTAATGGAATGCTCAAGCAAGGCTCAACCGGCATGACAAGTGAATTTTTCCCGGCTGAAAGCCAGAAAAAGTTCGAAGACATTGCTGAGAGCCTCAAAAATCTTATAGATGACGCCAGAGACTTCATCGGTGATCCCAATAGCAAAAAAAATCTCAAAGGAACTTTGGCCAATCTACATATAGCTTCGCTTGAGGCGAGAGAAACTATGCAGCAAGCAAAACAAACGATACAAGAGTTCCGAAATATGGCAGCGGCTGGTACCAGAACTTTACAAAGTGCAGATGCTAAAGCAGAAAGACTCGTAGCCTCTTTAATCAGCACCAGCGACCAGCTTGGTGAAGCAACATCGCACTTACGAGTAATTTTAGAAAAAGCCAACAGCGGCGACGGGACCGTTGCCAAGCTTCTCAATGACGGACAATTATATGAAAATATGATCGAGAGCACTGAACAGATGCAGATGTTATTAGAAGAGTTAAAGTCATTCCTGGCCAAATCTCAGGACAAAGGTCTGCCGATCAAGCTAAAGTAACATTATGTGTTACCGACATGCTAAGATATCAGCGGATCTTTCAGCATAAGCGCGTATAACTTTGGTATTGATAAAAAGCGGCCTTATGCCCGCCGCGCACAAGGCCGCTTCTTTAGCAGCCGGAGCATAGACTGTCTGTGCGGAATCCACAAACCGTGCGGTGAAAGCTACACGGTCCGATTATTCTGCCATCGACTCGCTCGATCACCAATCGCGCACGATCACTCCATCTTTGCCCACACAGTACCTCTCTGCATCTTTAATCTTAAGATTATAAACCTTGCCAACCAAGGGTGCCGCCCTCTTTACAACGCTCTTAATGCTGACGGGTCCCTTTAATGACATCAGCTTCAAGCCGGCTTTGAGGTTTTGGACTGGGACCCATCGCTGCGAATCAAGCAGAAACAGGTGAAAATCAGCCACGCTAATGCAGTCTCCGGTTTCAAGCACAACATCGAAACAATCGAACGTTCCCTCGTGCTCTTCTATACGTTCAATTTCCCGCAGTGTTACCGTTTGGGCCGAGCAATTCATCGCCCCAGCAGGCTCAAGCATGCTAACCTTCTGCCCTTGAATAACCTCTGAGATCCTAACCTGTGCCCCATTTACCCAAACGAGCGTATCAGCAGGAAAGCAGGACCTGCCAGTTTTGGTAGGCTCACCATCATGTACAAGGAGCGAGTCTTTCCTGTGGCCGGGCACACTCTGGAAAACTACTGGCACTGTGCCCATTTGAGGACGACCAATAGCCTGGGGCAGATGCGTGTAAATATTATCATCCTCAACGCCGCAATAAGCTCGCTTCTCAAAATCTACGTGCATGTCCATAAACAATACCTGCTGTCCATCATCCTGGTGAGAAGGAGAGTTGCCATATTTAGCCTGCTCGGCTGTGCCGGTGAACGTAGGAGGTATGTCCGGTTTGAAGCCCGCAAATGTCTTAGCCACAGTAGCAGCAGGTGAAGGAATCCACGGATTTCGGTCAGCCGCCACCGCCATACCCGGCTCGCTTGACGAAGTCAGAGCATACGCACTACCGTAAGGTTGATGATAGGCATAGCTGCAATGGTAACTGGCCGGATCTCCTCCCCCTGACTCACCACCAAAATCCCAGGCCTTGATGAGCTCATCGATGGTGGCAGGCCTACTAGGATAATCAGCAAGGTTAAACTCTGTAGTTCCGGAATCACCCTTGCAGATAAACGACTTGGGTGTGACTTCAGCATACTTTACCAAAAGATAGAAGCTGGAGGAGATGGTAGCTCTTCCGCCGCTGCCGTCCGTACCTAAGCTGTAAGCCCTGATTCGGTCTATAGCATCCCATACAACGGGTGCACCCCAATCAGTGCCCCTACCACCGGCACGAGGAAGCTCATCCTCATAATCGTTGGCATAGATCAGCATTGCCTTGCCGATGCCTGAGAGGTTCGTCCCACAGGTCATCCGGAAGGCAATCTGCCTGACCCTGGCCAGTGCAGGCATCAGGATGCCCATCAACAGCGCTATGATCGCGATAACGACCAATAGCTCAACTAATGTGAAACCTTTCGTTTTCATTTTTGTTCTCCTTCATTAATCCGGAGATTCGCAAGCCTGGCCGTTCTTAAGCACTCTTTTATTTACATCTTGATGGATAAATGCCTATAGCTACATAAAGGTAAAACCGCTAAAACCACTTCTGTCCGCGAATCTCCTTAACCATACATTTTTCGCTCAAGTACGGCCGGTTTACTTTCACAACGCCTTTTTCAATTGCGCGTATCGGATCAAGCCTTATAATTGAAAGCAACTATCGGCTTAACGACGCAAACCAAATTTAATTAGGATTTTCCAGACAGGTAGGTTTAGGATATATAGAAATGATACAGAATATGATAACGCACTAAATTATTATAAACTTTTAACCTACCGCTTTCTAATCTTAATACGTAACAATCACATACACTGTTCTAAAAAAACACCTTAAAGGTAAAAAAATAAGCAAATATACAAATCTGCTTACATCCCCGTCAATCTTGTTTGTTACTACGGCAAGACCTGCTTACGCATGCCATAGAAACAGAAAAGCGGCCTTATGCTCACACACAAGGCCGCCTTTGGATCCATTGAAATACGCCTGTTCCCTATCACCTTCGTGACGGTGCTGCTGTAGAAGTAGTTATATCATCATGTACAAGGAGCGAGTCTTTCCTATGGCCGGGTATACTTACGAAAGGTATAGGCGGCGTTCCTAACTGAGGATGACCAAGGCCCCCTTGCAGAAATGTATAAATGTTATCATCCTCAACAGCACAATATGAACGCTTTTCAAAATCTACGTGCATGTCCATAAACAATACCTGCTGTCCATCATCCTGGTGTGAAATAGCATTTCCATATTTAGCCTGCTCGGCTGTGCCGGTGAACGTAGGAGGTATGTCCGGTTTGAAGCCCGCAAATGTCTTAGCCACAGTAGCAGCAGGTGAAGGAATCCACGGATTTCGGTCAGCCGCCACCGCCATACCCGGCTCGCTTGACGAAGTCAGAGCATACGCACTACCGTAAGGTTGATGATAGGCATAGCTGCAATGGTAACTGGCCGGATCTCCTCCCCCTGACTCACCACCAAAATCCCAGGCCTTGATGAGCTCATCGATGGTGGCAGGCCTACTAGGATAATCAGCAAGGTTAAACTCTGTAGTTCCGGAATCACCCTTGCAGATAAACGACTTGGGTGTGACTTCAGCATACTTTACCAAAAGATAGAAGCTGGAGGAGATGGTAGCTCTTCCGCCGCTGCCGTCCGTACCTAAGCTGTAAGCCCTGATTCGGTCTATAGCATCCCATACAACGGGTGCACCCCAATCAGTGCCCCTACCACCGGCACGAGGAAGCTCATCCTCATAATCGTTGGCATAGATCAGCATTGCCTTGCCGATGCCTGAGAGGTTCGTCCCACAGGTCATCCGGAAGGCAATCTGCCTGACCCTGGCCAGTGCAGGCATCAGGATGCCCATCAACAGCGCTATGATCGCGATAACGACCAATAGCTCAACTAATGTGAAACCTTTTTTCTTCATTTTTGTTCTCCTTCATTACTTCTGAGATTCGCTAGCTCGACCGTTTTTAAGCAACGTTCTGTTCATTTTTAATAGATAAATGCCTATTGCTACATTAGCAAAAAAGACGCTAAATCTGCTTTTGCCCGCGAATCTCCTTAATAATGTATGTGCCGCTTAAATACGGTCGGTTAACATTCATAAGCCTTTAATCTATCGCATATATCCACGTAAGCCTGATAGTTTAATGAAACCATCAATCCAATGGCGCAAATTATATAAAAAAAGGTTTTCTAAACAGGTAGGTTTGTGATATGAATGATGACTCAAAATATGATAACAGTTTTAATATTATGATAAATTTTGGAAAACTTACCTGTTTCTCTTTATAATAGTAGCACACAGGTATCTTTCTGTCAAACATATTTCTCGAAATTTTTACGACTTTTTTGAAAATTTTATATATTTATCTTGTTTTTTATATTTCGCGTTTAAAATCGCAACTATGGTTTCCCTAAAAACATTTGAAAAGACAAAAAACCTGTTGAAAAAGCACAAACAGGAACATCTTTTATCTTCCTGGCAGGAGTTAAATACTGCTCAAAAACAGCATTTACTGGCAAAAATTGAAGAGCTGGATTTCACCGAAATAGACTCCTGGGTAGCTAACATTATAAAAAAACCTACCTCGGCTGAAATGAGTACCGATTTAGTTCCTGCCATATCCTACAGTCCTAATCCTATCAATGCTGAGCAAAAGCACAAATATGAAAAAGCCATCCAACTGGGCAGACAGCTTATATCGGCTGGCAAGGTTGCCGCTTTCGTAGTCGCAGGCGGACAGGGAACCCGACTCGGATTCGACGGTCCAAAGGGAAATTTCCCTATTAGCCCAGTTAAAAATAAGACGTTATTTCAAATCTTCGCAGAAACAATCGCAGCGGTTTCAAAAAAATACCAAGCCACCTGCCCTTGGTATATTATGACCAGCCCCTTAAATTACGACGAAACTGTAGAAATTTTCCATAAAAACAGGTATTACGACCTGGACGAAAAAGATGTGTTTATATTTAAACAAGGAACACTGCCAAATTTCAGCCTTGATGGCAAATTCTTAATGACAGACAAAGCAAATATTGCCTGCTCGCCCGATGGACACGGCGGAAGCCTCAAGTCGCTTTACAAAAATGGGGCTATAAAAGACATGAAAAAACGCGGCATCGAATACATCAGCTATTGGCAGGTGGATAATCCATTGGTAAAGCTGTTTGATCCATTATTTATCGGTTTCCACGCTCTCGACGGGGCTGAAATGTCCTCAAAAGCATTGATAAAAACCGGCCCAAAGGAAAAAATCGGCAACTTCTGCCTGATAAATAACAAAGTTACTGTTATTGAATATAGCGATTTCCCTGACGAGCTTGCTGAAAAAAGAAATGCCGATGGCTCGCTGACCTTTGCTCTCGGCAGTATCGCCATCCACATTATAAATACAAGTTTTGTAGAAAAACTAAATACTAAGGGCTTTTCTCTTCCCCTGCACCGAGCCGTCAAAAAAATCCCGTACATCGACCACGATGGAAACCTTGTAGAACCTGCTGAGCCGAACGGCGTTAAGCTTGAAACCTTTGTTTTTGATGCTGTGCCGTTGGCCTCTAAGTCGATGATCCTTCAGACCATACGTAGTGAGGAATTTGCCCCCACCAAGAATGCGACCGGTGTAGATAGTGCCGAGATTACACGTCGTATGATGGCCGAGCGCGCCGCTAATTGGCTTGAGTCAACTGGCATTACCATCCCGAGAAAACCTGACGGCACCCCAGATTGCCTGCTCGAAATCTCTCCAAGCTTTGCACTTGATAAAGACGATATTAAAGCAAAGCTGAATCAAATACCCCATATAAAACCTGGAGACAAAATCCACCTCGACTGAGCTCAGCCTTTTGTAGAACGTACAAAACCAAAATTATAACCGCTACTTTGTAGAAAATTTATGCACGGTTACTGTTTGGTATTTCTCGCCTGGCTTTAGAACAACCGATGGAAATTGCGGCTTATTCGGCGAATCCGGGAAATGCTGTGTCTCTAAGCAGAACGCATAGTGCTTCTTATACACCTTGCCGGATTTGCCGGTTATGGAGCCGTCCAAAAAGTTTCCGGAATAGAGCTGGATCCCTGGTTCGCTGGTATAGATTTCCATAACCCGTCCGGTGGTCGGCTCATACACCTTTGCAGCCAGGGCCAGCTTGCCTCCGCCGCTGTTTAGTACGTAATTATGGTCGTATCCTCCTGTAACCTGGCTGATTCTCGATCCAATCGTCATCGACTTGGTGAAATCCATCGGCGAATCCTTGACTTCTTTAATTTCACCGGTCGGTATCAACCCTTCATCAACTGGAGTGTACTTATCCGCGTTGAGCGTAAGCTCATGGCCGAGAATATCACCGTTGCCCTGACCAGCTAAATTCCAGTAAGCATGGTTCGTCAGATTCACTATGGTTGTCTTATCGGTTTGTGCCTCATATTCAATCTTGAGTTCATTATCTTTTGTCAACGTGTAGGTAACGCTGCAATTAAGACTACCCGGATACCCTTCTTCACCATCCTTGCTAAGATAGCTCAACTTCACCGCTGCCGTGTCGTCTGCGGCCTTTACATCCTCGACATTCCATACAACCTTGTCGAATCCTTTGATACCGCCGTGTAGATGATTTGCTCCGTTGTTCGCCGCCAGTTTATATTCGACGTCGTTGAGTTCGAATTTGGCTGCGCCTATACGATTAGCGTATCTGCCGACTATAACTCCGAAATATGGGTGCTCTTTAAGGTAACCATCGAGCGTATCGAAGCCGAGGATAATATCAGCGATATTGCCGTTCTTATCCGGCGTTTCCAGCGATACTAAAATTGCCCCATAACTGGTAATCTTGGCTTTAACGCCATTAGGATTCGTCAGCGTGTACAGGACAACTGTCTGTTTGTCAGGTGTTTGACCAAAAGATTCCTTCGTTATACTCATTTTCTTTTTCTCCTTGACTTCCGGTTTTTCTGCAGCGCCTGCCTCTTTTTTCTCGCAGCCGAACATAATTACCGCCGTTACTGCCAAAACGAGATTTAATAAAACTCTTGTCCTCATTTTCCAACTCCTTGTTACAGTCCTAAATATATATTCTTACGCATCGAAAACCCTTAGGAAATCTACTAATGCTTAACCGAAATGTCAAATAATTTATTTTACCCGTCATGTTCCATTAGATGCTTCTAAACAAATCTTGTAACTTTAGCTGGAATGGTTATAATTTGGTCGGTTTTACAGCGGCATAAAACATGAGTTGGAGATGCATTGTAAGTTACGGATTATAAAGGGGATACGTAAATGGCACTATTATTAGGCTACGATGTCGGAAGCTCGTCGATAAAAGCAACCTTGATGGATTCTGTTACGGGTCAAGTGTTGGCAACAGCAACTTCACCTGAAAAAGAGCTTGAGATTATCGCAGAAAAACCAGACTGGGCTGAGCAGCATCCTGAAGTCTGGTGGGACCACGTTAAGCTGGCCACGGGAAAGATTAAAGACAAAGCAAAATTTGAAGCTACAGATGTCAAGGCAATCGGCATTTCCTACCAGATGCATGGTCTTGTCCTGGTTGATAAAAACAAGCAGGTGCTAAGACCTTCGATAATCTGGTGTGACAGCCGAGCAGTA
The DNA here is from genome assembly GCA_964601185.1 of uncultured Pirellulales bacterium. Classification (GTDB taxonomy): domain Bacteria; phylum Planctomycetota; class Phycisphaerae; order Sedimentisphaerales; family Anaerobacaceae; genus CAZRMQ01. Next base: position 17,618 of record CAZRMQ010000016.1, read on the forward strand.
CAAATCGGACAAAAAGCTGCAGCGAAGATCGGTGAAAAAAAGTGCCTCGAAAATCTGCTTAACCTGCCAGGCAACTTCACAGCCTCCAAATTAAAATGGGTTATGGAAAACGAGCCGGGTGTCTTCTCCAGGATTTATAAAATAATGCTGCCCGGCGATTATATCGCAATGAAGATGACCGGCGAGATAAAGACGACTCCATCCGGCTTATCTGAAGGAATAATGTGGGATTTCAAAAAGCAGGGACTCGCTAACTTAGTGCTTGATTATTACGGAATCCCGGAAGAGTTTATTGCTGAAGTTGTACCGACCTTTTCGGTGCAGGGTGAGTTGACCAAAGAGGCAGCCGAAGAGTTAGGTATAAGAGCTGGCACAAAAATATCCTATCGAGCGGGCGACCAGCCCAATAACGCACTATCACTTAACGTCTTAAATCCGGGCGAGATAGCAGCTACTGCGGGCACTTCCGGAGTTGTTTATGGCATAACCGAAAGGAGCGATTACGACAGCAAGTCAAGGGTCAACACGTTTGTTCATGTTAATCACACACAGAAGACACCAAGGTATGGCGTGCTACTGTGCGTGAATGGAACGGGCATTCTCAATAGCTGGCTGAAACATAATGCTTCTGGCGGGCTGGATTATGATGAGATGAATAAATTGGCCGGCAGCGTCAAGGTTGGCTCTGAGGGACTTTCGATTCTGCCATACGGAAATGGAGCTGAGCGAACACTGGAGAATAGCAATTTAGGCGCATCTATACATGGCTTGAATTTCAACATTCATACACGGGTACATCTGCTGCGGGCTGCACAGGAGGGAATAGTCTTTGCGCTCAATTACGGGCTTGGTATAATGCGTCAAACAGGAGTCGTAGCAAAAACCGTCCGAGCAGGCAATGCAAATATGTTTCTTAGCCCGTTGTTCGGTGAGGCCTTCGCAACGGTTACGGATTCTACCGTAGAGCTATATAATACTGATGGCTCGCAAGGCGCCGCCAGAGGTGCAGGTATCGGCGCAGGTATTTATAAAAGACCTGAGGAAGCCTTTGTCGGCTTAGAGCCGGTTAAGACAATCGAGCCTAATGAAAACTTGACTTCCATCTATCAGGAAGTGTATAAAAGATGGGAAAATATTTTAACAAAGCAAATAGAAAGGTAAGAGCACAAGGCACAAGTATTTATTTACTCTTTGGCACCTGTGCTCTTGCAGACTGAGAAAGGAGCAGAACAAATGGCTGAGAAATCATTACATAGTATATGCAGGTGGACGTTCAATCCAGGTAAGGGCGGCTTTGTGCCGGGTGATATGCGGCCGGAATGGGGCGGCAAGTTTGGTACGCCTGAAATGATAAAGCTCGTAGCTGACAAGGTTTGGCCTCGAATACCGGACAATATCGAGCTGGGTATTGAGATGCACTATGACGCGGAAGTCGATGATAAAAATGCCGCTGCTGTCGCCGATGCGCTCGTGGACAATAAACTTCATCTGGCGATGATAACGCCTGGTGCGCACACTCACTTCGCCTACGGCGGAATAGCGTCACTTGATCCGAACGAGCGAAAAGCCGCTGAGGATTTAGGCACAAAAACAGTGGACCTGGCCTACGGGACTCTAAAGAAAGCATGGCATCCAGACATCAATAAAGCGCCGGCATTGGTCATCTGGAACGGCTCCTTCGGCTATGATGTTGCTACGGTCGGCATCAGGCAGATGTATCAAAATCTCAAGGAAAGTGTCGCCGAATTGAGCAAATATGAACAGAAAAAAGGCGGCAATCTTCATATCGGCTTTGAGCCAAAGCCCAACGAGGGGCACCCGGCTATGCTGATCCCAACTGTGGCAAGCGCACTTTTATTCTGGAGAAAAATCGAGGAGGAATTCGGCGTTTCGAGGAAAAACAAAGGCGTCAACAAAGAATTCGGTCATTCGGAAATGATAGGCCTTGACCATGTTTATGACACTGTCGAAGAGCTGGATAATGATGCGATGGTTCACATGCACCTTAACAGCCAGGGCTACAACGATGGCATCATCCTGGGCGGGCCGGGAAAATATGACATTGACCATGGGGCCAGAATCAACGGCATGAATATTGCCATCGCAGGTCTTATTCAGCAGGCAGGCTATGCCCGTTGGAAAGGACACGATATGCAAACACGGGCTTATGATAATGCAGAGCAGGGAATCGACAGGGTCATCCGAAGCGTGTTGAGCTGGGAAGCGTGCGAGAAGGCCGCAAAAGAGCTTGATACTAAAAAGCTAATGGCTGTGCTTGCCAAACGCGAAACTGCCAAGGCCGAGGATATGATGCGAGCCGCGGTTGTAGCTGCCCAAGGGTATTTCGACAAGATGTATAAGTAAGAGCGAATTTACTCTGTAATATCTCAAGTGACGACGTCATTGCGAGGGAACCCCGATACTTCGGGGTGACCGAAGCAATCTCATACATGTATAAAAGAGAGATTGCCGCGCTTCGATAAATCGGAGCTTGCAATGACAAATCATCAAGTCAAGTTTTATAAAGCTTTAGAAGCTGCAAAACTTGTAATTTAGCTATTATCCAGAAACAGATTCATTAGATATCGGCCTTGCTAATTGTTCGAGGGCATCCAAGCGATTCGTTCTCCAGCTATGAAAAAAACGTAAATCACCCCCCTGCATCCATGACGATACGTGTAAAATTTTAGCAGAGGAAGTCATGACCAATAAAGTTCTGAAATACACAATTGCATTGGGGTTCGCTGGCTTACTGCTTGCATGCGTGATTACTTTTCTTATAGTAAGGATGCATCACACGCAATCGGCAACAGAGCTGCCTTTCCTTGAGCATAGAAACGAGACAGAACCATCTGAACGTCACTTGGTCTTGGAGATCTTGGATAGGTCCTCAATGCGTGACACAATGCCAGCAGCCAGGGAAATAACATGGGAGGAATACTGCAAACTCAAAGCAGAATACGTGCGGAGACATGAGCAGTGGAAACCTGGATACGCGCTTACCTACCGGCGCAAGGAAGGCGATAGCTGGCGGTCATATCGGCTGGAGCTTGAATCTTTTAATGATGATACGGTCTGGGTTGCAGAGCTAACACAGTACAAGAGCATGGGATGGGACTGGGTGGCAAGGTATCAAATTCAACGAAGCCCACAAGTCGATGAGGAATTCAGAATTGTCCAAATCCTCGAACATCGTTCACGGGTCATAGGTGGAATTAAGTATGGAATGACGGTTCGGGAGGTAATTGCCAAGAAAGGAAAACATTATAAGATTCATCATCACGCGGAATTTGGCTCGGCAGACCTTGTGTATGACGATGTCAAAGTGAGCGTACGCGGATGGGCAGGCGACAGAGAAGGCCGAGTAGTAGGAGTAGAACCAACGAAAAAAGAAACTTTGGAGTTTCTGAAAGACCAGCCGTATGAGGACGAAAAATAGAGATGATCCCGGATGTGTGACAAATCTTCACAGCAGGTTCGTTAATCGACAGACATTAATTTGAACCAAGAAACCATTATATTTCCAATCACTTTACTACAAAAGGCGATAACTCGCGGAGCTGGTTGACGATTTGGGGCATCTTTTCAATGGTATAATCGACTTCCTCTTCAGTGTTGTATCTGCTCAAGCTGAATCGAATCGAGCCATGCGCGGCGGTGAACGGCACGCCCATCGCCCGCAGTACGTGGCTTGGCTCTAATGAGCCGGATGTGCAGGCTGAGCCGCTACTGGCGCAAATGCCGAACCTGTCGAGCATAAGCAGAATCGCTTCACCTTCGATATACTCAAAGCTAATATTACTTGTGTTCGGCAGTCGATTATCTTTATCACCGTTGAGCCGGCAATCAGGACAACTTTTTAATATTGCATTCTCTAATTTATCCCGCAGATACTTCACTTTCCTGTTTTCTTCTTTGATGTTTTTTGCTGCCAATTCGCAGGCCTTACCGAGGCCGACGATTCCCGGCACATTTTCTGTCCCCGCTCTTCTGCCACCTTCCTGATGGCCACCTAACATATAAGGCGACAGTCTTGTCCCCTTGCGGACGTAAAGAACTCCAACGCCTTTCGGCCCGTGCAGCTTATGTCCCGACAGGCTGAGTAAATCAATATTGCTTTGGGATAAATTTAGCGGAATCTTACCAACCGCCTGCACCGCGTCCGTATGAAATACTACCCCCCTGCTTGCAACAAGCTCTACTACTTTATCCATTGGGAATATTACGCCTGTCTCGTTGTTTGCATACATTACCGTAACAAGAGCTGTATCATCGTCAATACTTTCCTCCAGTTCTGCAATGTCGAGCCGACCGTATTTATCTACGCTAAGCTCAATAACGGTGTAGTCATGATTTTCGAGTTCTCGGCAAACCGCCAGCACAGCCGGATGTTCAACTCGGGTGGTTATTACCTTGCGTTTATTCGGAACAGCAGCAAGTGTTCCATTGATCGCGGTGCCGTCACTTTCGGTGCCTCCGCTGGTAAATATTATCTCGCTGGGGTCACAGCCGATCAGCTCAGCAACTTGCTCACGGGCGCGACGAATCTTATGGCCGATTTGGCCGCCAAATGTGTGCATGCTCGATGGATTGCCGTAAAGCTCACAAAAGAAGGGCTCCATTTCCGCAAATACTTCTTCAGCTACTTTTGTTGTCGCGTTGTTATCAAAGTATATGGTTTTCATCGTTTATTCCCTGTGATTATGCGGCACCTGTGCGGAGTCCTTATCTTCCTCGACAAAAAGCTCCTCATCGACAAATTCTCTTAGTTTTGCTTCGACCACATCTTTCATTGTAAACTCAGTCAGCCTGCATTGCGCACACATACCTCTAAAGGCAACAATAACCTTATTTCCCTCCACATCTATCAGCTCGATATTGCCGCCATGAGCACGCAGGGCAGGTCTTATCTGCTCATTTATCGTCTGCTGGATGAGCTGTATTTTTTGGATATTGGTCAGCTTGCCGGCCCATTTAGGTGCTGCTTCGGTCTTTTCTTTTGCCTTATCGCCCTGAATTCTATCTATTATCTTTTCAATTTCGCCCTGACATCCACCGCACCCTCCGCCTGCCTTGCAGTAATTTGTCACCTGCTCGACGGTTGTCAGATCGTTTTCTCGGATTACCCTTTCTATCTCTTTTTCAGTGACACCAAAACAAGTACAGACGACCCTACCTTCAAGCTCGTGTTTCTTCCTGCCGCCTGTTCGATAATTTTCAATCGCCGCCTCAAGTGCTTCTCTTCCCATAACGGAGCAGTGCATCTTTTGCTCCGGCAAACCGCCGAGATAATCGGCGATGTCCTTGTTCGTAACTTTTGCAGCCTCATCCAATGTTTTGCCTTTTATCATCTCGGTCAATACCGATGATGTTGCTATGGCACTTGCACAGCCGAAAGTCTTGAATCTTGCATCTTTAATCCTGCCGTTCTCATCGAGCTTGAACGTCAGCTTCAAGGCATCTCCACAGGCTAATGAGCCAACTTCGCCCACGCCGTCGGGATTTTCTATTTCGCCAACATTTCGCGGATTAAAAAAATGGTCTCTAACTTTATCCGTGTAATCCCACATATTCTCATCCCCGTATAAATCCGAAATCCGAAGCACGAAAAAAAAGTGCCTAAGGTGAGCTAAAGTGTCTAAAGTGAGCTAAAGTTACAATTTCAATTTTAGGCACTTTAGGCACTTCAAACTTTAGCTCACTTATTCTGTTTCGAATTTCATATCTACAATCCACCAATCTTACTTCTGACTCGCCTTCAGTGCATTCTCAAAATCGTTTATTATATCATCGATATGTTCAGTTCCCACCGAGACACGAATATAATCTTCCGTTACGCCTGCTGCAAGCTGCTCCTCTGGGCTTAGCTGCTGATGGGTCGTACTGGCTGGATGTATCACTAACGTCTTACTGTCACCGATATTGGCAAGGTGGCTGGCTAACTTCACACTATTGATAAATTTAATTCCAGCTTCTCTGCCCCCCTTAATCCCGAAGCCGAGTATTGCACCCTGACCGTTAGGTAAATACTTTTTGGCAAGTTTATAATCCGTATGCGATTCCAGCCCCGGATAGTTCACCCAGGTAACCATCTCTTGTTTTTCGAGCCACTTAGCAAGCTTCAGCGCGTTTTCGCTGTGCCGGGGCATACGCAAATGCAGGGTTTCCAGCCCCTGCAAAAACAGAAAAGCGTTAAATGGCGACATACAAGAGCCCATGTCCCGTAAAAATTGTGTTCGAGCTTTTATTATATACGCCAATTCACCGAACGACTCGACATATTTGACGCCGTGATAGCTCGGGTCCGGCTCGGCCAGCTCAGGATATCTACCGTTTGTCCAGTCGAATTTGCCCGAATCCACAATCGCCCCGCCGATGCTCGTACCGTGTCCGCCAATAAATTTAGTACAGCTATGGACAACTATATCGATACCGTGTTCAATCGGTCGAAACAGTATAGGCGTCGTGACGGTGTTATCACAGATTACCGGCATATTGTTTTCGTGGGCGATGTTAGCAATCTTTTCGTATTGTAGAATATCGTTTTTGGGATTGCCGATTGTTTCAATATAAATCAGGCGGGTATTGTCCCTAATTGCCTTTGAGAAATTCTCTGGCTTTTTGGGATCAACGAAAGTCACGTCAATACCCAATTTTCGGAAGGTCTGGCTAAACAAGGTTACAGTTCCGCCGTAGAGCGAGTTGGAAGAGACAATGTGCCCCCCTGCCCCACAAATATTGAAGATACTTACATAGATAGCCGACTGACCCGAGCTTAAAGCCAAACCGCCCACGCCACCTTCCAATGCTGCCAGCCGTTTCTCAAGAACATCAGTCGTAGGATTCATAAGTCGAGTGTAAATATTACCGAATTCCTGTAAGGCAAATAACCCTGCAGCATGGTCTGTATCCTTGAAACAAAAGCTGGTAGTTTGATAAATAGGCACAGCCCTGCTGAGTGTATCCGAGTCCACCTTCTGGCCAGCGTGCAAGGCCAACGTCTCCAGATGATATTCACGTTCTTTTGCCATTTCCCTAAACCCTTCTTATTGACCTCTACTTTTCAAAAGGCCAAATAACCCCCCAATAAATTGGGGGGCTAAATATAAACAACCTATTTTGCAGGTAAACCCCGTTAGAATTTTTTTTCTGTATCATATTTTATTGTCCCCTTGTAGAATTTCTAATGGGGTAAAATCTCAACCATTCTATCGATCGCCTTTTTCGCTTTTGTCCTTATCTCTTCGGACACCATGACTTTATATTGCAAATCTTGCAATGAGCCAATAATCTTATCTAAAGTGATTTTCTTCATATTCGGACAAACAGCCTTGTCACTTGCAGCAATAAACTGTGCCTGCGGATTTTGCTTTTTCAAAGCGTGAATCATTCCTATCTCGGTTGCTATTATAAACTGCTTCGCATCGCTTGTTTTAACAAATTTGAGCATTTGGCCGGTGCTGAATATTTGGTCTGAGAGCTTTTTGACCGGCTCTGTGCATTCCGGATGCGCCATCACAATCGCATCGGGATATTTTGCTTTTGCATTTTTTATATCCTCTACGGTTATTACAATATGCGTTGTACAATAGCCCGGCCATAAGACAAGGTCTCTGCCGGTTTTCTCAGCGGCAAATCGGCCAAGATGCTGGTCCGGCACAAAAATAACAGGTCTATCAGTCGGTAAAGAACTCACTACCTCAACAGCATTGGCACTGGTACAGCAATAATCGCTCTCAGCTTTTACCTCTGCTGAACTGTTTACATAACTGACCACTAAGGCATTGGGATTTTTCTGCTTTAGCTGCCGCAATTGTTCCGCAGTTATCATATCAGCGAGGGGACAGCCGGCAAATTTATCCGGCAGAAGAACCGTCTTTTCGGGCGAAAGAATAGCAGCGGTTTCTGCCATAAACTGCACGCCGCAAAATACGATTACCTTCGCATCAGTTTCTGCTGCCTTTATGCTCAGCCCTAAAGAATCACCGCAAAAATCAGCCAAATCCTGTATTTCGCCCGGCTGATAATTATGCGCGAGTATTACAGCCTTACGCTTATCTTTTAGCCGTTTAATTTTTTCAAGTAGCCGCTTATCCAAACTCATATCTCATATATCAAGTTGCTCTGTTGAAAATGTCCCACGTCATTTCGACCGAAGCCCCTGTGCCTTCTGTCGAAGACAGAAACAGGGGCGAAGTGGAGAAATCTGTTAAAAAAAGATTTCTCGACTCGCCTTTCGGCTCGCT
>CAZRMQ010000017.1:0-24966 GCA_964601185.1 uncultured Pirellulales bacterium
GCAAGCTGGAGTCCATAAAAACTATAAGTAACTGGATACCCGCCTTCGCGGGTATAACAGTTGGCGAGAAATTTTTGTTTTGTTGAAGCCTCTTAGACAGTCTCAAGACCACAGAATGTAGACTGTGCTCCGCACACCATTTAAAAGCTGGGTTGTTGCGATTTCATCGCACCCTGCGTTCCTCTAAAATCCTTGATCCTTAAAGCAGTCCATAAGTATATACGCATATACTTATAGCTCTCCGTAAGGAGTCCCTAGGACTGCCACAGGTACAGTACTTGCCCCACTGTCAAAATCACCAGTCCGCCAGAAAATGAATTCCGTCAGATGGCTTACGCCAGGAAAACAAAAAACTCATCGAAATCTTCGAGAAGAAAATCAAAGACAAAATCTCTGAAGTTTGGAGTTAGAAATAGTAAATTGACGAGACAATTTCCGTCCAATGTTCCTGAAATTTTGCTTGAAAATTAAGCTCTTTTCGGGTATAATATGTCCTCGTAACGCGTAACGCGTAACGCGTATAGCGTATAGCGTATAGCGTATATAGTATAACGTATAGCATATCATAGTTAGCGGGTAGCATGTCGCAGTTAGCGGAAATCGAAGTTCACCCCATGAGATGGCGGCTTCGCCTATCTCACGGGGTAAATCAGGGTAACAGGAAATCAGGATGACTTATGGTAGTGATCAGTCAGGTAGGGTGTGATGAAATCGCACCGATTATATTGGAATATGGAAATGGTGCGAGGTTTCGCACCCTACGTTCTACAATGATAGAGAGTTCTCTAGCTCTGCCACAGGTACAAATCGGTCTATTTTTATGCAAAACAAAGCCAATTTCAAAAAAGCTAGAATGAATGTAAGCTATCACTTGCAAAAGGATTGTGAAAATGAACCACGCTTCTATCGGCTGGGAAAACAAAGCCAAATAAAGCCAATTTCGAAACAAAGGAAGCTTGCCCGCCATCAGTGTGGTGGGACGGAGGGCAGAAAACGGACGACTGACAGCCGACGAAATACAATATGCAAGAGACGATTGACGAAAATGGGCGATACAGGACTCGAACCTGTGACCCCCTGCGTGTAAAGCAGGTGCTCTAACCAGCTGAGCTAATCGCCCGGATCGCTTATTAAAAATACAGATTATTACCTCTTGCGTCAATACTTTCGATGCCTTATATTCTCAATCGGCTGAATTGTGGTTCTTTTAAAAGATTTGTTAAAAAAATCTTAAGGTATTATTATGACAGTAATTGAGGCTATTCGCAAAAGGTATTCCTGCAGGGCATACAAAGATAAATCCATAGAGCCGGAAAAGCTGGAGCAAATCTTTGAAGCCGCTCGTATGGCGCCTTCCGCCAAGAATCTGCAGGATTGGCGATTCGTGATAGTGGCGGATAGAGAAAATAAATGCAAGTTAGCTGAAGCTGCGAATAACCAAAAATTCCTCGAAAATGCCGGCATAATCATAGTAGCCTGCAGCAACAGTAAAGACGTGATGCGCTGCGGCCAAGCAATTGGGCCTATTGATATAGCTATCGCTCTTGAACATATCGCCTTGCAGGCAGCGGAGTTAGGATTAGCGACCTGCTGGATCGGCTCATTCTATCCGGAAAAAGTTCGGCCAATTGTTGGAATTCCCGAAGATATTGATATAATCGAACTAATGGCGGTTGGCTATCCAGCCGACAGCCAAAAAGAGCCTAAGCGTGAGCCGATGAAGAAAATACTCTGCTACGAAAAATGGCAGTTTTAAGCTGGCGTAAACTATTGTTTTTGAGTTAGTTATAGAATATTTAATTGTCGAGTTTTGATTAACAAGATAGGTAAAATAGGGGACGTGGTGTAACGGGAGCACACCGCGGTCGCATCGCGGAAATGAGGGTTCGATTCCCTTCGTCTCCACTCGATGCGGTCTCCAAAACGCTTGTGTTTTGGAGGCCTTACTCGTGGCAGGCTATTCATTTCGCAGCTCATATTTCGGATATTGCATGTCGTGAAATGCTCTTCTTTTTTAAACTCCAATTGGACATTTAGTTTGTGAGACAATCATGCAAAAATTTTATAAGTGCATAAGACATAAGAGCTTAAGAGCAAAAGTAAAAAGTGCGAAAATTATGCAAAAATGAGCGAAAATTTGCGAAAATGCGCGCATTTTGATCAAAAATTATCAACTTTTGAGCACTTTTAAACACGTCTACAATTTTGTATTTGACTTCTCAAATTAAGTTTATTTTCTGGCACGCAAATTGCTAATGTTTCAAAATTTAAAAACAAACACCAATTATCATTCCGTAGAATCAACAGATATGTAAGTTCTTGATTTAGAGTGAAAAAACTAAGAAAAATTGTTGTACGTTGCCCAGAAAAAGATAGAATTTGTCTAAAAGGCATATACAGGGAGAATAAACATCGTAGAGGGATAATTAACTCTTGGATTATCAATTGTCAAGAGAGAGTTCTAAGTTTCGATTTAAGGATAAACTGGATGGTGAAAATCATAATATAAGGACAGATATTGGGTATGAATTCTCTACTGAACCATTCAAATGCGTATAAAGATAAACAAACAGAGATATCTAATGTTGGCATCGAAAAAACGCTTCTGGAATGACTGACTATGAGCAGATAACAAAGAAAACGGAAATAGAAAAAAGGTGAACTTGTATGGGTTGGTCAACAAATTTGTGCGAGCTTTTATGTTCTATAGCAGGGATAATTTTAGTCTTTGTTTTCGTGATTGGCATATTTTTCGGCGTTCAACTCATGAAAATCAAAAAAGGTAGATTCATTATTCAAATAGGCAATAAGTTAAAAGTAGAATATGAAGGTACAGGGTGGTTAGCTGTACTTATAGTAGCCACGGTTCTGCTGGTAACCCCTTGTTTTAGACTGAGAAGTGAAGTCCGTTTAAAAATAGAAGGAGCGAGATTAGAGGTAAAGAGATTTATAGAGAGTGAAAATTTTAAATATGCAGCTAATGGCATATCCGGAAATAAAACCGTCTGAACCATAGGATCAGAAAAATGGCAGCGAAAAAAATAAGGTGCTTTATAAGCCACACATGGCGTGAACAACAGCATTGCTTTGCAATGAAACTGTCGAGCGCTTTAAGAGAAAAAAGTATAGCGGTTTGGATAGATGAAAACGAGATACGTCCGGTAGATTTCATTGAGTACCGAATAAAAAGAGCAATAGAACGTGAATGTGACGTTTTCTTGCTCGTTTTGTCTCCTGAAGCGCTTGCATCGAAATGGTGTCGGCGTGAACTTAACCTTGCTCTTGATCAGAGGGCAGAAAACTGTATGCCAGTCATTCCCGTGCTTCTCAGAGATTGCCGGATTCCTCGCTGTTTGAAAGATATCTGCTATGCAGATTTTAGAGATTCGGTGGATTTTGACATCGCTATCAAACCTTTAGTAGAGGGGATTCAATCATCTGCCAGACTCAAACGGATATGTGGAAGATTGAGCAGTCCCCGTCCTCGTGAGAGGATGAAATCCTCAAAAGAGCTGGGGGACTCAGGAAACCCATTGGCTCTCGGTCCACTGAAATATCGACTTCTGTTTAGAGAGCTTGACGGTGAAGTTAAGCACTACCTTGCTTTAGCGATAAGCCAAATCGGTGGAATCAAGGCCATAGAAATCTTGTCTCAAGCTATGATGGTAGAAGAAGAACCTTTAACAAGGCAAGGGATCATCTGGGGCATGATTGAAGCCCTGGAGAAGCTATATGGCAAGAAAAAAAAGTGAATTTAATAAAGCGCTTGACATTCTTGAAGAACTTTTGAAATCTGAGAAACAGACTGTGCGGGAATGTGTTATTGATGTGCTAATTAATTTAAATATTAGGATTCAAAAGGTTGAGGGTATTTTACGTAAGTTTCAGAATGATCCAAACGAACGTATCAAGCGAAAAATAAATGAGTATTTTAAGAAAGAAAGGAGGACCTTATGAGAAAGCAAGGTTCAAAAATCCATATTTGGATGTTCATTGTTATATGTGTAATGGTTACATTAATGGCCAGCAATTACTGCTCGGCCCAAACCACTGCCGAAATTGTGAAGGCAATTACACCAGAGGCTGGTGTTCTGGGCTCCTCGTGGACGGGGAAACCAGAGAAAACAATCCTCATATTTGAGGAGAATCATATTTCACGTGTTGGGCAGGTTGAACTAGCCTTAATGTTAACCAGATTGTATAACACTCATCATATCAAAGCAGTTGCAGTAGAAGGTGCCTTTGTAACAGAGGGCTTTCTGGATGGGAAGTGGTTTTATAGCCTTTCCGACAAGTACGCAAGGGAGGAGACCGCATTGCAATTATTGAGGAGGGGGGAGATAAGTGCTGCCGAATTCGTAGCATTGGCTATTCCTGAGGTGAAGGTGTATGGAGTTGAGAAGGTAGAAGAACATGCGTTCGGTATGCTTACCTCTGATGAGGCTGCGCCAACAATCTATATTTACGCTATAGCAGAAAAGCTGTTCCCACAGGACGAACGCAAAATAATTCATGCAAATGAGTTGGCAAAAAAGATTGAGACTGCTCCAGAAGAAAAGAAAGCAGAGTTGGTAAAGGAATTAATGGATTATGTGATCGGTGCCAATGAATGGACAAAAACGAGGTATGAACGTATGCAAAAAGAATCTATGATTTTTTCTATAGAAGAGATATTGACACTATTGGAAGAAATCAGAGCCAAAGCAGAAGAGGTTCATGCTGATGTTGGAGAATATAAAGAAGCTTTTGGAAACCTGCTTGAATTCTATAGACGGGCGGCCAAGAGAACGGAGACTATAGTCCGAAATGCTTTGAAACTATGTGATAGTCCTGATGGAATTAAATTGTTGCCTATCATTATGGGAGCCGCACATACAAAAGGGGCATGTGCTATTCTGCAAAAGAACGAGGTCTCTTATGCAGTAGTCAGCCCTTTGTCTCTTTCGATAACTAACGACAAAAGCGACTTATCTCTTGAAGCCCTGGAGCGTAAGCGAAACAAACAATCGGTGGATGAGATGAGCTTCTTGGGAGCACGTCTCGATGGGCGTTGGAAACCCTCTCCTACTATCGGACTGACATCCATTCGGAATGAGCATGAATTGTACTACCTTTGCAACGAAGTTGCTTGGGCAACTGCACAAGGTGAAAGACCACCCTTTGATAGCCTTAGAGACGAGTTCACAAGGTTTAGATACACAAGGGTAGACACATCATCATTCGAAATAATTGGGGGAGAAGTCATTTTCAAAGTAACGGCCGAGACGAGGGACGGGCCTCCAATAACAATATGGTGCAGAGCTTTGATGAGGCAGCGTGCAGAAAGAACATCTCTTGAAGATCGCCTTACAAGGATACTGCGAGACATGCGAGAAAGGGGGATACCCGTAGAGAACCGCGCAGGTTTTCTATTTACCCTTGGGCTCGAGTTCCAGCACGATTTGGATAACACGAGAATCCCAACAAAAGAATTGCGAACAAGATTCCAAAAAGCAGGAATTTCCCTCTCTCCTATTGCAGTAGTCTCGATTCAAGAGAAAGACTGGCTGATCACTGACAAACATGAAATATTCAGCATAAGTAGAGGAGAAAACGATCTTAAAGTGCAAGCGGTACTAAAATTACACAATACGTCACGAGATGTGATTGCAGTATTCTCGAAGGAAGCTCCAGTAATTCATGCTGTTTCAGTGGCCGGATGAGGAGTTAAGGTAAAATCAACCTCGCGGTGTGCAACATCTAATAAAACCAACAGAAGTGGTGAATATCCTGGAATTTGTGGTTAGTATGAAAGCATTTTGATTCTCGATGCTGACTGCTGGTTGCTCAACTTTCGTAAATATTGCTGGCAGTCGCCGTAATGGCGACTGCTAAACTAACTTGGAAAGAAAAATCAATATGCCAGCTTAATGGAAAGGCAGAACAGTATGTTCGAAATTAAGTGTCCGGAATGTAAAACAAATACTAAAGGCTTAATACGTGATTACCTGCAATGGCGCAGCGATAGGCGAAAGTGCCTGCATTGTGGAGCCCAACTGGAGATTTCAAACGCCGTTCTCTGCTTTGGGCTTTGTGGCTTAATATTTGGTATTATCGTAGGTAGTTCGCATTACTGGGCTTTTTGTAATGCTTGCCCGCCGTTCGTATGGCGGGAATGGCTCAGGCTTGTAATAGCGGTGCTCATTTGCTGGATGGTTTTACCGATCGTTGTTAGAGCCGTTGGACGGTGGCGTGTCCTTTCCAGCGAGCAAAAGGCCGGGGCTGGGATACGAAAGTTGTCACGGCTCGTTCCTGTAAGCATCCTGGCTCTTGCAATTGCTTTTGGAATTATCTATATATTGTACATATTAATTTTCTGTAATTGATAAAAGATTCTTGGTGAATGGTAACTTGTAGAAGGAAACAAAGATGAAAAAATTTGGTTCTGTCGAAGAAATTATTGACTTCGCAATCGCTGGAGAAGAAGAAGCAAACAAGTTCTACACAGAACTGGCTGAACGCATGGATCGGCCTGAAATGCGCAAAGTCTTTGAAGATTTTGCCAAAGAAGAACGCGGGCACAAGGCCAAGCTCGAAGCCGTCAAGAAAGGTGAATTTACACTGAGCGGCGATGAGGAAGATGTGCCGAACCTGGATATAGCTGATTACACAGTTGATGTTGAGCCTAAGCCGGATATGAGCTATGCTGAGGCTCTTATTGTGGCAATGAAAAAAGAAAAGGCTGCGTACAAACTTTATCTGGATTTGGCAACGGTGGCTGAGGCTGAAGAACTAACGGATATGTTCCTGTCACTTGCCAATGAAGAGGCCAAGCATAAGCTGCGGTTCGAGATCGAATACGATGACGTAGTACTGAAAGAAGACTGAAACCAGAGGACAGAGGACAGAAGACAGAGGAGTAACGATGGACGATACAAAACCGTCATTGGCTAATTGGTAAATACAACTTCAATCACCGTTCACTAATTACCAGTTACCAACCATCAGGAAAGGAGAAATGCTATGCCGGCGAATATTGCACATTTAGTCATAGCGCATAAGGCGCTCGAAAGGCTCAAAACAAAAGCAGGCAATGAGATTAAGAGCTTTTTTGAAATAATTGACAATACTACCAAAGCAAACGTCCGAGCGTATATGAACCTCGGCAGCATCGGGCCGGACCTCTATTATTACTGCAATATAGCCGGCTCGCTCAAAGACATGCTGACGGAAGGCTTCGTGCAGGCTAAAGGCGTGACACCATGGGCCTACCATTTGCACTCGAATCAGCCAAACATATTCCCGCTGAAGCTGAGCGAAATCCTGTTCAAAGATGTTATTCGTAAGAATGGAAAGCCTGCGCTCGAAGCCGACGACTTCCGCAAACTTGCTTACATCGCGGGACATCTGACACACATCGCAGCCGACCAGATCATCCATCCGGTGGTGAATCTTATCGCCAAGCCATACTATCGCAGCGGTGAGAACCGCAAAAAGCACCGCGAGTGTGAGGTCTTTCAGGATTACTTTCTCTATGAAGAAGTATATCGTGACAAAAGAGAGACTCTACGGGGAAAAAAGAAAGCCACATACGACTTCTTTGAGCAGGATTTCAACAAGTGGGTAGATTGTGTCCCCCGCAAAACATTCAAAAACGCAGAAGAATGGTTCCGCTACTTTTTGCAGCGCGGCTTTGCCGAAATCTACGGGACATTCCCTGAGGAAGAGATAATAGAGGATTCGGCTGACAACCTGCTGCTGACGCTAAAAACATGCAAAAAGCTCGGACCATACAAGGAGGCGGCGGAAGACTATGAAAAGAACGGCACCGATTCGAAGATGTACAAAGAATATATAAAAGATGTAAATTATGTTAAATTCTACGAAGAGGCGGTCAGACTATCTGTGATATACATTATTGCGCTATTCGAGATTTACGATGTCCTCAAGAGCGGAAAAGATTTCACCGAAAAGCACAAGGAGCGGTTCCTGAAGATTGTCAGCGGTGCGGATTTGTCCTGTCCGTTAGAGCAGAATATTTGCGACAAGGCTTACGCCGCTCTGATTAGCAAAAAGCAAACTCAAAGCAAATATAAACAGATTTTCGTTTGACTATTATATATTCGCACGTAGAATAATGTGATACTATTGCGAGCCTCTACCTAAGGGCGGATTGAAGAAGTTGCATGGGCTTTAGCGAATCGGCAAGCGCGTTCAAGCACAGCCTTTTTAGGGAGTGTAATAATGCCGGCCAGGATTCCTATTTTATTGATTGACGATGAAAAAGACATGCTCGAGATGCTCTATTATCATTTGCGCCTGTTCGGTTTTGAGGTCTATACGGCGTCGGACGGCCCCGCGGGCCTGGAACTGGCACAAAGTAAAAAGTTAGACCTGATTCTGCTGGATTGGATGATGCCCGGGATGAATGGACTCGAAGTGCTGTCAGAACTTAAACACAACAAAAAAACAGAAAATATACCTGTTTTTATGTTCACTGCCAAGGGGATCATGGATGATATTGAGCAAGCATTCGAGATAGGAGCAGATGATTACATTGTCAAGCCAATAGATGGCGATGAGCTGGCAAAGAGAATCAAGGTAAAACTGGCCAAATACGAAGCCAAAAAGCGTGCCCAGGAACCTGCTTAAAATTCAAACCGCTTTGTAAAAAAGAAATTCAGAATGTCATTTCGAGCGAAGTCCGGTTCGGCTTTAGACGGAACGGACAGAGTCGAGAAATCTGGCCACGCAGTCAATAAGGCAGATTTCTCCACTTCGCCCCTGTTTCTGTCTTCGACAGAAGACACAGGGGCTTCGGTCGAAATGACAAGCGTGGTCTTTTCTACAGAGCTAATTTAAAGCAGATTTCATTTCCCTAATTCATTTTAGCGTAGACAAAACTTGATTTTAAAAGTCAAAAGCGTATATTTTGGCTATGCAAACAAAGGTCAAGACAGTTTATAAGCCGGACAGGTCGACAAGACGCCGACAGCCGATATTTATAGCGAAGGTGCCGGCTGGGTTTCCTTCGCCGGCGGCGGACTACGAAGAAGATAAGCTCGATTTGAATAAGCACCTTATACGAAATCCGGCGGCGACGTTCTTCGTCAGAGTCGCCGGCGATTCGATGGTCAAAGCAGGAATCCACGACGGCGACCTTTTGGTCGTAGATCGAAGTATTAAGCCAAGAGATAAAAACGTCGTTATAGCAGCCGTCGACGGTGAGCTTACAGTCAAAAGAATCCGCATCCGTAAGAATAAGTTGACGCTTGAAGCTGAGAACGAAAACTACCAGAGCCAGGAAATCAACGAGGAAATGGAATTCGAGGTCTGGGGGGTGGTGACAAACGTTATACACGCATTATGAAAGATATATTTGCACTTGTTGACTGCAATAATTTCTACGTCTCGTGCGAGCGGGTCTTCCAGCCACACCTGCAAAACAGACCCGTCGTGGTACTCTCCAACAACGACGGCTGCGTTGTATCAAGGTCGGATGAGGCAAAAAAGCTCGGCATCAAAATGGGCGTGGCGTTTTTCGAGGTCAAAGACGAAGCTGAAAGAAACGGCGTGATAGCGCTTTCCTCCAATTACAGCCTCTACGCCGACATGTCACGCCGGCTGATAGAAACGCTCTGCAATTTCACGCCTGAGATTGAGGTGTATTCAATTGATGAAGCCTTTTTGAACCTCGCAGGCCTGAGCGAGAACCTGACGGATTACGGACACAGAATCAAAGAGACCGTCAGACAATGGACCGGCATGCCGGTATCAATCGGCATCGGCCGGACAAAGACACTTGCAAAGATAGCCAACAGAATTGCAAAGAGGTCCGCAGAGGCGACGGGTGTGTTTGAGCTTACAGATAGTGCCATTGATGAAATTTTGGCACAGACCGGCGTAGAGCATGTCTGGGGAGTGGGTATTAAGACCGCGATTAAATTAAAAAGAGCAGGGATCGAGACCGCATTTGCTCTTCGGGGTGCTGATGTGGAATGGATACAGCGGCGGTTCGGCATAACCGGCGTTAGGACAGTTTATGAGCTGCAAGGCATTAATTGCTACGAATTGGAAGAGCAGCCGCCGATGAAAAAGAGTGTCACCGTGTCGCGAATATTCGGCAGAAAAGTAGAAACTATTGAAGAGCTTAAGGAAGCAATCGCAAGCTACGCCTCAAGAGCGGGCGAAAAACTTCGCGAGGAAGGCTTGGCTGCCGGCGTGATGATAGTCTATGTGATGACAAGCCGATTTGTTAATAAACGCAAAAGATACTTTAATTCACAAATGGTTACTTTTCCTGCCGCCACGAATTATGCGCCGGAATTGATTAACTACGCTGCAAAGGCTGTGGGGCAATTGTACCGAAAAGGGTTTCAGTATAATAAAGCCGGCATAATTCTCGGTGGTCTTGTGCCGGAAGCTAATGTGCAGGGAAATCTGTTCGACGAAGTTGACAGGCAAAAATCGAGAAGGCTGATGCAGGCGGTTGACGCTGTTAATGCGAGATTGCCCTTTGCACCGCTGCGATGGGCGGCGGAAGGAATAAATCAGCCGTGGCAGGCGAAATTTAGCAAGCGTTCCAAAAGACACACCACTCGATGGGACGAGCTGCCCGAGGTGGCGTAACACAACTTATGGCAGGTAAG
Source organism: uncultured Pirellulales bacterium (assembly GCA_964601185.1). Lineage (GTDB taxonomy): Bacteria > Planctomycetota > Phycisphaerae > Sedimentisphaerales > Anaerobacaceae > CAZRMQ01. The sequence goes on from CAZRMQ010000017.1 coordinate 10,629, forward strand.
ATTTACGTAGGAATAGCAGGTTGGTCGTATCCGGACTGGAAGGGAATTGTATATACCAGGCCAAAGGTCGACCAGCTTGAATACGTTAGCAGATTTGTTGACTGCGTTGAAATTAATAGCACCTTTTATAGGCCGCCGTTTGAGAAGACTACAAAATCCTGGCTTGTTAGAACCGCTGAACAAAAAGACTTTTTCTTTACTGCGAAGTTACATCGTGACTTTACCCACGAAGGCAAAATCGATAATGAAATGGTAAGATATTTTCATAAAGGCTTTCAGCCCTTTCTGGAAGCAAATAAACTAAAACATCTATTGGCTCAATTTCGATATGATTTCGCTGACTGCCCGGAGAGCCGGCAGCACTTGGCTAAAATCGTTGAGAGCTTCGCCGATGCGTTCAACCTCGCAGTTGAGGTAAGGCACAAATCGTGGGAAAGAAAAGAGGCTCTGGATTTCCTGCGGCAGCTCGGCGTAACAGTTGCCAACCTTGACTATCCGACAACCTATAACTCATTTAATATGCAACACTGTACCGTCGGCAGAACCGGCTATTTCAGGATGCACGGCAGAAATTTTGAAAAATGGTTCAGCAAAGAAGCCGGCAGAGATGAAACCTATAACTATTATTACAACTCCGATGAGCTTGTTGGAATAAAGGAAAGAATTGATGGATTAGCTGAGGCCTTTGAATTTCTAACGGTTATCGCCAACAATCATTACCGAGGAGCTGAGCTGGCAAACGCCATAGAGCTAAAAGCCCTGATTACTAGCCAAAAGCAGCCTGTCCCCGAAGGTCTGTTGAAAGTCTATCCGAACCTGGAAAGGATTGCGGCAAATTGATAATTTCGTATAAAACATGAACCCCCAGTAAAACTGGGGGCTAATAGGGATGGATATGGAAATCTATAATCTTGTAAGTTTCGCAGGGATTTTTGTTCTGCTCGGCTTTGCATGGACACTGTCGGCTGACAGAAAAAATATGAACTTGCGGGTAATCGGCTGGGGAGTCGGCCTGCAATTATTAATCGCCCTATTTATCTTTGTTGTCCCTGCCGGTGCAAAGCTATTCCTGTTAGTCAACGATGTCGTGGTAAAAGTGCTCGATTCCGCCACAGCCGGTTCAAAATTTGTGTTCGGACCATTAGCTGAAACAGGAGAGGAGTCACTGGGGTATATTTTGGCTTTTCAGGCCTTTCCCACAATCATCTTCTTCTCGACCCTGATAGCGATTTTATATTACTTCGGCATAATGATCCTTGTTGTCAGAGGCTTTGCCTATGTATTTACGAAGTTAATGAGGATATCAGGTGCCGAGTCTCTGGTAGTTGCCAGCAATATTTTTGTTGGGATTGAATCCACCCTCACTATTAAGCCTTATTTGGCTCGAATGACCCGCTCGGAGCTTTGCACACTATTGACCGCAGGAATGGCTACAATTGCTTCCAGTGTTTTAGCGCTGTATGTGTTAAATTTAAGGGATATCTTTCCAACGATTGCGGGCCATTTAGTCTCAGCATCTTTGCTTTCCGCCCCGGCTGCACTTGCCATGTCGAAAATTATATTGCCTGAAGGCGAGAAGCCTGAAACTTTAGGTGTACACGTCAGGCCTTTTTATGAAAAAGAGCATAACATTTTTGAGGCAATCATTAACGGAGCTAATGCAGGCGTCAAGATGATAGTCGGGATCGCATCGCTTCTTATCGCTATTTTGGGCCTGGTCGCTTTAGTTGATCTGGGCTTAGGTGTCTTAGGCTCAAAGATTAATCCCATGGTGGGTCTTGAGGGCCAATGGTCTTTGAAAGCGATTTGCGGTTATGTCTTTTATCCGTTTACGATAGTTTTAGGTGTGCCGCTATCCGATGTGGGGACAGTTTCTAAAATTATTGGCGAACGCTTAGTCGTTACTGAGGTTGTAGCTTACAAGGACTTCGCAGCTGTATTAGAGGAAAATTTATTGCAGCATTCTCGCTCGGCTGTGATTACCACTTATGCTTTGTGCGGCTTTGCTCATCTTGCATCGATGGCCATTTTTGTCGGAGGCATCTGTGCGTTAGCTCCCGAAAAAGTTCGCAATATCGGGTCAGTTGCGGTCCGTGCTCTGATTGCAGCTACATTAGCCTGTCTTATGACCGCCTGCGTTGCCGGCACGTTCTTTACACAAGGTTCAATCCTGCTTGGAGAGTGATAATGTTTATAAAATACTTAAATGACTGCGAAGAAATCACAGCCGGTGACCGCTCAATTTTGCGGGAGTTTTTGCATCCGGATAAGGCAAATCTAAAAATCCGATACAGTCTTGCACACGCTAAAGTTAAGCCGGGAAAGACAACACAGCCGCACAGGCTTAAAAATTCGGAAGTATATTATATTCTGGCCGGTAAGGGCCTGATGCACATAGATGAACAGTCTTTTGAAGTTTCTGCCGACTGTGCTATCTATATTCCGCCGCGATCGACGCAGTACATTGAAAATACAGGAAGTTCCGAATTGAAGTTTTTGTGCATAGTTGATCCGGCATGGCGAAAAGAAGACGAGGAGGTACTTCGCAGCTAAGATTTCAACCATCTGATAGATATAAGATTATTTCTTTCCTTTAAGAGGAAAAACAGTCCAAGGCTCGGCAGGTATATCCTTTAAATATCCTTGCAGCCAGTCATACTGAGTATGTTTTTCCAAAAATTCCTTCGCATCGAAACCGATGTCGCAGGAGCTGCCCCATTTTGCCCAAAGCTGCCAATTCTTTGCCAAATTAGAGTCAACAACCTTGCCATCAACCGCTCCTGCCGGCAGATAAGCACCTCTGCTTCCAGGAACCCTTCCGTCATCCAATTCAAGATGGCCGCATATTGTCCTGAAACCCGGATTCTCTTTTTCTAAATACACATCGTAATGGTCAGCCAGCATTCGTTTGGCAATTTCAACATCAATTTTTCCATAGTATTTTTTCATAAGCTGTTTCCATCGCTCCCTGCGAGCTACACGGGAATTTCTTATATCATCATAAGTAGCTCCCTTAGTCTCTTCTCTTAAGATTCCTAAATTATCCGGGACATTTGAGCCTGAAATATAGCCATCTGCCTTTTTTTCTAAACTGTGATGCTTTAAGCCAAGCTCAAGACGGGCAATTTCATTGGTCTTAATATCTCCCAGCAGCCAGGAATTGGCATAAGCGCCGCTGTTGTTTTCAATCATTATCTGGGCCCATTCATCAATGTTGTTTGCATACTGCATTGCTTTTCTGGCTCTTTCAAAGACAGGAGTTCCTTTTTCATTGAATCCCGTAAAACCTCCAATAGTAGTTTCCGTACCTACCAAACCGGCTGAAGTAATGAAAAAATCTGTACCACTATATATTAAAGGTCCCCAGGACTGCATCAGGATTCGATGGCCTTTATCGGGAACGATGTCCACAATAATATTACAAAATCTACCGCTGGCATAGCTTATCCATGAATTATGGGCCATTACAATTTTGCCATCAGCAGTTGCATCTCCGGTGGCAACAAAAGCACTACAGCCGGGCTCCATCGATTCCTTCTGCTTAGGCCACCAGTACCACGAGAGATCAATAAATCCGTTCATAAACAGCATTTCTTCTAAGGTTGCTTTTTTTCCGGCTCTTTCCATTCCCGCCACCATCCCTTTCATTTCTTCAATGTACTCTTTGGAAACTTTTCCCTTGAAAAGTTTAGCGGCTGCTTTAACAAAAAAACTACTTTCTTTGGCGGTATTGAATTTCAAAAGATAGGCCACCGTTTTTAAGAACTCATCGGTTTCATTAGCGGTTAAATAGCCCCTCTGGAATCCTCGCTCAAAAGGTTCACCTTCAATATGCAGATAAATCCAGCCGTTCCTGTCTTCTCGATAAGCCTTTGCCAGCCACTCGTTTTCCTTTGCCGTAATGTCGCTATGTTGAACTTGAACGGCAGCTTCGCGAGCGCATCCAGCGAAAAGTTGTGAGAGAAATACACCGCAAATAAGGATTTGTAAGTGACGTTTCATTTTTGACCTCCTACGTTTAACCGTATCGGAATGAAATTTAGCTGGCCCATTTGACTTTAACCTTAATGGTGGTAATTATCAATCTTGCTGCAAGATACAGCACAAATAGGCGGTCGGTCAAGAAATTATCAAAAGACTATGGATTCACAGCTTTTAGTGTATGACTAATTTCTCTGGCATTGTGTAACAGTATTCCTGAGGTGATATTATCTGCCATTGTCATTGCGAGGGAGCCCTTCGACTACGCTCAGGGTAAACTCCGCGACCAAAGCAATCTCTTCCATTCATAGTTTTGAGATTGCCACGCCCGCCGAGGGCGTGCTCGCAATGACAAGGGCCTGCCATAAAATCTGGTCACACACAGCCTTCACCGATAGAACTTTTCGATTGATTATTTATTGTTGACTATTAATAATTAAAGGACTTTTTGTGTTTTGTGGTTAATGACTTGTGGTTATTGTTTAATATGTCGATACCAACACTGGTTACATTTTTTGTTTACTTCATACTTTTATTGGGTATTGGTTTTTATTTTTACCGCAAGAGTATCAGCATCGAGGATTATCTCCTGGGCGGTCGCCGCATGGGGGCCTGGGTGACAGCGCTTTCAGCCCAGGCGAGTGACATGAGCGGCTGGCTGCTGATGGGCCTGCCGGGGGTGATATACTTAGCAGGGATAAGCAATATCTGGATAGCGGCAGGACTCTTTATAGGGACGGTTCTGAACTGGAAGCTCGTATCCGCTCGGCTCAGGATTTACACGCAAAAGACCAATACTATAACACTGCCCTGCTTCTTTGAGCAGCGCTTCGGTGACCCTACAGGTCTGTTGCGGATGATCTCGGCGATAATAATTTTGATATTTTTCACCATATATGCCTCGGCGCAATTAGTAGCGGCCGGCAAGCTGTTTGAATCAACCTTCGGTGTTCAATACAAAATAGCTGTAATCATCGGGGCCGGCATAATAATAATTTACACCTTTTTAGGTGGTTTCTTAGCTGTCTGCTGGACCGATTTATTCCAAGGCTCACTGATGGTGCTTGCTTTGATAATCGTCCCAGTGGTGGCGTACTTCAACGTCGGCGGAATCGGCGCAATACGTGAGGCTATGACACACAGCCAGAAGAGTCTTATTCCCCAGGGAAATGGTTTTACCATTCTCATGGTTATTTCCATGATGGCCTGGGGCCTGGGTTACTTTGGTCAGCCACACATCTTAGTGCGATTTATGAGTGCCAAATCTCTTGGTAAACTGACAGAATCAATGACCATAGCTATCATCTGGGTTTTTCTCTCGCTGACTGGAGCAGTTGTCATCGGCCTTATTGGCATTGGCATGTTTGATAATCTTAATGCAGCAGAAGGCGAGCATGAAAAAGTCTTTATCTATATGATAAATAAAGTTATGCACCCGTGGCTTGCCGGAATAATGCTGGCTGCGATTTTATCGGCGATTATGTCAACCATAGATTCGCAGCTTTTAGTTTCGTCATCGGCGTTGACGGAAGATTTTTACCAGAAAGCGATAAATAAAAATGCTTCTCAGCGGGAGGTCGTACTTATCGGCAGAATCTGCGTAATCATAATCTCTACAATAGCATTAGTCCTGGCGTTGCGTCCGGATGAGACAATCTTAATGATAGTTGCTTATGCCTGGGGTGGATTCGGAGCGGCATTTGGGCCTTTGATACTTTTCGGATTATTCTGTCGCAAAACCACCTGGCAATCAGCTTTGGCGGGTATGGTGACAGGCACAGTTGTTTTGGTGGTATGGAAGCGGGCTGGCTTAAGCAATCAATTATACGAAATCGTGCCGGGATTTATTGCCAACTGTCTGGCAATTGTCCTGGTCAATCATTTTATTAAACAGAAAAACAAGAAAGTTCTAAAACAATATGATGAAGTTATAGACATAATTTCGAAAAGAGAATAATTTTGTTATTTCTCAAAGCAGAGCCGCGATTCCCCGCTTTTGCGGGGACAGGCTTGCCCTCCGCAGGACACCTTTCGGCGCTGCGAAGGCAGGGGGAGCGGTAAGTAAGCATATATGCAGATTGGATTGAGACATGAGCAAAATAGCCGTAGATGTAGTATTGCTGCCATCGGATGAAATGATGGACAAAGCAATCCGAGCAAACGCTGAGCTTGTGGAAAAATTCGGCTCCGAAATAGTGCTGAATAAAGAAAATTGTCTGCCTCATATTTCATTGGCTATGGGCTGCATCGATGAAAGGGACATTTCTTCCATCGAAAAAATATTAGAGCTGACAGCTAAGGAAAGCCTGCCGGGAAGCCTGACAGTTTCTGCCATACTGACTACAATAACTGTTAGAGGCGAAACGATATCGGGCTTTGAAATAGTGAAAACACAAGAGCTTCAATCGCTGCATGAAATGGTTATGAAGAAGCTCAAGCCATACTTCAGCTATAATGTTACTAAAGATACGATATATGACCAGGAGGTCGCTGAGGCAACATTATCATGGATTAAGAACTATCCCGAGAAAACGAGCTTCGAGAATTTTCTGCCTCACATAACAATCGGTTACGGACGGATAGAAAATGTCCCATCATTTCCGATGGAATTTTCCGCCTCAATGCTCGCTGTATGTCACCTTGGAAACCACTGCACATGCCGAAAAGTTCTTGTATCGATTGATCTTAACCGACAGAGAACAGAGGTCAGAAAACAGAAAACAGATTTCTGACTTCTGTCTTCTGACTTCTGTTTTAATGTGAGATTACACTTGATATTCTAAAGACCGGCAGCAGCAGTGCTATAGCAACGGTTCCAATGATAGCTCCAAGAATTGTAATCATTAACGGCTCAATAAGCGTCATCACATTTTTTATCGAAGCTTCAAGCTTCTTCTCATAGAAAACCGATATTTTGTCACAGACCTGCCCCAGCTTTCCACTTTTCTCTCCCGCCCTAATCATCTGTATAATTCCCGGAGCAATCAAATCGGCGCCGTGAGAAAGCTGTATAGACTCAGACAACTGGTAGCCATCGTGGATTTTTTCACTTACTCCGGCCCAGAGCTGTTGAAAATGGTAATTATCACACGCTCCCTGAATCACATTTATCGAATCCATAAGTTGAACACCGGTATTAATCATTGTGGACATTATACGCATACTACGAGTTACCACCATATCAATAAACATTGTACCCAGTATTGGTGTATGAATCTTTATAGAATCTATCACTCTCCGACCGGTCGCGGTCCGTGACCAGTAATATAATCCCACCGGTGCCAATGCTACAGCCGTTCCTAAAGGTACCATCACCCGGTAATTTCCTAACATTCTGCTGAAGCAAACCAATATCTGAGTGATTTTCGGCAGCTCCGCCTCTCTGGATTCATAAATACTCATAAATCTCGGTAAAACAAAGAACATCAATGTCCCCGTCGCCGCCACAGCCATCAGTGCCATTATGAACGGGTAAGTAAGTGCTCCTTTAATGCGCTTGCGCGTTTCGCATTCGAAGTCCAAATAACCGCTGAGCACACTGAGCATCTCCGACATTCTGCCGGATGCTTCTGAAGCCTTGACCATGCTGATAAACATCGGGCTGAAAACTTTAGGATAAGCGGAAAGGGCTTTTGAAAAATTTTCGCCGCTTTTAACCGCCTCGGCCGCCTCTATAATTATCATCCTGAATACTTCGTGCTCAATCTGCTCTGAAATCGTATCAAGAGCATCGCTAAGCACCACACCACTGTCGAGCATCACCGACAGCTCAGTTGTGAACATTATCAACTCTGCACGTTTTACCTTTGCATTACTGAAACGACTGTTTGGTTTGCCGACCTGATGACTTAACGGCTGATAAGAGCGCATAAGAATCTGGCCGTCCACGTCTTTAGCGGATTTTACCGTTTTATCAAGCTCTTTCGTAATTTTAGGTGTAATTACAGCCATTTTCGCATACTTATGTTGTTATAGACATTACAGCGCCGATTGGGTCGTTCTTAATACTTCTTCGAGAGATATAATTCCGGCTTTTACCTTTTCAATTCCATCCATCTGCAAAGGAATCATTCCTTTTTCAAGTACCTTTGCTCTCAATTTCTTTGTGCTCACCCTTTCATTAATCATTTCATTGACTTCGTCGTCGGGCACAAAGAGTTCATGAATTGCTATCCGGCCGGCGTAGCCGGTGTTTCGACATTTCTTACAGCCTACACCACGATAAAACGGTCCTTCTTCTCCACAGAGCTGTTCAAATACCTTTCTTATATTACGAGCCGGCTCATACTCCGTCTTGCAGGTCGCACATATCTTGCGTACTAACCGCTGGGCCAAGACACCAATCAACGAGGCGCTGACAAGATAAGGAGCAACCTTCAAGTCCAGCAAACGCGTCACCGCACCAGGCGCATCGTTGGTATGCAAAGTCGACAAAACCAGATGCCCAGTCAGGGCCGCCTGTACGGCGATATTAGCCGTAGATTCGTCGCGAATCTCACCGACCATTATTATGTCGGGGTCCTGTCTTAACAGGCTTCGCAATGCTGTTGAAAATTCAAAGCCGGCAGCCGTGCTTACCTGAAACTGGTTGACACCCGATATATTGCACTCCACCGGGTCTTCAACCGTACAAATGTTGATCTCTTCGCTGTTTATCTCACATAAAGCGGCGTAAAGCGTAGTATTTTTCCCTGAACCGGTTGGACCCGTCACCAAAACTATGCCATTCGGAGATTGTATCACTTCTCTGAAACGCCGGAGGTTTTCAAAAGTAAAGCCGAGCGATTCGAGACTGAAAAGCACTTTATGCGGATCGATAACTCTTATAACCACCTTTTCACCGAAGTTGCCGGGCATAACCGACACCCGCAGGTCGATAGGTCTGCCTCCCGATATAACGTGAATACCACCGTCCTGTGGCAGACGCCGCTGAGCGATGTCAAGATCAGCCATGATCTTAATACGTGAAACAATCGCAGAGTGCATTTGATGTGGTGGGCGCATTTTTTCATATAATCTGCCATCAACTCGGTATCGCACCCGCAATTTTTTATCATCCGGCTCAATGTGAATATCGCTGGCGTTCTCCCGAACAGCATTATAGAGCAGATAATTAACCAGCTTGACAACTGGCGATTGGCCCGCCACCTCCTCAAGATTGCTTATATCCTGAGCGATGTTCTCTATCAGCGTAAAGTCTTCTAATCCCTCCTCATCAATAATATCATCGATGACAAAAACATTGGCGGCAGGCAAATATGTCTGTAGCGTACCTTTGATGTCCTTGGCAGTAGCACAAACTATTTGAACTTTGCAGCCGCTTATCCGCTCTATCTCATCTATCAGAAACACATTTGTCGGCTCACTCACCGCCACCGTTAGGACATCGTGAACTTTAAACAGGGGTAAAACAATGTGCTCTTCAAGAAATTCTCTCGGCAGGATTTCAAATGTCTTTGCATCGCATATTTTGGGGCTAACCTGTGCATACGGCACACCGTAACCCTGAGCCAGCGCCGCAGCTATCTGGTTCTCGGTACAGAAACCCATCTCAACGAGAAGCTCACCAAGCAGCTTGCGATGGCCCTCTTCGCTCTGTTCAGCAAGGGCTTTTTCAACCTGCTCACTTGTTATAACGCCCCGCGTGATCAACAGTTGACCAAGCTGAGCTTTATTTTCTACGGCTATCTGATCCATAACCACTACTTCATAAAATATCTAATATCGAAATACGAAATCCAAAACAAATTCAAATGACAAAAGTCCAAAATTCAAAACGTTTTGGTCATTTGTACATTTGTATTTTGATATTGTTTCGTGCTTCGGATTTTTCATAGCTTTCTATACAAAGCTCTTTACTGCCTCTGCAAGCTCCGCGTAACGGCCAAACTCGTTTTCAAGTCGAGTGACTTCAAGAATTCTCGAACAGTTCTCATCAAGCCCCGCCAGTCTAAGCTGGGTCTTGTTCTGACGGCAGTAGTCACGCACCCATAACAATAGCTCAAGTCCATGACTATCAATAAATCCCACAGTGCTCAAATCAAGCACGATGCCAACCTTATGCTTTCCGACTATACCAATGATTTCATTTTGAAGCAGCTCGACAAGATCGGCATCCAGCTCACCTTGCAGCTCCACAATAGTTACATCGTTATAATCCTGGGTTCTAGTTCTCATCTTATTAATACTCCCACCGCAGCGGTCCCATATTCTGAGAAGTTGATGTTTCCGTAACCGTCACTGAAACCGCTCTGGATAATTTCCCACAATTGATAAACATCGCTGTTAAGAAATAATCTACCTATCTTCTCATCGAACTGCGCTCCCAGCTCCCTTTCTATTTCCTCAATCGCTTCTTCCACAGTTTTTGCATTTCTATAAACTCGTTTTGACGTCATTCCATCAAAGCTGTCAGCCAATCCCACAATTTTACCTGCAAGCGGTATGTGCTCGCCCGCCAGACCCTGTGGATAACCTTTGCCATCAATCCGTTCATGGTGACACAAGACACCAGGCACAATGTCACGCATCTGTTTTATTGCGCCCAAAATACTGGCCCCTATAGAAGGATGCCTTTTTATATGCTCCCATTCCTGCTCGGTCAGCTTGCCCTTCTTACGCAGTATCGTTTCGTCTATTCCGATTTTTCCTATATCGTGCAGCAGCCCGGACAAATAAATTTTGTGTATCTGCTCCTGCTCCAACGGCTCTACCTCAGCAATCTTGTCTGCGATCCATCGTGATATAAACGCTACCCTCTCCGAGTGGCCATGAGTATATGTGTCTTTTGCATCGATACTGCTCGTCAGTGCTTTTAACGAACCTATAAACAATTCCTTTAGATCCGTGAAAAGCTCACCGTTCTCGACAAACACGGCACACCCGCCGGCCACTGAATTAAACAGTTTCACATCGGTGCTGTCGAAATCCGGCTTGTCAATTCTGTTTATGGCCACCATCAGCCCTATTACGTAGTCACCAGCTTGGGTTTCCTGCACGAGATGCGATTCTCTTTTTTCTTTACCAAATAGAGGTGCCGCTATAATATTTCTTATGTTGCCCGACCAATCATACTTAAAAGGAGAATATACAGCGCTATCCAGCAGGGCATCTTTGCCGCTGTTTATTTCGTCAACCAATCTGCTGTGCAAAATAGCTGCCATCCGTGAATCTATGTCTATCAGTCCGGAGCCTGCAGCAATAACCAGCTTTTTTTCACCTTCTATGTTCTTTTCCAACAGGATCGCAATACCTTCGATGTAAACAATGTCAGTTAAGCTGTCACAAGCCATCTGCAAAAAGCTGGTATCCTGCTCGGTAACCTTCATATTTGTGCTCAAATTGTGAAGCAATACGAGCTCTTCGTATGTTTGCGCCAGCTCAATACTGACCTTTTCAATCTGCTGCTCAGCCTTAAAAGTGATCTGAAAATTCTCAGCTAAAAGCTCAAGCATCTCACTGAAAATCGCCCCGGCTCGATCAGGGTCCTGCTGCATAGGATCCGTAACGCGTGACGAACTATCGCCCAAATCAACCAACGCCACACCGACAGCTTCGATTTTCTGTCTTAGAACAGCAGCTAAAACCTGATTTTCCTGGCCTAATCGAAACACCTTCACACCGGGATTACCAGGACCATTTCCATTGGGCTGCAAGTCAGTCGCATTTTGTGGCACCTCATGGTTTTGATTTAATCCGCCGAGAGCGGATCGGCTGACCTCGACCAAGTACTGCGTGTCCGATTGGAATTTACCCCCTTCGCACAACAGGACAAACTCGCCGGTACAATCGCAAACTGCGAAATTGAGGCCGAACTTATTTATCCTGCCACCAAACCTCTTCAACTCAATAAGCTGTGATGGGCTTAAATTCTTAACGGCGGTGCTCATTACAACCCTGCCAAAATACAAAATGCGTTAAAGGTTCTGCTTGCTCACCTCTTTACTGTGCAGAACATCCTCTATATGTCCCAGCAGTTCTCTGGGACTAAAGGGTTTGCTGAGACACTGCATTATCATCAGGTCTTTCTGCTGCTGCTGCGATATAGCAAAGTTTCTGGCGGTCAACATGATCACCGGTATATTTTTGGTCGACTCACATTGTCGCAGCTTCTCTACAAGCTCCAACCCAGACATAATGGGCATCTGAAAGTCCGTAACGATGACATCCGGCTTTGCCTCGCAGGCCAGCTCAAAAGCGTCGGCACCATTATCGGCCGATACAACCTCGTAACCATTATTACGAAGTTTTATCGCTACCACGTGCACAATATGTATCTCGTCATCTACCACCAAAACTTTCTTGTCAGACATTGTTACCTCCCCGCAAAACTAACGTTGAGAACATAATTCTTTATCAGTAGTTACTATTTGTTACACAGCCTCGACTGCATGGCTTGCCGCCAACGGCAGTTCAAAGCCAAATGTGCTCCCTACGTTGGGCTCACTTATAACAAACACCCGGCCTTTGTGAACTTTTTCGATTATCTGTTTAACAAGATTAAGCCCCAAGCCTGTCCCTTTTGCCTGGTTACTGTTTGCACTCACTCTGTAAAATTTATCGAAGACATGCTCGATTTCATCTTTTGGGATTCCTACACCCGTATCACTCACTGTGACTTGCGCTACACCTGATGTTTCATCAACTAAAGTATCAATTCTGACCGAGCCACCACGAGGAGTGTACTTGACCGCGTTGCTGAGCAGATTAACAATGACCTGAGAAATCATATCTTTGTCGGCATAAACTACATCGTGAATGATCGGCGTCTGCGTGATAATTTCAATCTCTTTTTCTTCAGCATAGCTTTTAATCATTTGCAACTGTTCTTCTATTATTATTGTCAGGCTGGTCGGACTTTTTTCTATCCTGATCAAACCGGACTCTATTCGTGAAATATTCAGGATGTCCTCAATTAGCCTATTCAATCTTTTTGCCTGATTCTGAATCACTGAATAAAACTGTATTTTCGTTTCTTCGTCCTCGGCCTCACCATCCATGAGCATCTCTGAGCAGGCCGTGATAGAAGCGAGAGGTGTTTTTAGCTCGTGCGAGACGTGACTTACAAAATCACTTTTCATTCTCTGGATTTCTTTTTCCCTCGTAATATCGTGCAGCACTGCTGCGACGCCGCAAACTTGTTGTCTGTCATCATAAACGCACGAAATAATGCAATCTAAAACTTTCAACCTTTCGTCCTGCAAAAATTCGATTTCATGCCTGGTGGCTTCTACCTCACTTTGTCTGCTTTGGCGCAGGAAATCCACAAATTCCTGTTTGTCAGGAACTATAAGAGAATCAATGGGCTTAAACTGGGAGTTTATGAAATCAAAATTGAAAAGCTTTCCTGCAGCTTCGTTTGCCATTAACAACCTGTCAAACTCATCAATGACAATTACCGCATCGTGAAGGCTGTATATAATAGCTTCGGTATTTCCTTTTTGTCTTCGTGACAACTGAACCTGGATTTGCAGGTCCTTGACCTGCTTTTGGAGCCGCTCCAAGAGGTTGGAATAGCTTTCAATCCGACCGTTAATCACCTCGCTTAGCTCGTTTATTAGCGAATTGGTGCTCGAACCGACAAATAGTGGCTTTTCAGATTTGAGCGCTTCGGTCATGAACGTAATTGTCCGCGCCAGTTTCAGCCAAAACCAGCAGAGCCAAATCACGCCCACAGCACCGGCGAAATATGCGCTAATATATACTACTCCACACCAACTGCGCCCCGCAGCTGCGACGCCCGAATATCGCCATGTGACAAGGCCTGCTATAAACAGACCGCCTGCCACAATAGCCGTGACTATAGCGCTCGTGCTACGCAGCGAAGCGCCCCTGAGGGGAGTAGTATATGTGTTTCTTCCAAGTTTCAAATCAACTGCTCCAATGGTAACTGGTCCCTTAGGGACTGGTCCCTTAGGGACTGGTTAAATGGTTATTGGTTAAATGATAAATTCAATTACCAGTTACCAATCACTTACCTTCTCCGCCAATTAGAGGCTTCTTGTCGTTCGATAGCTTCCAGCATAGTTCTCTCCATCTCGTCCACATCCTCCGGACTCGTTTCAGCAATAATCCTTTCCTTCAGCCGTATCGCCTCCAGATATGTCGGACGGAGTTCGAGAACTATTATCAGCTCTCGCATCGCAGATTTGTTGTCACCCTGGAGATAATATTTCACGGCTTTTGCATAACGGTCTTCTATCAACCTCGATCTGCTGACCCACTGCAATTCATCCTTAGCACCAATTCTTTTGCGAGCAATATCTACCGCTCTCGCATCGCCAAGCGTCTCTTTCGGCTCTTTTACGATATGGGGCGTAAGCAGAACTATTACCTCTTGACGCTCGACTTTATCAGC